>CAJULJ010000059.1 GCA_910587395.1 uncultured Oscillospiraceae bacterium | reverse complement strand
CAGTCCCGGAACGCCTGGTCAATGGCCTCCGCTTTCTGCTGGGCAATGGCGGTGTGCTTGGGATTGAGAACACGCTTTCCTTCAGCGCCCTCATCATAAACCCGCGAATCCCGCTGGTTCAAAAGGTTCTCAAAAATGACATAGGCGCTTCTGCGCTTGGTGCCATAGGTGGCATGGATGCGGGCATTGTCCCGCTTGTCCACGCTCTTGCCCTTCACATTCCATTCGCCAGTGACTTTGTTGTAGAAAACATCTATCTTTTCATGCAGATATTCCGGCACTTGGAGCAGCTCAAAAAGAAATTGCCGGTAATACTCCGGCTTGACCCATGGCGCGCCGATCCGCACACTGATCTCGGCGGCGGTCAGGTCCTTGGGCTGCACCTGCTCCAGCGCCTCCGCGTTGACGGCGAACTCCGGGTATTCTTCGGCGGCGGCGCGGGCCTCGGCCAGCTTTGCGCGGACATCACCGGACAGGTATTCGTCCGCCGTCTGCCAGCCCTTATACCAGGACACGGCGTCACCGTCAATGTCAAAGGGGCCGGTGGCCGGGTCTTTGAAAATGATCCCCTTCAAATCCTCCACGATCTGCGGGATTTTGTCGCCGCTGCCAGCCGGGCTCCGGTCGCCCATGAGGGAGGCCATAAAGCCCAAATCCACACAGGCCCGCTCACCGATAGATACCGCCAGAGCTTCCACCGCCGTGTCTACGCTGGTCACGGCCTCGTGGTGCTGGATGGTCCGCTTGGTGAACATATCCGCTTTCTGCTTAAAATTGCCCTCATCATCCAGCACTTCCAGAGAGCAGAGTAAAGGATAAGAGGAATCCTGGTTGAACGCCAGCCGGTTTCCGGGGTTGTTCAAGATGCCGTATTTTTTGGTATAGGCGTCATAGAGGCGGTTAAGGTTGGCCTGTTCCGCCTTAATCTCAGTGTCATCCGCGCCTTTCAACTGCAAATCAATGAGTTTCCGGGCGCTGTCCCGAATACCGATCATGCCCTTGACGCGCTCGGTAGGCTTCTTGCCCAGCTCCACCGGGGCCATGCGGGAGTTTTCCCGGAAGTAGATTTTCCCCTTGGACACTGTATAGCTGAAATTGCGCACATTCGGGTCTGCCGGGATGCTCTCCACCGCTTTGCCGTCCTCCTGCTCGGGGGCGTCCATTTCCAGCAGTTCCTGGTCGGGCGGGGCAATATGGGAAATGGCCCCGGCAAGCTGTTCCGCCAGGTCAGCGCCCTCAATGGGATAACAGGCGGTTTCCGTGTCGTTGCCGTACATACTCATGCCGCGGACCATCGTGCCCAGCACCATCTCCGGGTGCTGAAGGTAATACTGGTTAAGGGGTACGCCGTCCGCGGTCAGGCCGCTTTCCACCCATTCCGGCAGCTTTTCCGGCACTGTGGCCCGTTTCCGGAAGAACAGAATATCGCTGGTGACTTCGGTTCCGGCGTTGGCCTTGAAAGCGTTGTTGGGCAGGCGGATCGCGCCTAAGAGGTCGGCCTTTTGCGCCAGGGCTTCACGGACCTTGCTGTTTTTCTTGTCCATAGTGCCCTTAGAGGTAATGACCGCCATAATGCCTCCGGGACGCAGCTTGTCCAGTGTTTTCATCAGGAAGTAGTCATGTATCTGTAGATTGTGCCGGTCATAGCGGCGGTCATGGACTTTATATGAGCCGAAGGGCACGTTGCCTACGGCAAGGTCAAAGAAATCGTCCGGGTGGTCGGTGTTCTCAAAGCCGTCCACGGTAATATGGGCCTTTTGATAAAGCTGTCTGGCAATTCTGCCCGTCAAGCTGTCCAGTTCCACACCGTACAGATTTGCGCCGGAAAGGGCTTCCGGCAGAAGTCCGAAAAAGTTCCCGATGCCGCAGGACGGTTCCAGGATATTACCCGGCTGAAAGCCCATCCGCCCCACAGCATCGTAAATGGCCTTGATAACACGGGGGCTGGTATAGTGGGCGCTCAATGTGGTCGCTCTGGCGGCGGCGTATTCCTCCGGGGTGAGAAGGGACTGCAATTCCGCAAATTCCTTTGCCCACGCTTTGTTGTGTTCGTCAAACGCCGGGGCCAGGCTGCCCCAGCCCACATAGTGGGACAGTATCTCCTGTTCCGACCGGGCAGCCAAACGGCCCTCCGCCTCGATCTGCTTCAAGGTACGGATAGCCGCTACGTTGTTTTGATATTTGGTTTTCTGACCGCCAGTGCCAAGGCCCTCATCGGTAATGTGGAAATTGTGCAGTTCCGGGCCAACGTGCAGTTCCTCAAATACCACATCAAAGGCTCCGGCGTTTACCCGTCCCACCACCTGAGAGGTCATGGGCGTTTTGGGTGCGGGCGGCTCTGCGATCCTGCCGCCGTCGATCTCCACCTGTTCCGGTTCCGGGGCGGGTCCCGGCTTGTGCGCCGCTTTCAGCACGGTTGCCAGCAGTTGCTCCGGCTCACCACTCATGTGGATCAGGTCCTCAAAATCAAGGTCGGACAATTCATTGTCGATCATTTCCCGCAGGGTCTTGTACCTGCGCTGTTCGATAAGCTGGCCGTCCAGTGTCTGCGTGACACTGAAATCCAGCAGATTGACCTCCACTTGAATTTCATGCCGTTCATCCTCGGTAGTGGTGTAGGCGATGCCGATATGCTCCAGATCAGAAAAATCAGCGCAGCCGCGGCCATACTCCGCGTCACAGAAATCCTCTATCAGCCGCTTGGCTTCCTCCAGTGTGTCAGTTTCGGCATGATCCTGGCTTTCCGGTTCATCGGCAGATTGGCCCTCCATCACATTTTCAATACGGGCTGTCTGCTCAAATTCCCGCCACTCTGCTTCCTCTACATACTCACGGACATAGGCGACAGGTTCCTCCCGAAAAACGGGATAGCGGTATTTCTCCGCCATTTCCATATCCAAGAGGCTGACTTTACCGTTGGCGTAGTCGATGCTGTCCACCTTCATGCGCCGTCCGTCAATGGTCAGTTCCTTACCCAAGGGGATGTACTCGGAAATATCCCGCTCCTTAATGATCTCATAGGGGGCGTCAGGGCCGCGCTGGAGATCGGGACGGGCCAGCACCACGCTCTTGCCATGCTCCAGCAGCTTTTTGAGCGTGGCCTGCCATGCACCGCGTTTCCCAGTGGTGGGTGTCTGTCCCAAACCGGGAATATCCAGTATCGGGGCCTTTGTTCCCAGGGCGGAGGCCGCTTCTTCGGCATCCTTGCCATAGAACATCATAAACTCCCCTACCTGGACGCCGATGAGTTTATCCGGGTGCTGGGCTTTTAACTCCCAATACTTTTCGGCGTTGGGGGTGAAGTCAGGTTCAACAGGGACAGTATCATCCCCCCTCTCCGCCTCTGATTGCTCCATGGCGGGAGCCTGCTGGGGGTGTTCGCTGGCCTTCTGGACAATAGAATGGGTGCCATCATCCAGGAGTTTTTCAAATCTATCACGGAACATCTCAACGGGGGCTTGGGCTAAATCGGGGAACGTGTAATAAATGTAGTCCTCGCCTATGCTGTCAATGGTGATCTGGTGAGGCGTTCCATCAACAAAGTATTCCACCGTGTCCCCGGCGCGGTATTCTTTCCCGGCGGGGGTATGCCAAACTATTTTCGCATTTTCCGGCGCACCTGCCCCGGTGGGTTCTGGTGCCGCCTCCAACGCCTGGGGTATCTCTGTACCGGCCTCCGCCTGCTCTGTCTCCAAAGTGTCCACGGTGGGTGGCTCATGGGAAAAACCATCAAATTCCAGTTGCCAGAGGCTACGATAAATGGCCGCTACTTCCTCCCAGGTCCGAAAACCCACATTCTGCTGGTGAGTCACACGAAATCCCTTATCATCTGTGGAGTAGTTTGCCACGCTATTCCACGGAGCGCTTACTGAACCAGACCGGCCGGAAAGCATTTCCTTGATACGTCCAGCAATTTGGATGTTGCCCTCACCGGATCGGAACCAATGCGATACCATCTCCAACTCATTGGGGGTCAAAAGATATGCTGTCAGAATCTCCCTGGTAATACGGCTGGTGTCAGCAGAGAGAAAATCAGAGATAGCGAGATTGCGGGGGTCCTGACGCAGAAGGTACTCAAAGTGTGTGATTTCTTCACTGGTGAGCAATGGCGGTACCGTGTTGGGGTACTGCAACTGGATTTCAAATGAGTCGATTTTGGAAATGATAAAGGGTTTATTCTCTATATAGACTGTATCGCCCTCCCGATAAGCCGGGGCCAGCGGATCACGGGCCTCGGACATTTCCTCCTGGGGCGCCGTTTCACGGGCGTTCCGCTCCGGCTGTGCCGGGGCCTCTTGAATCCACGCCGGGGTGTCCGGCGTACCGGCGTACCGCTGCACCGCGTCACGGGGGTCGGTGATAACATCCTGATAGGTCTGTTCCAGAATGTCCTCAATCAGCCACTCCCGGAACTTGGGCAGGGTGTGGCAGGCTTCGTGCAGGGCGGGATTTTGTTCTTTGATTTCCTCCATCATGGCGGTGATCTCAGCGTCCAGTTCGTTCCTGGCGCTGTCATAATCCGTTTCCCGGTCACGGAGATAATCATAAAAACTGCTGCCCTTTACGGCACCAACCAGCACAGCAAGCGCCTCCCGGTACAGTGTGACGGCGCTGACAGGCGGCTGTTCTGCTCATCACTGTTCATCCGGGCGTTTGCGTAGCGTTCATCGTTCAAAAGCTGCGCTGTGATGGCGTCCGCTTCCCGCATCAGAATGTCATAGGCGGCGATGGGCGTCCCTTCCGGGCTGAAGAAAACCTCAACGTCCTCTCCATCCTTCACAGCAACAGCCCGCTCCTTAGTGAATTTCTGCGCTGTGATATTCTTCATCCACTTTGCGGCAAAGTTGTTCAAGTCGTTCCGCAGCTTGGGAATCCATTTACCCGGCTCCGGGTAGACCTGCTGATAGATTGGAACGCCGCCATCCTGCTGGAAGGTCAGCGCCTCCATCGTCCCCTTTTCCCGGTCAACCCGGAAGGTCATTTCCGGGTCATTCATGGTATCGCCGTTCTGTCTGAAGGTATGGCCGAGGGCGACAACATCATCGGCGATCCACTGGACATGGAGGGGCATATAGGACGGCCCAGCCTGCAAGCGCATACTGCGGTATTCGCCGCTGATGATCTCCGGGAACAGTTTAGCAAAAGTGCTGTAATTGATCTCCGGGCGTGTGCGTCTGGCCTTTTTGGGCCTGGACACAGCCGCCGCCGCTTTGGAAATATCATTCCTGATTTTGGTAATCAGCCGTTCGAGGGTATCTTTTTCAGCCTCCGCAACGCTGAATGTCACATCGCCATTTTCCTGGACAGTCCGTTCGGGCGTGATTCCCGCTTGCGACATTGGCCTTGCTAAAATCAACGCTTCCGCAGATGTAACCGTGATCTCATAGTTGGGATTCTGGACAACAGCGGCCGCTTCTCCCGCAGGAGCGGGGGATTCACTTTGTTCCACGGCCTGTTTCTCCGGCTCCGCCCCTGTCATCAGGGCGGCCATGGTTCGGGTCTGGTATGCGCCGGTTTTTTCGTCAACCGTGGAAATAGCCACGTCATACTGCCCACGCAGCTTTTCCACATTCTGCTCCAGTGCGTGGGCGGGTAAGCCGCACATCTCCACCCGGCCAACGCTGCCGATGGGCCGGGTGGTCAGGGTCAGCTCCAGCACAGCGGCGGCATTTTTGGCGTCCTCACCGAACAGCTCAAAAAAGTCGCCCACCTGGTAAAGCACCAGATGATTCGGATGGCTTTCTTTAATAGCGGTATATTCATCCCACCAGGGGGAGCGGGAGGTTTCCTGCTCCTGTTCCGGCACTTGGGGCGGCGCAGAAAATACGGGGGCATCCTGCGTTGCGGAGATTCTGGCGTCAGACGTGGCGGCGGTGTGTTGGATTTCCTGTTTGATTTCTTCCGGCAGATCGTCAGCATAGAATGTCACCCTTCTGTCCGGGGCGATATGGGCGATGGTCTTATAATCGCCATCTTCCATTTCCATGCTGTTCCAGACGGTGAGGCCGTTCCCTAAATAACCGTAGCCAAGACTGTACTTTTTCTCCACCTCCGCTTTTGGGGCCTCCGGCTCCGGGGCCGCATGGTCTTTCTGATACTGCTCCAGTTCTTCCGGGGACAGGTAGCGGCCCTCCTGGATAAGCTGGCGGATATGCGCGGCCATTTCCTCAAAGGAGACATGGCGCATCTTTCCCTCCGGCCTGGGAGAAATCCGCAGTTCTTTCGTAAAATAGGCGTAGCCCCGTGTACCGTCCGCCAGGGTACAGAAGCCCCCTTCCAGATTTCCGCGCCGGGAGCGGCTATACTCCTGTTCCAGCTTCCGCACGATGATCGCGTCAGACCAGCCCTCGGTAAACAGGGCGTAAAGCCTCTGCCTGCGCTCCGGGTCGCCCAAATCCTCGATCAGAAAATGGTCAAGGTCCGCATCGGTAATCTCACGCTGCTCCTGCGTCTCCGCCTCTGCCGCCTGCCCGGAGGAAAACAGGGAGAATTGTCCATCACCCTGCGCCTCGGCCTCCGGCTTGCGTTTGCTGGCAAGGGCACGGGCCACCGCAGCCAATTCCCCAGAAGCCTCCCCCGGCGCATCGGTCACAGCGGCTTTTTGCGCGGTCTGGCCTTTTTTCCGGTTGCGTTCCTTTACCTCACGCTCCGCTTGCAGGGCACTCTCCGGCAGCGGGGAGAACAGGGGAGAATCCCCGCGCACAAACGCCCCCATGTCCCGCATGGCAAACATCATGCCCGTATAGCCCTCTGTGTCCGGGCTGACAGTGGTAAAGTCGCTCAACATGGTATCGAACAGCTTCGATGCCGTTTCGGACGTTTCCAGCAGGGGGATTATCTGCTTTGCCGCCTCCGCAGCGTCCGCGCCATTGGAAAAGGGCCGATGCTGGCAGTCCGGCACATGGGAGAAGAAGTGATAGAGCATTTGGGCAAGATGGTTTTTGTCATGCTCTGGCAGGCTTTCCCGCTCTTTATTGGTGAGATAGCGGTCTTTTTCAATCAAGTCCCGGATGCGCTTCTGCGCCTGGTTCCAGTTGAGATGAACGGTGTCATAATCGCCATTCTCATCGGAACGGGTAAGTTTGATCCCTTTCCCATCGCTCCATGTCTGCCAGCCCTCAGAAACATGGCCACTATCTCCATATTCATGCCGCAGAAGTGCGGCGCACTCCTTGGCATCGTGTCCCTGTATGAAGTAGGAATAAATGCGGATTTTGCTGTCTTGGAGACTGGGGCCATCCGCCAAAAATTGGTCGATTTCATCTTCCGTGATAAAAGTGGCTTTTGCGGGGGCAAAGCCGTCCACCGCCTTAAACTCTGTGACCGGCTTATCCAGATCGGCGGTTTGCCGGATCAGCGCAGGCAGGGATATAGTGGGGCGGTGTTCCAGCAAAGAGCGGTCTGTTACATAAGAATTGGAGAACGCCCGCAATTCGGAGAGGACACGGCGGCGGCTCTCCGGCTCACGCAGAAGTTCCTTGATCCGCAGCACACTTTCCTCGCTCCGGCTTTCCCCATACGCTTCGGAAACGGTGTGCAGGTAGTCCTTCTCTTTTGCCGCGTCACTGAAATTCGCACGGAGATTGGCGAGGCTGTTAGCAAGACTGTCCAACTCATTTTCCCGTGCCGTGTCGATTTTCTCCTGGCTGGCAAACATACCGTCCTTCAAAAGCTGGGAAATGCGGACGGCGGCAGCGGACCACGGGAGATGTGTGAAAATAGTTCCATAGGTGTTGTTTCCGGGGCAGACATGAATCCCCTTTTCATCAAACCACATGGCGTACTTTGTCCTGGCAACCGTCAGGCCCTTGCCGCCGACCCCATATTCCTTCTCCAAAAACGCGGCGGCGTCCTCGTTGTTGGGACTTTTCTGGAAGAACGCGACAATGCGCTCAATGCTGTGCCTGCCGTTGCCGCCGCTGGTAAGGATGTGGTCCACCACCGCGTCAGATACACGATGGATGGAGGAAGCGTCAATCTCCGGCTGCCGCGTTTCTTCCGCTTGGGCCTCAGCGATGGCCTCCACCTGTTCCTCCACCGTGGGGAACAGGCTGAACCGGGCCAGTCCCGGCGCGGGAGCGTCCTCCGGCTCCGGGGACACAGAAGCGGCGGGCTGTTCGCCCGCCGCTTCCTGCTGCTCCTGATTTACTTGTAGACGATCTCCGCCAGCACCATTTCCTCCGCCTGATGGGTGAAGCTGTTCACCGCCTGCACCCACGCCATCTGATCTCTGGCCTTCAGTTCCTCGTTCACGCCGCGGTTCTTCATCAGGTCCCTCACGATGCTGTCCACCTGCTCCTGCGCCTGCCTGTCGATCTCCCGCAGGTGCGGGGTCAGCCTGCCCGTCAGGAGCATGGAGGTGTACGTCCCGCTGTGATGTTCCTTCAGAAAGTCCTCTCTCAGCATCCCGTACTTGCCCAGCGGCAGTTCCTCCAGTTCGTCCTCCCCGTCCATCATCAGATCGGGCACCAGGTAATCGCCCACCTTCGTGTAAGTCAGCTCCATGATATATGCTCCTTTCTTTGCTTTCGCGCTTTACAGTGTTAAATTGTCCTCTGGTTGTAGTATAACCGGTTTGAGGTTCTTTTGCAAGAGGTTTTTCGGAAATTTTTTGATTATTTTTTACCTGCGTCTGGTCGTACTGCCGAATGGCAGTTCCAATCTCCATCAGGGCCTCCATAGAAACCGCACTGGCGGCGCTGCCCAGGTGATGAAGAACGGTGGGGGTGGAAAATTCGGAAATGCCCGCAAAATCCTCATCGTCCAGATAGTCCATGGGGTCCAGGCCGTAGCGGGTCAGGAGGGTGTACTGGACGCTCGCGGTCAAAAGGCGGCGGAAACGCACCTCCAAATTCAAATCGTCCAGTTCCTCCAGAAAACTGTCCTTTGTGTCATAGGCCAGATCACGCAGACGGTCACGATAGACCTCATCCACGGCATGGACGGCCATATCCATAAGCTGGTCGCCAATGTCCCCGCCCGTATCGGGGCCATACCGTTTTCTCAGGGCGGCGAGGACGGCAGGGTGGTGTTCCTTCCGCATCTGCCACAGGTACGGTTCCCGCGCCCCACGCACAGGGCGGGTGTCCCCATAGTCGTAGACATACTCCAGACCAGGCTTACCCCGCCTGTCCTTTCGGATGATTGCGATGCCCTTGGAACGGGGCTTCACCCAGCGCCGCATGGTATTGTTCCACAACTCCATGCTGGCGCAGGCGGTGGCGTCGGGCCGCTGGGCGTAGATCAGGAGCTGTTCGTCAAAGGGATATTTGTAGAGCCGGGAGGCGGTGGTTAAATACCGTTTCCAGCCGTCCACATCCCGCGTGACAGTATGGGCGGTCTGGTCTGCCAGCTCAGATACAAATTGTAATTTGGTTGCCATAAAAACCTCCTTTTTTCAGTATAGAAAGGCCCGGAGGGGATAAAGCATCCCACTCCGGGCGGTATGGACGGTCAGCCGTCCTTTTGCTCATTCTGGTGTTCCAAATCTTTCAAAAGCATTGCAGAATCAGCCAAACATTATCAAAACACTTTGCCCTTAAATCTGATTTCCGAATGAAAAAATAAATACGCCCGCAGTCACCAAACATCAGTTCAAACTCATCTGTTCCCACAGTGTCCAACTGAAGAAGCAACTGCCACTCATCCTGTGCTGTACGACAAGCCTCCTTGACCGCCTCTGGCGGGGGTTGATCTCTGCTGCCGCCCAAGTAGTAGCCTTTGGACACAAGCTCACATTCCTCCGCCATGCTCCCCTGTATCGTGTTGGGCCAACCCAGCAGCTTGGAGCAATTATCTTCTTCCGGGTAAATTCCAAGCTCACATTGCAGACTTTCAAAGTATTCATGGGGCAGATCGCGCTGGCGTTCATCAAATTCCATTTGACAGGTGAAGTCCTCGTAGTCGGGGAAACTCTTTTCCTTGCACATGGTAATGTTGATAGCTGGGAGGCGGAAATCATTTTCCAAATTTTCCGGGAAAACGGCGGGGGAAAGGTTTTCTATATCCGGGAACCAAAAAACCTTGGAGCACCCCTTATCCTTCGGGTCAAAGCCCCATCGCTGGGATTCCAGCTCGTAGAAAAAGGACAGCAGCCCCGTATGAGGAAGGAGCCGGTCTTTGTCCAGTCTTTTCAACTCTGCGCAGTTAAATTGAGCCAGAAATGCCAGCGGACGAGGCTTGACCTGTTCATCCACATAGGTGTCCGTCTCAAACACCGGCCAAGTGAAGCCGTCTGGAACATCGGGAACGCCGCCAAATTTTGTGCATCCAACGGTGCAGGAGCTTTCACCCATAATATCCAGCCGGATGGAATTGCGGCCTATAAGCCTCAACTTGTCCTTAAACTCCGACAAATCATCATCCTCGCTTTCCAAAACAGCATCCTCTGGGTCTTGGTAGGGCAGCAGCCCCATTTCTTCCCAAGTTACCCCGTAGGGCGCTCCGCCAGAGGTATATCCGGCAATATAGAAAAACTGGTCATTTGAATCAGGAAAACGGTCATAGAAGTCTTGCAGTTCCCGTTCTTCCTTTTCCAGTCGCAGATGCTCTATCCGCTTTCCCTCCACCTGCCGCTTCATGCTTACCTGTTCCGGCGTCAATGCTCCGATCTCACCCAAGTCATTGAGGGCAACTGTAACATCGACTTTGAATTGTTGACGGTAGGCTTGGACGATATGCTTTCCGGTCCCTTTGTAGGTGGAAAGCCATTGCCTTGCCAAACGGATACGCGCATCATGGCGGGCTTTCTTATTTCCCTGCTTTGCCCACTTTGGCGTGTTTGCGTATTTATCCTTCTTTTTCTTCTTTTTTGGACGCTGTTTCGGTGCTGCCGCTGGCGGCATCCCTTCCAGTGTGGTTTCCTTTACTGGCATGGCTTCCTCAAACAACAGCTTCACCCCCTGACGGGGATATTCTACCACAGCGGGCCAGTATGGGCAAGGGGCGGGAGCGCCGCTTATCTCCCCAGCCGCTTTTGGGTCATCCGGGCCAGCACTTCCAACTGCGCCGGGGTAGGTTTGCGGGGCGGCGATACCTTCAGCCACTTCTTGGGCAGTTCAAAGGTCAGCCCGCCCCAGCCGTTGGCGGCAGTCTGGCGCACCTGCTCCGGGTGAGTCTGGCACAGCTCCAATAGCTGACGTTTCAACGCCTCATTGTGGGTGTAGATACTCGCCGTGCGCTCTGCCTCATTGAAATTGATAATCGTTTCTTTCTCAATGCTGGTTAGTTTCATGGGCGTCACCGTTCCGGGTCCCGGCTGGAACCCGGAGGAACATCCCCGCCCTGAGATTTCCCGGTTTCCTCCTGATACTGCCGCAAAGTTTCCCGCAGGGAGGGCTTGGGGGCCTCGTTGTTGATAACGCCGTCGATCTGATTATAGTTGCCCTCCGCGCCCATTTCTACAGCCGCTAAGTGGTTCGGTTTTGCTTCCTGGGCAGCCTGCACCTTATATTTGGGCTTAAACCGATCCACTTCCCGATAAAGTTCCTGACGGCGTGCGTCATTGATTAGCCCTAACTGCTGTGCCATGTCAAGAGAACCGATATAAGTCCAATACCATGCCAACTGCGCTTCCGGGCGGGCATCCTTCTTTGTGATTTCACGGATGGTTTCCTGTTTCAGCCCCTCAATGACTTTTTCCACATCGCGCATTGCTTCACCCCTCCATTTCGCTGGGCGCGGTCTTTCTCACGGATTCTTCAGCAACTCGCAGAAGATCGTCATACACGCCATTGATGGCGGCGATCACGGCGCAGACGGCATCATCCACTGCCGTCAGCACTTCCTCGCTCTCTGAAGCGGCCAGCTCCAGAAGGGCCTCCACCGTTTCCGTGGACAGCCCCAACTTCGCCGCCAGCCCCTCGGTGTCGGGGATTCCGTCCCCATCCTCCAGAAACCAGTCATAGGGCATCCCGAAAAAGTGGGCGATCTCCCGGAACTGGTACACGTTGGGGGTGCTGATCCCGTTGAGCCAACGGCTCACGGTGGGGACGGACACGCCCAGGTGACGGGCCAGTTCCCCGCGCTCTACGCCGCTGACAGAGAGAAGCTGTTTCAAGCGGCGGTCAAATTTGTCAATGCTTTGATTCATTCTCACGTTCCTTTCCTTGGTTTATTGTTAAATTCCAGCTTGTAGTGGACATATTTTCCGCCATCATCATCCAGTACAATGGTGGCGTCATATAACACGCCCTTCTTTTCGGAGAACAGGCCCGTGACCTTGACGCGCCCATTTTTCAGCAGGGCGGCGGCGATTTTTTGGGTCAGTTCCTTCCGCTTGCCGGTAAAGAAGCGGTCATTCTTCCACATGGCGAAGCCGCAGGAGGGGGTGTCATGGTAGCCCTCACAGAAAAAACTCTTTTTACCCTCCACCACGTTTTTCCCGCAGCGGGGACATACGCCTACAACCGTCCGGCCGGTGCCGGACAGAGCGGTGGAGGCCGCCTGCGTCCCGGCATAGGCTTTTACAAGGCCCGTCAGCATTTCCGCAATCCCGGCCATAAATTCGGAGGGGGCAAGCTGGCCCCGCTCCACCTCGCCCAGCTTTTCCTCCCATTGGGCGGTCAGCTTGGCGGATTTCAGTTGGTCGGGCATGACACGAATCAACTCCATGCCCTTTTGAGTAGGGACAAGGCGCTTCTTCTGCCGTTCCGCAAAGCCGGAGCGCACCAGACGCTCAATCATCCCGGCACGGGTGGCGGGAGTACCCAGCCCAACCCGCTCCACATCCTCCAGCTTGGCAAAATCCTCGGCGCTGGCGTGTTCCATAGCCGCAAGCAAAGTGTCCTCGGTGAACCGGGCAGGCGGGGCCGTAGCGCCCTCATGGAGCGCGGCGGCAGCACTGTCAAACCGCTGCCCCTCGGACAGTTCCGGGAGCGGCGGGGCCTGTTCCTCCTGTTTTGGCCTGCGTTTCAGTGTAGTAAGATACGCACTCTCCACCGCTTTCCAGCCCTGCGCCAGTGTTGTCCGGCCCTTGGCAGTAAAGGGAGCGCCGCCGCACTCCAATACGGCGGCGCTCTCGGTGTAAGTATGGGCCTCGCCCACAGCGCACAGCAGGCGGACGGCGATCATATGAAGAATATTCCGTTCTCCCGTGGGAAGGGTGGCAAGATCGGCCCGTCCCGCCTCCACCGTGGGTAGAAGGGCATGGTGGTCGCTCACCTTGGCGTCGTTCACCACCTGGGCGGCGTTGGCGGGGTATTCCCCGGAGAGGCCCAGCACTCTCGCCGCCACAGCACACAGATCAGGAACCTTTTCCGCCATGTCAGAGGTCAAATAGCGGCTGTCCGTCCGGGGATAGGTCGCCAGCTTTTTCTCATAAAGGAGCTGAACATAGTCAAGGGTCTGCTGGGCGGTGTAGTCGAACAGACGGTTGGCCTCCCGCTGGAGGGTGGTCAGGTCATAGAGCTTCGGGGGGTGTTCGGTCTTTTCCTTTCGCTCCACAGACCGCACAACGGCGCTCCCGCCGTCACAGGCTATACGTAGCTTATCCGCGTCCGTCTTTTGGGAAAACCGATCACTGACTGCCCGGAAGTCCCCGCAGTCCAGTTCCACCGTGTAGAACTTCGCCCGTTTGAAACCGGTAATCGCTTCCTCCCGCTCCACCAGAATCGCCAGCGTGGGGGTCAGCACCCGGCCCACATTCAGCGTCCGGCCCCGATAAAGCGTAGTAAAAAGCCGGGTGGCATTGATGCCCACCAGCCAATCCGCCTGAGAGCGGCACAGCGCCGCCGCATAGAGGTTGTCATAGCTGGCGCTGTCCGCAAGGGTGTCAAAGCCCCTGCGGATCGCGGATTCCTCCATTGAAGAAATCCACAGCCGTTGGACGGGCTTGGTACACCCGGCCCTCTGATAGACCAGCCGAAAAATCAGTTCCCCCTCGCGCCCCGCATCGGTGGCGCACACCAGGGATTCCACATCAGGCCGCTTCATCAGTTCCGCCAGCGTGTCAAACTGCTTTTTCGTGTTCGGCAGTACGCTGTACTGCCACTGGCGGGGGATAATGGGCAAATCCTCATAGGCCCACTTAGAATAGCGGGGGTCGTAGGCGTCGGCGTTGGCAAGGTCCACCAGATGCCCCACGCACCAGCTCACCAGCCAGCCATTGCCCTCGGTATAGCCGTCCCGCCGCGCTCCCGCCCCCAGCACCTTCGCCAGATTCATAGCGACGGAAGGCTTTTCCGCAATCACAAGCCGCATAATGCCTCCTTAATATTCGTCCGGTTCTTCCGGCTCATCATCGTAGTAAGCCGGATAGTCCGGTTCCTCCGGCTCCTGGTGTGTCCGCGCCTCCGGTTCCTCGTCCTCGTTGACCATCGGCTCATCCCCGCCGCCTGTCAGCTCGTCAAAATCCTCGGCATCGGTCATATCGTGCTTGGGCTTATAGATTTTGAAGTACCAGCCCACGCCGCCCACGGCCAGCATTGCCAGCAGAACGATCACGATTGTCCCGGCGTTACCGCCCTCCTTTGGCTGCTCCGGCTTTTCGGGTTCCGCGGGAGCGGGGGCCGTACCCGCGCAGTTATTCATGGAGAGGATACAGACCGGGCAGGCGGTATTGACGGCCCCCGCCTCGCACTTGTCCTTACAGATGCAGACTGGGGCGGGATCGGGGACTGCCGATATGCCGGAGTTGTCCCCATTCTTCTCCGCCAGCGCCATCAGATCATTCTCAGTGACGGTGTTCAGAAAATAGACATTCTCACTGTCCCGCTGCCTGTCAATGACCAGATAGAAAGTGTTTTCGCTGGGGGTGGTGAAGGTAAAGAACTCCTTGCCGTCCCCGTCTGTCACATTGTCCATGACCGTTCCCTGACCGTCCGGCGTCAGCGTCGAGGGGTTGCGGGGCGTCGTGTCCGGCTGGCTGTCCGGGTCATTGGACGAGGAAGCGGGCGGAGTTGGAGTAACATCAGCGGCGCCGCTGCCGCCGCCTGTCGTCGTGCCAGCGGGCGTGTTGGAGGGGGCCTGCCCGTTGCAGGGATTGTCCTGCGTTCCGCTGGGCTGGACGATCTGCGTCCCGTGCTCAAAGCAGTTGATGTAGCACATCTTCTCATAGACCTTACTATCGTGCCCGGTCACTTTCACGGTGACGGCGCAGTTGTCGGTAATCGTGACCCGCCCGGTATAGCGGCTCTCCCACCGCTCCAGCGTGTCCGTCACGTCCCGCCACTCGCCGTCCAGCCCCAGCTTGACTTTTGCCGAGGCAAAGCCGCTCCCAGCGGTGTCTGTAATGGTAAACCCGATCTCCGCGCTTTTGTCCGCATAGCCGGTGGGCGGCGCAATCTCCACGGTAACGCCGGAAGTAGAAACTTCACCGGAACCGTCAAAGGCAAAGGCCCTGCCAGACAGCAGCAGGGACAGCCCCAGACACAGGGCTATGCACAGCAGCAGCGGAAGAATGGGCCGTTTGGGTGCTTTTGCTTTCATATTGTTCAGTACCTCCTATCAGATATTGTTGTTATCGGCGCCTGCCTGGGGCGGGTCCTTCACCGCCCGGAGCATATCCAGAAGCCCCCGCAGTTCCTCCGGGGAAGCGGCAATACTGCGGACGGCCTGCAAAATCTCCGTGTTCTCGCAGTCGGTGATCTGCTTCTCAATGTCCCGCACCCTGGCCTGCCACTCGCCGGACTTTTTCTTTGCACGCGCCAGTTCTATTTTGAGTTTTTCGAGTTTGCTCACGATGATTTCCTCCCTCCGGGGTTATAGTTTTCAAATTTATCTACCGTATAGAAAATCCGTTTATTATTTACCCATCGTTGGAGTTGACGGGTAATCTTTGGAGCGGTGGGCCGGTCATAAACCATCACATAAGGGTCATAGCCCATGCCCCGCAGAGTTTCTATCCGGTACAAGTCCTGTTCGTGAGTGCTGCTGTAGTTGGTCAGCACATAGACACGGCGTTTTCGGTCACTTTTGATATTGGTCAGCTCCAGAAAGCGCCGAAAGCAGGGTATTAAATCGTCATTGGGGTCATCCCAGGCAAAGTGAACCGCCTTTGTCTTGACCTGGTTCAAAAGTGCGGCGTTGTCCGGGGTAATTAGGCGCACATCCAAGCCTTGGGTGAAGTCCACCCACGCATGGCTTTCCGCAAGCTGGCGCAGAAGCCGCTCATGGTCGGGACAGGCTAAGAGGTTGGCATCCAGCAGTTTGATCTCCTTCTGCCCGTTCCAGAACTCCGCGAGGTCGGCCACAGCCACAGACCTCCGCCCTTCCTTCCTGCTCACGATGCAGAAGCCGCACGCTCTTGGACATCCCCGGCTTAAAAAGCCGTAGGCCGTGGATTGAAACTCTGGATAGATGCCGTAATCGGGATAAGTGTGTTCCACCGCATCTGGGAGGCGGTTATCCAGGCCGTAGCCGGTGCCGCCGCAAATCACCTGATCGGAATTGTCCACGATAATGGTGTCCTTGGAGTACAAATCCGTAAAGACCCGGCTTTTGTAAGCGAGGTCATAGCGGCCCTCCGGCGTCCACCACTCCACAA
>CAJULJ010000058.1 GCA_910587395.1 uncultured Oscillospiraceae bacterium | reverse complement strand
TCCAAATTCGTTGTATTGCCATTTGGCTCCTCGTTTATTGACGACACCATCTAGGATTCTCCTGATCGTTCTGGCGACTACTCTCTTGTTGTCCGTTGTCAATTGGGGGGTCATTACTGGATGGGGAGGTGTGCGAATCACACGTTTGACATTGGTCGGTAACGACGGGCTGCGGTACAGCGCGCTGATGTATGTTCCCAAGTCGGCCACCGATGATACCCCCGCTCCAGCTGCGATTTTCACCCACGGCGGTGCGGGCAGCGGCCGCAACCACGAGTCCTGGTGCGTCGAGTTTTCTCGCCGCGGCGTTGTTTGTATTTCCGTTGACACTCTGGGTGCTGGTGACTCAGAATGGAATGAACACAACCGGCTTGGGCAAAATGCAGTTACTGACCTGTTTGCGAATTACCTTGTGGCGTTGCCCTTCGTCGATCCCAGCCGGTTGGTCACAGGCGGCCATTCCTTGGGCGGAGCTCAATCCTACTACACCACCATCAAGCACGGCGCAGCTGTATGCATGATCTCCAATGCCAGCCGCGACCAGCAGGGGATCGATGGAAAATATTATACCGGAAATATGCTCGTCATCAACGGCACAGCGGATACCCGTAACCCAGTTGAGCCGTTCCGCAGGGAAACCACCGAAAATATGCGAGCAAATGGATACGACATTGAAGATGAGGTTATCGTTCCCGGCAAACTGTATGGAAGCTATGAGACCGGCGACGCTCATATGCTGGTCGAGATCCAGGATCAGATTCATGAAGCCGCCTTTATCAATTCCAGCCATATTCAGAATCTCATCAACTTTACCCAAAGTAGCATTTCTCTCCCCAATCCAATCGACGGCAGCGACCAGGTATGGCCGCTCAAAGACATCGTCGGACTTTTCGGCATGCTCAGCTTTGCGGCCATGCTTGTTATGTTTGCCCTGGTACTGGTGGAAGAGGTCTCCATATTCGCCTGCATAAAGCAGCCGCTTCCCAGAAATATCGGCCTGCGTAAAACTGGACTGGCCATAAGCGTTGTATGCGCTGTCCTATTTCCCATTATTATCCTTTATACGGGCGGTCTGGGACTTGTCGGCTACTTCGGCGTAAAATCTGAAAATTTGAGTTGGATGCCCGTTCGGTTTGCCAACATTGCCCTTGGAAATGTGATCGGATTGAATGTACTCGGCCTTTTGACCTTTATTCTTTTCGTTTTCACAGATGGGAAAAAACAGAAGTCAACCTTACGGGACTATGGAATCACCTCCGAAGGCCACACTGGCCTTGATGTAATGATGATGGTGAAGGCGCTGGCTGTCGCGCTGATTGTTGCTTTAGCCGGCTGGAACTATCTCTCAATTCAGCAGAGTGTTTTCGGAACGGATTTTTACTGCCTGTTTTTTGGATTCAAGCCAATTGTCTGGTCCAAGCTGCCCTATGCAGTCCACTATTACATTGCGTGGATTATCTGCTTTGCCATGGCCGCTGTCGGCATGAATGTGGAACGCCGGCTCCCCTCTACTGGAAGCGAAGCCAAGGATACCGCGATTGCAATGGGAGTCAACATCGTTCTGGCTGCGGGAACCATCACATTCATGGTGTTCCTTCAGAATGCTATGCAGATTTCCTGTGGTTCCGGCCCGACGGCCGTGGCAGACTGGGGAACGGATATCACCCGCATCTGGGGGATGCCGGTCGGTATGGCCATCGGAGCGGGCGGCAATACATATCTGTACAGAAAAACCGGAAACATCTGGCTTGGCGCAATCCTTATGGGGATCATTTGCGCGAACTGCGCTCTTCTGTATGGTCAAATTCAGTCATTCTCCCTGTAAGCTGGAAGGAACTCACATCAAAAGGCAATGGGCGCTGAAGGTGTTCAGCGCCCATTGCCTTTTTGCTGCGATTCGGAGGACCTCGGCAAAAGAATGCTCAAAAGCAGTCGGTGGTTGGGGGTGGTGCGAAGAGACAGGACTCCTCCGTATTTCTCTACCGACCGGCGGATGCTGGACAGTCCAATGCCGTGATGCGCTCTGTCAGCTTTCGTACTTTCTATCATCTGATCGTTTATCAGCTGGACAGTACCTTCCGCATAGCTGTTGATTACACGAATTGCCAACTGATCCGCAAAGGGTCCGCTCTTGATTTCCACAAATCGATCCACTGGGTTGGGAAGCCTTTCTGACGCCTCGACGGCATTATCAATTGCATTACCGAAAATGGCGCAGACATCAATGGGTTCCAAATAATTGATTGAAGTTAAATCTATATTTGCCGAAAGATGCACACCGCGATTTTTAGCATCCAAAAATTTGGCGAGGAGAAGGCCGTCCAACGTTTTGCTGCCTGTATCAAAAAGGGAACCATAGCTGTTGGTTTCAGCAAGAATATCTTTGATATAGTCTCTTTGTTGATTATTGGACATGGTCTCTAAAAGAAGCAAATGATTTTTCATGTCATGATAGATTCTGCGGACATCCTCCTGGGCTGCAAGCTGTGCCTGAAGATTTTCGTATTGATAATTCCGGCTCAAATCAACCAGGAACTGCTGCTGCTTTTCTTTGGACAGAGCAATGAGCCGGTCGAAGGTTGTCAAAAGGATCAAAGAGAGGAGGAGAAGCATCATGGGATAGAGCATAATCTCCGCAGAAACACTCAAATCCCCCCGCATAACCATTACAGTAGTACGCTTGCTGTATAAAATTAGGACCGTTACAATCCCGATAATCGCCGGCTGGACTGACTGCTCCGCCGTTGAAGCTGTTCTATCGCCAGCGTTAGCTCGTTGCGGAAAGTAAGGTAAGACACCGGCTTTGGCAAAAAACCGAAAGCACGGACGGAATAGCCCTTTACGGCGTATTGGTTATAACCGGTAATAAAAATAATACACAAATCCGGTACCGTGAGCCGGAGCCTCTGGGCGGTTTCTATGCCGTTCGGGCTGCCCATTTCAATATCCAAAAGAAGGATATCCGTCGCGCATGGATAATCGCTCAGCAGTTCTGCCCCTGAAGAAAAGATAGTGGCCTGCATTTTTTGCCCTGTTTCTTCCTCAAAGCGGAGGATATAATCGGAAAGCTGCTGGCATACGGCGGTGTCATCATCACAAATGGAAATATTCAGCACAGAGAATATGCCCCTCTCTTAAAATAGATCATCATACATATCAAAAAATGTGGTTATCCCTTCAGCTCAGCCGAGGAAAGTGCCAAATTATGGGACGTGGTGAATGATAAGATAATGCCATAACATTGAAAAGCGAGGAAAAGAGTCATAGCAAAGAAAAAGGTCTGCAGTCCCGGAGTGCGGTATGCTTGCCAAGGGAGCGCACCAACGGCAGTTTGCCTTAAGTCGCATACCGCCCCTGCGGCAAGGAACGGCTATGTGCCAGAGGGGGCAGTTACCTCCCGGCAATACCCACGGCAGCGTAACGTTTGACGATATTTACGGCAGAGTGATGCAGAATATGTCCAGAGATAGAGGCCATTGCGGCAGATTCTGCTTACAATATCTCGCACATTTACAAAGAGGCTTGTATCGAGTTTATGGCAAAGGAATAAACATAGACAGCAAGAAACGCCCTTCTCCCTGAGGAGGAAGGATGAGCTGACCTCCATATTTATCTAAAGCCCTCCGGATATTCCCCAGGCCAAAGCCATGGTATTGTCCATGACGCTTCGTAGAAACTGGAAGTTCCCCAAAAAAGTGAATGGGTTCACAACAACTGTTGGCTATATGAATGATCATTTGATTCGCTGAAGGACCGCCACGCACCTCAATAAACCTTGGCTGTCCCTCTGGAAGCTTGAGGCAGGATTCCACCGCATTATCCAATGCATTGCCAATCATAACGCACAAATCAAAGTCTTCCAGAAAACCGCCCTGGCGAAAATCCAACACCACACTGATTTCAACCCCGCTTTTTGCAGCTGGGGTCAGTTTCTCACTGATGAGACAGTCGAGAAGGGCGTGTCCTGTTTGTGGCCGGAGCTCATGATGTCCAGCCTGTTCCAAAAAGCCGTCGATGTACTGGACCGCATCCTGCTCCCGGCCAGCTTGGAGAAAATAGCGAAGGGTAAGCATATGATTTTTCAAATCATGGCGTAGGCGGCGGATTTCTCCATCGCGTTCCTGTTGGGCATTTAGATGCTCCAGCAGAGCTTGCGCGGTGGCAGTCTGGAGGCGGTATGCGGTATTTTCCCGCAGCTTCCGCTGATACTGTTCAAAAAAAACCAGACAGAGAAGAAGTGCGATCTGAAGAACAATAAAATAGACGCTCAACTCCGGGTGGCGGTCTGCTGAGCTGTCTCCATCACTGACAGCCTTCTGAACGTCTTTGATAAAAATACTGGCTGCTGCTATTGTGACAAGCACGATAACCTGAGGGCTGCGGATCGGATCTGCACTGCGCAAGGGGATGGTTCGGCAGATCCACAGATAACATAACATTTTGATACTTAGCACAATCAGTATGCACAGGGCAATATTTGCTCCGACTGATGAAATGATAGGGATATCTGCCATGAGAAATGGTTTGGTCAAGGGAGTGATAAACAAGTTCTGGCAGATAAAATAAACCACCGTACAGATGCAGGCACCATAAACGGCCACATCTAATGGAAGCATTCGGCTGGAAAAAAAGCAACCGGCACATAGTACGATGCGAAGTAACAACCGAACCAAAATACTGTCGGGAACAGGGACCAATCCCGTAGGATAGAGAAACAAAGTGCCAGCTAAAAACAGCAGCGGGAGATAGCGCCTGCCCTGTGTTTGAATGCACGGCCTCTCTGCCGTTCTTAGGTAAAAGAGCACAAATACGCCATCACACAGGAAACTGGCAAAGGCCACAAAATCGTTCAAGCTCACACCCCCATAAACCGGGAATAAGCAGTCAAAAACTCCTTCCGCCGGTATTTGCTCAAAGGAACGCGCTCGTTATTATCCATTGTGACGGAATCAAAATCAATCCGAGAAATATGCCGGAAATTCACTAAAAAACTTTTGTGGCAACGGAAAAAACCCCGGCGGAGAACCTGCGCCTCAATTTCGGCAAGGGGAAGCTTGCAGCTCCTCCTCTCACCCATAAATACAAAGCTGGTGTGGTGCTGATAGACCTCGGCATAGATCAGAGTCCGCAGATCCACGATCTGCCGACTCATCCCGTCGTTCACTATAAGGGCGTCCTCCCGATGCGCGTCAATTTGGGCAAAGGCATCCGACAGGTTTCGACTGAGAGAAGCATATCGGACGGGCTTGGAAAGAAAAGAAAAAGCGTGGACTTCATAGCCCTCTAAGGCATATTCTGTCATGCTGGTGATGAAAAGAATAGGTATCTCAACCTTCTCCCGGCGGAGACGGTATGCCGCTTCCATACCGGTGATTCCTGCCATACCGATATCCAGTAAAAGCGCATCCATATCCCTGGGCATATGGGCCAGCAGTTCTTCGGCAGAACCATAATAAAAACAATCAAAGATCTCTGACCGCTCTTGGGCGATCTGCTTCAAATACAGCGACATCTGCCGGGATACATCCTGCTCGTCATCGCAAACCGCAATCCTGCGAGTCATGGTCTGTCTCTCCTCTCATTCGGCATTGTCCAGTTGCGGTCGAAACTTGACCAGTTGCGTCTCGGACTTGTCCAGTTGCGGACGGTTTTTGGATATATGTGCACCAGCTGTTGCATTTTTGCTGTGCTTTTGTATACTTCCCACAAGCCTATTTACAAGGCCCATACAAATATAAGGGGAGGAAATAAAACATGGCAGAAAACTCAGCGATGAACCGCCTGACTGCGCAAGAGGAGCGTGACCGCCAAATGGACGAGCGGCTGCGAGAAAGCTTCTACAGCGCAGAGGGAAAAGCCAAACGGAAAACGGGTATCCGGCGATTCTTCTGCATCATGCTGGCTCTGACCGTGCTGGCATCTATTCTCAACTGGGGTATTATTTCCGGGTGGGGAAACGTTAAAATCCGACGCCTCACTCTATCCGGTTTTAATGGCGACTCCATCAGCGCCCTGCTCTACATTCCCAAGAATGCTACAAACGACACCCCGGCCCCTCTGCTGTTCAACTGCCACGGTAACGCAGGCAACGCCCGGAACCATGAATCCTGGGCAGTGGAGTTTGCCCGCCGCGGCTTTGTGGTTCTCTCCATCGATCATCTGGGAGCAGGTGATTCGGAAAACCATGTCTATACCGGCAACACCAGTCTGCCAAGTATGACCTCTGTAGCGGAAGCCTATTATCAGCACGCGCTGAGCCTGCCCTATGTAGACCAGGACAACATTCTGGTCGCAGGCCACTCCATGGGCTGCGGCACGGCGTCATCCATTGCGGTTAAATACAACGCCAAGGGTTTTATGCTGGCATCCGGCGACATCGGCAGCTTTGTGGCAAAGCCCGTCGACGGCCTTATCGCCGAGGGTTCCGAGGAATATGTTGAGGGCTTGAGCAATTATACCGGAAATGCCTTTGTCGTGTTCGGCGATGTGGAACGTCCAGCGGAAAAGCTTTGCGAAGCTATTGCGGATTATCTGGACGGCCGGCCAGGCTATGAGGGAGTAGAGTACACCCAGCTTGGGCAAATCGCCGGTTCCTTTGAGGATGGGAATGCGGTCTGCGTCATGCAGGATGAAAACCGCATTCATGAAGCAGCCTTCGTCAGCGGCGACACCATTGAAAAGCTCCTGTGGTTCGGGCAGGAGGCTGTGGGCGATGCTCTGCCCAACTACATTGACCCCAGTGACCAAGTCTGGCAGTTCAAGGACTATATCGGCCTCATAGGCATCTTCATATTCGGTTTGTTTATCTGTGCCATCGCGTTGCTGCTCATTGAAGAGATTCCCTTCTTTACTGAGGTCAAGCGTCCTATCGCCAGAAATATCGGCCTGCGCAAGCAAGGGCTGGCAGTCAGCGTTGTGCTGTCTCTTATTTTCCCCTACATCGTTTTGAAAACAGGAGCAATGGGAATTATCGCACTGACCGGCCTAACCAATCCGACCAAGAACGCAGTTCCTGCCGCGGGCTTCCGCCTGATGTTCGCCAACGCAGCCTTTGGTGTGCTGGTGGGGCTGAACCTGCTGGGGATTTTGGGTTTCCTGCTCTACTTCTTCACGGACGGCAAGCGCCATAAGCTCACCCTCAACGACCTGGGGCTGACCCCTGCCGATTCCAACCGGCTCAGCATCAAGATGATCCTCAAGACTCTGCTGCTGGCCATGATCGTGATTGCAGTTGCCTGGAGCTGTATTCTTTTCCAGGAGCAGGTGTTTGGTACGGATTTCTACGCGTGGTTCTTTGGCTTCAAGGACATTCCCATCTCCAAAATCAACTACTATTGGTGGTATATCCTCATTTGGATCGCCTGCTTTGTGGTGGCCAGCTTCTCCATCAATGTGGAACGCCGTCTTCCCACCACCGGCAAGGAGGGGCTGGACATCGTGATCGCCATGGCGTTCAACATCCTGCTGGCTACCATCGTGCTAATCACCGTAATTGTTGTGCGATGGAACCTGGAGTCTAGCGGGACCGGAGACCAGTATTGGTTCTGGAATTTTGAAACCGATATTGCTCGGTTGTGGGGCATGCCCGCCGGAATGACTGTGGGCATCGGCGGCTCTACACTTCTGTACCGGAAGACCGGCAATACTTGGCTCAGCGCGTTCCTCATGGGAACCGTATCGGCGCTGATGTGTGTAACTTTTGGACAGGTACGCATCGTCCTGTAATCAAAGCTTATATGTAAACAGGGAAAATTGTAATGTCAATTTTCCCTGGGACGGCCCTGCTCCACACCAGCGGACAGGGCCTTTCCAGAATCAGTATAATATAGTCGAAAAGGAAATGCAAGCCATGCCATATATTTTCAGAAAAGGAAGGGGCAAATCATGGAAAAAGCTACTACGGCAAAAAACACATTTACCACGCGAGCCCTGCTCATTTCACTTGCTGTGCTGATCCTATGCTCAGTGGCCAACTGGGGCGTCATTACCGGATGGGGCAACGTAAAAATTACACGGATCACTTTGGTCGGCGACGACGGCTTACAGCGCAGTGCTTTGCTGTATGTTCCAAGCAATGCCTCGAACGAGACGCCCGCTCCAGCCATCATGATGTATCATGGGCTTTCGGGCAGCGCGCGAAACCACGAGTCCTGGGCGGTGGAATTCGCCCGCCGGGGATTTGTCTGTCTGGCCCCAGACAATATGGGCGCGGGCGACGCGCAATTCTGCGAAGCCAACGGCGAATTTGATCCGGCGATCCCCAATTCGTTTACAAATTATCTTTTGGGACTACCCTTTGTTGACACAAAGCGCTGGGCGGTTTCCGGGCACTCCCTGGGCGCAGACTCCTCCTTGGCTATGGCGTTGAAGTATCAGCCGCCGGTGGCCATGTTCTCCGATGGAGGAAGCATGACCTTCAGCAAAAACGTGAATGAAGAAAACTACTACCATGGCAATTTCATGTTTCTGCTGGGCATGGCGGATAAATCCTGCCAACCGGAAGATATGAACAACATGGTACAGACCATGCTGGGATTGAATGGTGTCCACACGGACGAAATTGTTCCGGGTGAGTTGTACGGCTCTTTTGAGGAGGGCAATGCCGGCAAGGTTGTATGGATCCCCAACCAGGTTCACGAAGGCGCTTTTACCACGCCAAAGCACATAGAGGAAATGCTCAATTTCGCCCAATCGGCCTTTGAAGTGCCCAACTATATTGACGGCGGCGATCAGGTCGGGCAGGTAAAGACACGCCCCCGCCGCGCAGGCTGCCATCACGTTGGCGGACAGGCAGAAACAGTGAAAGATGGGGACAGACACACAGAAACGGTCCTCCGGCCCGGCTCCCAGGTCGTGGGCTTGCTGAATGCCGCTGTTCACCCGGCTGTACTTGGTACTCATCACCGCCTTGGGTACGCTGGTAGTGCCGCTGGTGTAGAGAATATAACCGATGTCCTGGGGGGTGGTCTCGCCCTCGGCCTGACCTAATTTGTTGAGGCTGGCCTGATCCAGACTGTCCAGCGCGTCTATGCTGCCGCCTTCCCCATTCAGTCCAGCGTAAAGCACTGCCTCCAGAGTGGGAACCTCCTCCACCAACCCTCGGCACAGGTCCGGGAAGCTCATGCCCCGGTATCCTTCAGTGACGATAAGGCGGCTCACCTCCGTGCGGCACAGCAGCTCCGCCAGCTCGGACCGCTGGAGACTGGTGTTCAGACGGACTGCCGCCGCCCCAATCCGGGGCAGGGCGTAGAGGAGAAAAATAGTGTTGGGCTCCGTCTCACACCACAGCCCCACCCGGTCTCCTCGCTTCACTCCCCAGGCCAGCAGACGGCGGGCGGTGCGGTCCACCACCTCGTCCAACTCTGAATAGGTCCACACCCGCCCCACATATTCCAGAGCGGGGCGGGTCGGAAACCGCTGGGCCGCGCGGCGCAAGAGCTGGCTGACGGTCCAATTTTTCAGCGGAAGGCTTTTTTTCATCATTCCGCCTCCATGGACACGCCGCCGAAGCACACCTTTTGGACCAGGGGCGAGATGGGCTTTTTCACCAGGGCCATCACCTTGCCGGTGACGATGGCGGTGATGATGGTGCCCTCCCGGATGTACACCAGCTTGTGCAGGCAAATAAAGGACAGCGCCACACCCGCGATGACCACCACACAGTCGATGATAATCTTCATGTTGTGGAAGGCGACGCCCGTTTTTCCCGCGATGGCCAGGGACAGCCCCTCCATGGGCATGGGCACCATTTCCACCTCAATGTAAAGCACCACCCCCACCGCAATAAACACGATACTCACCGCCAGCATCAGCAGCTGGCCTGCATAGGCGGGGATGGCAAGGTCCCCAACCAGGGCCTTGGTAAAGTTGACAAAGTAGCCGAAAATGGTGGAAAACACGATTTGCAGCAGGTTGATCCACATAAATTCACGGCGCAAAATAATGATTTGAAGTAAAATATAGGAGCAGAACACCAGGGTAACACAAGTGCCGGGGTCCCGGTGGACAACCTCGCTGACCACATAGGGCAGGGAGTTCACCGGGGAGATGCCCAGGTTGGAATTGGCCGCAATCGCCACGCCCAGCGCCATCACAAACAGCCCCAGCACATAGAACAGCACCCGGAACACCCACTGAATGGGTTCGCTTTTTCTCATGGGTTTCCTCCATTCCTCTGTCGCATGGACCGTGGGAGCGGGAATCCCCGCCCCCACGGTGAGGCGTACTGTTTACTTGAGCATCTGACCAGAGATGGGGAACTCCTCGTTTTTGTCAATGTCGGCGGCAATGGGGGCAAGAGTCTTGTTGGCAAAGTCCCGGGCCATCTCGCGGATGGATTCATGATCCTCAGTGAAAAACGGGCTGCTCATAATTACTTCCACTCCTTAAATAATAATAGTCTGTCCCCGCCGCCGGAGCCGTTGACCCGGCGGCGGGGTGTAAGTTTATACCCACAAGATGTTCAGCCTTTGACGGGCTCAGGATGGGCGGCGGCGCCCACCTCCATCATGGCCTTGATCTGATCGCCGGTGTAGCCCAGGGAGGACAAGATCTCCTCGGTGTGCTCGCCGCAGTAGGGGCCCCGCTTGTACTCGGGCAGCGGGGTATCAGTGAATATCACGGGAGGACGAACCAGGGTACGCTCATTCCCGTTCTCATAGTGCATTTTGTAGAAGCAGTCCGCCGCCCACGCCTGCTCATCCTTCAGCAGCTCGTCCCAGGTCTGGGCCACGGCGTAGGGGATGTCGGCGTCCTTGAACCGCTGGCACCACTCGGCCAGGTCCTTTTGGGCGGCGGCATCTACCAGAATGCTGTAGAACTCCTCCAGGTTGTTCTGGAGGTTGGCCTGGGGGAAGAACCGGGGATCGCCCACCAGGTCGGCCCGGTCCATGGCGGTGACAAAACGGTCATACATCTTATCGTAGGCGGGGGCGGAGAACTGCACCCAGCGCCCATCCTTGGTTTTCTGGGGCAGGTTAAAGGGGTTTGCTACGCTCTTACGGGTGATGGGGTACTGGGTGGACTTGTCGCCGTACTGGGAAGCCTGGAGCATGATGGCCACATCCCAGATGGCGGAGTGGAACAGGCTGACAGTGACTTTGTCGCCTTTTCCGGTGCGGGAAGCCCGATACAGCGCGGCCAGCAGACCGCTGGCCAGATTCATGGCCACCTGGTGGTCGCCCACGCCGGGGATGGTCATCATGGGCACGTGGTCCTTGTCGAACAGAGTGCCCAGCATACCGCCCCGGGCAAAGAAGGCGGTGAAATCAAAGCCGGGCAGGTCCTTGTCCGGGCCCTTCTCCCCGTAGCCGGTAACGTAGCCGTACACCAGCTTGGGAAATTTCACTTTGATGCTCTCATAGTCCAGGCCCTGCTTTTTCAGGGATTTTTCCCGGACGTTGGTGATGAAGATGTCGGCGGTCTCAATGAGCTTGAGCAGGGCCTCCAGCCCCTCAGAGGCCTTGGTGTTCAGGCAGATGCAGCGCTTATTGGCGTTGTCCAGGTCGAAGCTGGTGTTTTCGTAGTCGCCCAGGGGACGGCCCTCGTTGATGGCGGTGCCCCGAAGGGGGTCCCGGCTGGGGGCCTCCACCTTGATAACGTCGGCGCCCAGGTCGGCCAGGTAGCGGGCGCAGGAGGGGGCGGCAATGAAGTTGGCCAGCTCCACGATTTTTACGCCCTCAAGCGGACGGTTGGTGTGTTCCATTTGGATACAGCTCCTTTTTTAGAAATCAGATCAATTACTCGTCGATGCCGGGGCATTGATATTGTGCTCCTGGAGGTATTTCTTGGTGATTTTCCGCCCCGCCAGGAAGATAGCGGGAAGAATGAGGATGGGCAGGTTCACATAGCCCAGGATGGTGTAGCCGGTGGACACCAGGGCCACGATGCCGAACTGGGAGCACAGGGCGCAGGCCAGCAGCAGCACCGCCACCAGAATGGCGTCCTTGCCGGGGGTCTTTTCCTCCGGCTTGCGGTAGAACTTGGAGAACCGAGCCAGTCCGCCGAAGCAGAAGCCCACGGCAGTAGACAGCACGGCGATGAATACGGTGACCACATACACGATCTTGGCCCAGCCGAAGCCCAGGTGGTCCAGGATGCCATAGAAGGGCAGGGGATTTGTGGCGGTGTCCAGCACATTATAGTCGGGCAGGGTGGTGGCGCTCAGCAGGAACAGGCTCAGGGCTACCAGCATGAGGGCGTTGCCGCAGATGCCGATAATGGCGGCTTTCTTCTCTTGACGTTGGAACTTTTATTTTAGTCACGCCAACACGTCTCGGAAGGTCTCAAGGGCAGTGCGGGCCTGCTCAAAGTTGCGCATCTGGCGGTCCACTTCCACCAGCGTGACCGCCAGACCAGCCTGGTTGCAGGCGTTCTTAATGGGGGGATAGTCGAACTCCTCGGGGTCGCAGAACTTGGTGAGCACCACCACCACGCCGCGGGCTCCCCGGGCCTTGGCCTGCTCCACAATGGTATGGGGCCGTTTTTTGTCCGGGTCGTACAGCACGGAGCAGTGGTCCATGGCGGAGAACTTGTCCGCCAGCGCCTCCAGGGGATCGCCGTCCTCATTGCAGTCGGTGCGGTACTGGCGGCTCTGGGCGGCCACATCGTCCGCAGCGATGTGCAGCCCCAAATCGTCGAAAATCTCCAGCAGGGCGGGGCTGTCGCACAGGATGCCGGTGGTCATCACCTTTACCTTGTCCGCGCCGGGCTCCTGGGCGTCCAGGGCGGCCAGCAGTTCCTCCGCCCAGACGGTGTGCTCCTCCTTCTTCATAAAGAAGGCGCTCTTGAAGATGTCGGACCGCTGGGCGGCGGTGATTTCCGGGTGGCGGGCCAGGGCCTCGTCCACCTTCCGCATGACGGCGTTGTGGGCGTTGTAGATCTTGATAGAGTCAGACAACTTGGCCGGGTCGAACTTGGCCCCGGCGGCTTTTTCCAGATCTGCGATCACCCGCTCATATCCCGCCCGGGTGAAATCAGTGCCCACCTTGCCCCAGCGGTTCTGGGGGTAGGTCATGGGAACAAAGGGGATGGAGGGAACGGCGTACTTCCAGTTCTGCCCCAGGCACTTCAGGGAGTCGCACAGGGAGGGGATGACGATGGCGGAGGCCCCCTCGTACACGCCCTTCATGCCCAGATCCAGGATGGACTGCATGACCGAGCAGATGAAAGCGGGGAAGTACTCCTTGGAGCGCTCCAGGGGCACGTCGGCCCCCCAGGCCCCCATGGGGACGAAACCCATGGTGTGGATGATCTCCTCCGGGGTGTACACCGGGGCGGTGAGCACCACCTTTTCCCCCGCCTCCAGATACTTCTTCATCTGGCTCTTGGGGGCCGCCGCCACGGTGTGGAAACGGCGCAGAAGCTCCTGGGTGCTCATGCGGTCTTCCCTCCTTTCCTGGAATCCATGATCTCGGCGAGTCCCTGGACCCGGGTGTCATACTGGGCCTCGGAGAAGTTGCGGGGGTCGGCCTGGTCGCCGTCGAAGGATACCACGGGAATGCCGCACTCCGCGCCGATCTGGCGGCTCATCTCGGGCATGAAGCCGCTCCACAGTTTGCAGGAGCGGTTGGTATGTACCAGCAGACCCTCCACGCTGTTGTCCTTGCACAGCTTCACCCGCTTGTCCCGGGCGGTCTCCAGGTTGATGGCGTTGGGCACCTTGCAGTAGGCCCGGATCATGTTGTCGAAGCTGTCGTAGTCAAAGCCGAAGGCGTCGGCGTAGATGGTGGTCACCATGTTGATGCCCCGGCCCTTCAGCCCGGTGGAGGTCACCCGCAGCCAGGGCCAGCAGGCGATACCCTCGAACATGATGCGGTACTTCTCCTCGGCCCGGAAGGTGGACTTGCCCGTCTCGTGGTTCTCCTGGTACTCCTTGAGCAGGGTCTCCATGGCCTCGGCGGCCTCGGGCTTGCCCCGGGCGGTGACCATGACGGCCATGTGGTTCAAAAGGTCGAAGCCGTTGAAGGGGCTGGGGGTGTACCGCGCCATGGCGGTGGCGGCCAGCCAGGCCCGGCTGGTGCGGCAGGAGTTCTCCATGACCTCCTGGAACTTTTCGTCGCTCCACTTTTTGCCGGTAATGTCCTCCAGCCGCTTGATGGCGTCCAGGAACTGGCCCTTGACATAGGCCACCTGGGCGTCGGACACTTCGTCATCCGGGTTGAAGGGAATGTCCAGCATGATGAGGGGCACGCTCAAGTCACGGGACAGGTTCTCGTACCACTTGATCATGCAGTTGCAGATGTTGTTGCAGCACAGCAGCACATCGGGCATGGCCACGTCCTGCTCCGGGCAGGATTTCAGCTTGGCGTAGGCCATGCTGATGCGGGCGTAGGCGCAGATGTCGTTGGAATAGCCGTCGGCCTCCGCCTCCTCGCACATCCGGGTGCCCGCCCCCCGGGCGGCGATGCCCGCCGCCTGGTTCTCCGGGTAGACGGTGGCAATACCCATGGTCTCCGGGATCTCCACGGGGAAGTTGCTGGACACCCAGGCCACCTTTTCCCCCCGCTCCTTAGCGGCGATGGCATCCTTGTAGGCATCCGCCGCGATCTTGCCCAGCTTATACTTCGCCGAGTTGGGATCGGGAGGTGTGCGCTGCTTTTTGACTTCTTCAGCCATGTTTACCTCTCCTCTCTGTCCTTCAATGTGATTTATGACAAGCGTGCAGCGCGGCGCCCAGAGCGCCCGCCAGCTGAGCCTGGGAGGACCAGGCAATGGGCACGCCCAGCGTCTGCTCCAGAGCCCGCCGGACGCCGCCGTTTTGGGCCACGCCGCCGCTCATACATACCTGTTCCTTGATACCCACCCGCTTGGCCAGCGCCGCCACACGGGAGGCCACTGACGCGCAGATGCCCGCCACCACGTCGGGCACCGGCGTGCCCGACGCCAGCTGGGAGATGACCTCCGACTCGGCAAACACCGTGCAGGTGCTGGAGATGGGGGCGGCCTGCTCCGCCTGGGCTGCCAGCACCTCCAGCTCACCGATGGGGATGCGAAGGACGTTGGCCATGACCTCCAGGAAACGGCCCGTCCCGGCGGCGCACTTGTCGTTCATGACGAAGTTTGCCATCCGGCCGTTGGCGTCCAGCTCAATGACCTTGGCGTCCTGCCCGCCGATGTCGATGACGGTGCGGGCGTCGGGGAAGAGGAAATGGTTTCCCAGCCCGTGGGCGGTGAGCTCGCTGATGGTCTGGTCCGCACCCTTCCATGATGAGCGGCCATAGCCGGTGGCCACGCAGCAGGCCACATCCTCCGGAACTGCGCCCGCGGCCGCCAAAGCCTCAGAGTAGGCCCGCTCCGGCCCGGCGGTACCGATTCCCATATCCACCAGAGCGCTGCCAATCATTTCACCATCTTGGACCAGTACGCACTTCGACGTAGTGGAGCCTACGTCAATCCCGGCAAAATGCACGTTGCCCCCTCCTTGTATAATAAATCTCAGTTATCTGGTAATACCAGATAACTGAGATTTATTATACGCGAGATAATGCTCCCTGTCCATGCACGGATCGTTAAAATTTTGTCCTTCCAATTTGTGTATTTCTCCTAAAATATCCGCATTTCTACACAAGCGCTTCTGCCCTGAACTTTATTCCCTTGAGATTTGGGGAAATTTGTGCTAAACTAAATCAAAATATTTTGATTTTCGAACTGGAGATGAAAAAGAGCCATGCAGAAAAAGGCAGACAGCAGCCAGGCCGCGCAGCTCCTGCGCCCGGTGGAGACCCAAAGGGCCAGCGCGGCGATTTATGAACAGGTCAAGGGGCTTATTCTTGACGGACAGCTCAAGCCGGGGGACCGGCTCCCCTCCGAGCGGTCGCTGATGGAGGTGATGGGCCGCAGCCGGCCCACCATCCGGGAGGCCCTGCGCATGTTGGAGCGGGACGGCTTTATCCATACTGTTCCCGGCGGCAGCGGCGCGGTAGTGCAGCAGCCCTCCGCCGATCTGGTTGTTCAATCTTTGGACGCCATGCTCCAGGTGGGTAAGGTATCGCTGACGGAGCTGGGGGAATTTCGGATGCACAACGATGTGGCAGTAGCCCGCTGGGCCGCCCAGCGTCGGACGCAGTCCGATATCGACGCGCTGAAAGCCATTTTGGATAAAATGGAGCAGTGTATCCAGTCCAAGGACTGGGAGGGTTTCCTGGCGTTGGACCCGGAATTCCATTGCCAGCTGGCTTATGCGGGGAAAAACACCGTGTCTGCCATTATGAGCCGGGTACTCAGCCAACTGAGCAACCCGATTTCAGCCAAGCACATTCTAGAGCAACCGGGGAGTAGCACCGAGCAGCAGATATTGAACATATGGGATATGCATAAGCGTATATTCGATGCCGTGTGTGCTGGGTATCCTCAGCGAGCGGAGGAGGCTATGGCCTACCATATCCAGGATTTTGTCAACGATAATAAATGATGTCTGATTTATTTATGTTACTGTTTTACAAATTCATTACTGTCAAACCGCCAGCCTCTGCTCAACGGCAGAGAGCTGGCGGTTTGATTTCGTTAATTATAATCAGCTAATAAATGTCATAATGTAGGCGAATGACAATGTATTGCAACAATAATGGGGAGAGATTGATTCACTTCAATACAGGGGCGACCAGATAATCAACTTGATACTGGCCGTAGCCAACGCACATCATGGATACCATTAGGCCAATTACCATGGCCGTCAACCACACACTATTTGTTTTGCGGTATAGGAATGTAGCGGAGGAGGATGCAATGAACATACCGGTAGGAAGACCAAAGATTCGCTGAACATCCAGGGCGGTGTTCCAGAACCAATTCCCATCCGCCGCCCAGTTGCCCCTGCTCTGAAGATGCCATTTCATAGCTACCATGAGGATGATTACCGCAGTGCTCAAAAGCCCGTTGACCAGCATATTGAGAAGGTGGTCTGCTGGGAATTGTACCGGGTGATCTCAAAAAACTCGTTTATCATCGTTTCCAGCCGGTAAGCCTTTTCCAATGCGATATGGACACGCTTGGCCCGCTGCTCTCCGGGCATATTCGGTTCTTCCTCCAACAGATTGAGGTAGCCTATCACGGAGGTGAGGGGCGTGCGAATATCGTGGGCCAGATACATGACCAGTTCATCCTTCCGCTGCTCCGCCAAGGCCGTTTCCGCTTTTCGCTCCGCCAGCGTCCGCTGTACCGTGTTCAGCTTCCGCTCAAAGGGCAGCATTTCCGGCGACAGTTGGATTTGT
>CAJULJ010000057.1 GCA_910587395.1 uncultured Oscillospiraceae bacterium | reverse complement strand
CGGAGATGTCGTTGATGGTGGCCGCCAGCTCCTCAACGGAGCTGGCCTGCTCCATAGAGCCCTGGCTCAGCGTCTGGGCGCCGGTGGACACCTGTCCGCTGGCGGAGGACACCTGACCGGCGGAGGAGTTGATCTGCCGCATGGTGCCGCTGAGCTCCAGCTTCAAGGTGCGCATGGACAGCAGGATGCTCTGGAATCCGCCCACATAGGCGTCCCGGTGAGAGGACTGGATGTCAAAATTCTTGTTGGCCATCTCGCCGAGGAGATAGCCGATATCGTCGATGATGGTGTTCAGACCCGCCACCATGGCCGCAGTGGAGCGGGTCAGCTCCGCCGTCTCGTCCTGGCCGGTGGCCTGGGGGGCGGGGGATTTCAGATCGCCCTCCACCAGCAGCTTCATCCGGGCGGCGCAGGCCCGCATGGGTACGCTGATGTTGCTGGACAGCTTTAGGGCCACCACGATGGAAGCCATGATGGAGGCCGTAATGACCAGCACGCTGATGAGAATGCCAAAGTATGTATCCGCCAGATAGTTGGACTTGGGTGAGGCCACGGCCAGACTCCAGCCGTCGGTTCCGCTGACGGGGGCATAGGCCAGAAAACGGGGTCCGTCGTCGGCCCGAATGGACCCGAACCCGTTTTTCCCCTGCCGCATGGCCTCATGAAGGGCGGCGCGGCTTTTCAGGGAGGAGTCGCTCTGGGCCTCGCGCTCAATGTTCTGTGTGGTGATGGTGTCCAGGGTAATGTCGGCAATGGTATCGCCGGACTTGTTGATCATATAGGCCCGGCAGTTTTTGCCGATCTTGATGGAGGAGACAATATCGTTCAGAAAGGTCTCCTGAGGCACAAAATAGACCACGCCCACAATCTGGCCGTCCCGGCTTCCGTTCTCGTAAAGAGGCGCGGCCACCATGATGGACAACTCGCTTGTGATTTTGCTGACCAGGGGCTCGGACACATAGACGCTGCCCTGCATGGCCTGCTTCACATATTCCCGGTCCGAGTAGTCGTTTCCATCAAAAATGCTGATGCCGTCGGCTCCGATGATGTTGCCCCGCTGGAAGCCGTGCATGGAGACGCGCTCGTCGATGATGGCGCGCTTTTCCTCCAGCGGCATCTCGTCGTCGGACAGCTGCGGGATGCAGCCGGTATCCATGGCCACGTTTTTGTAGGCGGTCAGCTCCTGCTCAATGCGCTGTGCCGCCAGCACCGCCGTCTCGCTCATCATCTGGTCCACCGTGGCGACGGTGCTCCGGTAGCTGAGCGCGCTGCTGGCCACTCCCACCGCGATCAATGCGATCAGGACCGTGGCCATCAAGCATACCGTGATCTTTTTTCGAATGCTTCTCATCTCTTTTCACCTCAACAAGTTATGCAAATCTGCATGTCTCCCTTTAGGGAGCTTATGCCCATTATAGGGCCTGAAAAGTTGGCCTGTCAATAGGCTTTTGCCCATGAATTTCATGTGTCTTTCGACGGCGCGCGGGACATACCGGCATTCGACGCGGCATGACGGGCGTTTACCGGGTGCCGGCGGCCGTCTGATCTCTGCGCTGCGTCCACAGGGCCAGCACGGCGGCGGTCAAGGCCCCGCTGAGCTTTCCGGCGGTGAGGGGCGGCAGCATATCCGGCTGCGTACCCACCACAAAGCCCATGTGGGCGGACAGCAGGCTGGCGCCGCTGACCAGGAAGGCCGCCGCCGCAACCTTGCCCCGGCGGTCCAGCTGGTGATACATGGACAGGGCCGGCAGAGGGGTGGCCAGACTGACCAGCATTCCGGTGAGGCTCTCGGGCTTCAGCCCCAGCCTGCCGCCCAGTCTGCCAAGGGGCCGCTCCAGCGCCCGGCGCAGCAGCTCCGCCGCCGGCAGGCTCCCGAGCATGACCACCCCGATGGAGGCTACCACGCCCATGGCATCTTCGATGGGGGTCATATTCGGCACCGGGTTCCAGCCGGTCAGGGATTCCACCGCCGCCAGCACCAGCCCGGCTGTGACAAAGACCTTGATCCCCTCCGCCAGCAGGCAGAAGCCCTTCACCATATGATCCGGAATCCACCGCAGACCGGCCAGGAGAAGCAGCGCCAGGGCAAAAACGGGCAGGTTCTGGCGCAGACAGCCGAGCAGAGTCAGCCCGGACAGCAGCCCGCCTGTGATCAGGCCCACAGGCATGGCGGTAAGTCCCAGCATGATGCCCCGGGCGAACAGGGGGCGGTCACCATCAGGGACCATCCCCATGCCCACGGGTATGGTGAACACCAGGGTGCAGCCAAAAATGGCCGATACCACCAGCCCGGCGTAGCTGCCTATCCGCGCGTCCGCGGCCAGTTCCTTCGCCAGCTGGTAGCCGCCCATGTCGATGGCCAGCAGACTGCCGAGCATGGCGGGGTCCACGCCGATCAGCCGGTAGAAGGGCACGACCACCCGGCTCAGCACATCGGCCAGCACCGGAGTGAGACAGATCATTCCCGTCATGGACAGGGCCATGGGTCCCAGCAGCAGAAAGCCCTTTTCAAAGGGTTCGCCGAGGCCGAGCTTATTGCCCAATATGCGGTCCATGCCGCCCAGCACCACTCCGGCGGACATGATGAGCATCAGCGCCTGATTCATTTTCACAGCCTCCTCAGTTCTGCCGCAGCGATGGGACAGCGCTTATCTTTGAAAGACGGACCGCCTCAGATCACCTGGTGCTCCTGCCATTTTCCGCGGAGGAACCGGATCAGGAACAGACCGGCCCGCACCACCCAGTCGCAGTACATGGCCAGCCAGACCCCCAGCAGCCCCAGGCCGAAGCCCCAGGCCGGACTCAGCAGATAGCTCATGCCGATGCGGCAGATCCACATGGACAGCAGGGACACCACCATGGTGAACCGGGCGTCGCCCGCCGCACGCAGCGCGTTGGGCATGGTGAAAGACATGGGCCAGAAGATCGTGGTGAACACCGCGCATGAGCGGAGTACCCGGATGGCCACGGCGGCGGTGGCCGGGGTCAGGTTGAACAGGGGCACCAGGACCGGCGAGGCAAAAAACAGGCACAGGCAGGAGGCGCCCATGGCGAGGTAGGACACCTTCATCAGTTTTTTGGCGTAGCCCACCGTCTGCTCGTGGTCCCCCGCGCCCATACACTGGCCGATGACCGTCACCATGCTGAGCCCCACCGCCTGTCCGGGGACGTTGATAAAGCCGGCGACGGAATTGCAGATGGCGTTGGCCGCCACCGCGGAGCCCTTCAGCGCCAGATCGACACCCACGTCGAAGGAGGTGACCAGCCGCAGCACCAGCAGCTTGCCGATCTGGAACATACCGTTTTCAATCCCGGCGGGCACCCCGATGCGCAGGATGGATTTTACCATCTGCCACTGAAGCCTGGGGTGGAACAGGTCGTCCACATACACCTGGAGGGTGGGCCGGGTGATCATCACGCCGATGATGACCGCCGCCGCGATCCGGGAGGTCAGGGTGCCGATGCCCGCTCCGGCGGCCCCCATGTCAAAACCGTAGATCAGCACGGCGTTCACCGCGATGTTGATGGTGTTGACGATCAAAGAGTTGACCATGGACACCTTGCTGTTGCCCATGGCCCGGAACAGGGCGGCTCCGGCGTTGTAGACGGCGATAAAGGGGTAGGCCGCCGCCGTCAGCAGGAAATAGATCAGGGCCGAATTCATAACCTGCGGGGAAATGTCGCCGAAGAGCAGCCGCAGGATATGGGCCCGCAGCAGGAGCGCCGCTCCCATCAGCGACAGGGAGGCCAGCAGAGCCACATACAGCAGCTGCTTGGCCGCCGACCGGGCGTTTTCCGGCTCGCGCCGGCCCAGATATTGGGCCACCACCACCGCTCCGCCGGTGGACAGGGCGGAAAAAATGTTGATGATCAGAATGTTGATGCTGTCCACCAGGGACACGCCGGAGACCACCGACTCCCCGGCGGTGGTGACCATCATCGTATCGGCCATGCCCACGGTCATCAGCAGCAGCTGTTCGATGACCAGAGGGATCATGAGCTGAACCAGACTTTTGTTGGAGAAAATGGGCTTTGAAGCCGGCGCCGTGGATTCCATGGATACACCTCGCGTTGTGAACGGCTTGCGAGGCCAGGAAAATGGCCCGATGCCGTTTCAATATTCCAGTGGTCATTGTAGCACGCTGTTTTCTCCATGGATACCGTGTTTTCTCACAAAAAAACGGCCAGCCGGAGGGGACCGGCTGGCCGTTGAGACAATATTCCATGTTTTGCGCCCAATTCTCCGGCAGCAGAATAAGCTTCGTTTTGCCTGCGTCTCATGGGCTGTTTCAAGCCTGAAGATACTCAATGGAGAGGACGGCGCCGTCGCTCAGAATGAAATTCAGGGTGGTGCCGCCCTTGGTGTAGCTGAGCAGGGTGTCCGTCCGCCGGTCCGGTTCTCCGTAGACGGCGGCGACATCCTCCGCCGGGCTGCCGATGTAGACGCCCTCCGGCGTGGCGGCGCTGTCGTCGGTCAGAAGGATGGAGGTGACCAGGTCCGCCTCCTCCGGCCGGGTGATGATGGTGAAGCCGGAATAGGTATAGGTTTTGTCCAGCCCCTCGAAGGCACAGGAGGCGGCCTCAAAATAGCTCCGGGGCTCGCCCAGCGCCTCCAGTACCTGGGCCATGTCGTCGTCGATGGCCACGGTAACGCCGTTGGGGGCGGTGAATACATAGCCGCTGTCCGCCGCTTGGACGGTCTGGCTGCTGTCCGGCAAATCTCTGGTTTGTGTGGGCTGGGTCTCTTCCTGAGCGGGGCTTGAGCAGGCGGCCAGCGCTGCGGCCAGCCCCAGTGCCAGCAGGGCGTTGAATATGGACCGTTTCATCATTTATGTTCCTCTCATGTCATCAGATTTGCGCCGCTCTCGTCTTGAGTGCCTGTCTGCCCAGGGTCCTCTTGGGGCGGGGAGAACTCCTCGTGAAAGGTGTTTTCCTCAGGGAACGGGGGTTCCGCCGGCGTTCCGGCATCCGCCGGGACATCCTCAAAGGGGAAATGGCTCTGCGCGGGGGGTTCTGTCATGGGCGGCTCCTCCACAGGCAGGGAGGGTTCCTGCGTCGCCACGGCCGGGGCGCCTGCCGCGGCGACGGGGCAGGCGTCGTAGTCGTACACGTAATAATTCCGGTAATAGGGATTGGTGATGGAGGCGCTGTAGGCCCGGACATCGGCCTCCGTCAACAGGAAGCAGCGCAGGGGGTGGCCGGTGGGATGGGGACAGGCATCAAAATGGAGGTAGCCGCTCCCCACATTCACCAGCTGCCAATAGTGCCGGGACTGGCCCCCTGTCCGCTGTAAATCCACGTTGGGGATGCCCGCCCGGGTCAGCAGGGCCTTGGAGCAGGCAAAGTAGGTGAAACAGTCCCCCCGGCCCCAGGTAAAGCCGTTACAGGCCTCCGCCGCCCAGTTGGACTTGTCCGAACTGCCCACGTAGGTGATGTGGGAGTTTACATATCGGAAGATGGCCTCCGCCTTCTGGGTCTGGGTCATGCCGGAGGAGACGATGCCTGCCAAAATGCCGTCGGCCAGCTCGTAGGCCCGGGCCTCAGTTCCGATCTGGGGCTCCGCTCCGGTTTGGGACGGCACCGGCGGAGCCGTCTCCTCCGGCGGCGGCTCCGGCACGGTGACGGTGACAGTGATGGTGACAGTGGCCTGGTTCCCCTGGGCGTCTATGGCGGAGTAGACCACCGGATACTGCCCCGGCCGGGTCAGGTCCACCTGGCTGGCGTCCACCTGCAAGGAAACCGACGCATCGACGTTATCCGTCACCGTTATCCCGCTGCGGTAGGACACCGGCTGGCCCGCCTCCACCGTCAGCGCCTGGGCTCCGGTGATCACGGGGGGCTCGGTGTCCACGCCATACTCCTCGATCTGTCGGTGGATCTCCGCGCGGTAGGCATCCAGCTTTTCCTGCCAGAGGGCGGACAGGTGCGCTTCTCCCCGACGGTCAGGCAGGCCCGCCTGGTCCCGCAGCACCTGACCCAGGTAGGCGGTGACCTTTTCCGCCCCGGACAAATTCAGGTGCAGCCCGCCGTCGTAGGTGTCCCGCCGGAAGTCCAGCCCCGTCTCGTCGATCAGCTCCAGAAAGTTGAGGTATAACAGGTCGTTCCGGGCCGCGTATTCATCGATCTGCTCCTCCCACTCATCGTACCAGCAGGGGTACAGGCTGGGGGCCTTCACCAGAATCAGACGGATACCCCGGTCCCGGCACAATTGGGTGATTTTGTCCAGATAGGTCCAGGCGTTGTCTCCAAAGCGATAGTCCGGCAGGGGCCTGCCGGGGGGCACGTTTTCCGCGGGCTTCACGTCCACCCGCATATAGTAGCCGTTGTGGGACACGGTTTCGGTGCGGAACATGTAATCCAGGTCCTCCCGCGTCAGCTCGCTCCACCGGGAGTGGTAGCGCAGCAGGGGGAACACGTAGTCCAAAAACTCCTCGCCCTCCGTCATGGAGGCTTGAATGGACTTCACCTTGGAAGGGGACCACCGCATTCCCTCCAACGTCATGCGGTTGTAGGCTTCGCTCTGGGGCTGGTCGTACTGCATGGACAGCACGTTGAAAATCACCGCGTCCGGCGTCTCATACCGCAGGGTGTCCTCCAGCAGATAGTAAGACTGCCAGATCAGCTGCTGAGGGCTGCCCCGGATATAGCTGTTGATGCCGAAGCCCTCCCACAGCGCCGCAGGGGAGAAGTTCTCGTAGACCTCACAGTCTCCAATGAAGATCACATCATGGTCCTTCTCCTCCTGGTAGTATTCGGCGATCAGCGCCCCTTCCACCACGCCGGACGCATATTTGGGCACCAGCAGCCGCTGCAGCAGGTACAGGGACAGCACCAGCACAAGGCATGTGACGGCCCCGCAGACCACAGACCGTTTTTTCACCACGGTCATGCCGACGGCCGGCGTGCGAAGCGCCGGTGCTTTTTCCTTTCCGGGCAGGCCGGCAGTCAACCCACGGGAACGGATTTTGGTCTGTTTTATCATCTCTATCTCCTCCGCCGCCTCAAAACTGATTGTAGATGAACTGGCTGGCGTCATAGCCCACTCCATAAGCTCCCATGACCAGCACGCACAGGAACAGCCCCAGCCACACCGCCGCCCGGGCGGGGCAGGGGGCGGCCCGCAGCCGGTTGCGGATGCTTCCCTTTCGCTGAACCAGGCTGACGCATACCAGCAGGACTGTCCCGGCGCCCAGCACCCAGTAATCCGCCCAGGTGAGGCCCAGGGCCAGCAGGGAGCCGTCCCAGAGCACATGCCAGTTCCGGGCGGTGAGCAGGGAGGCGAACATCCGGAAGGTCAGCGGCACGTCCCGATAGCAGTCGAACATGCGCAGGCAGCTCATAAGCAGCACGGTCCGGACCACTTGGAACAGCCGGAAAGGGAGCTTTCCCTGGACCTTGAACCGCCGGTGGAACCGGGCGTAGAGGGGGTCCAGCTCCTGAGAGACCATGATGACCACCCAGTTGCCAAGGCCCCAGGCGATAAAGTTCCAGCTGGCCCCGTGCCAGACGCCGGTGGCCAGCCACACGATGAAGGTGGACAGGTAGACGGGCAGACGCTTACCCACCGCATTGCCCAGGTGGGCCCGGCCGAACCTGGACAGCTTCAGCATGGGCTTGCACACGGATACGGGGTAGAAGATGTAATCGGTGAACCAGCTGCCCATGGTCATATGCCAGCGCCGCCAGTATTCCTTGATGGATTTGGAGAAATAGGGCCGGCGGAAGTTTTCCGCCAGGGTGATGCCCATGGCCTCGGCCATGCCGATGGTGATGTCGATGCCGCCGGTGAAGTCGGCGTACAGCTCCAGGGCGTAGAACAGCATCCCCGCCAGCACATAGGCTCCAGTATAGGCAGCCGTGTCCCCGATGAGGGCGTTGACGGCGGTGAGGATGCGGTCGGCGATGACCAGCTTTTTGAAGTACCCCCACAGCACCCGCTGGAGCCCCCGGCTCACCTTGCCCCAATCAAAGGGGTGACGGGAGAACAGGGTCTGACGCAGGTCTGCGAAGCGGTTGATGGGCCCCTGGACCAGCTGAGGGAAGAAGGAGAGAAAAAGGCTGAGCTTGAATGGGTTCTCCTCCGCCTCCACGGCGCCCCGGTACACGTCGATGAGATAGCCCACCGCCTGAAAGGTGTAAAAGGAGATGCCCATGGGCAGGGCCAGGTCCAGGAAGGACAGCCGCCCCTCCCTGCCGAAGGCGGCCATCACCCCGTTCACATTGGAGATGACGAAATTGGTGTATTTCACCACCGCCAGGATGCCGATATTCAGCAAAACGCAGGCCAGAGCCCAGCGGAAGCGGATCTTTTTCTGCTTTTCCCGATAGGCCCGTTTTTCCTCCCTGGACAAATCGTCCTTATGCCGTGTCAGGTATTCCTTCTGCCGCCGGGCGCAGCGGGCGATCCGGCGGGCGGAAAACCAGGTGGTCAGCGCGGTGGTCACGATGTAGATCAGGTTGTCCGGCCCGGCGAAGCAGTAGAACAGACAGCTGGCCGCCAGCAGCAGCGGCCACTGAAAGCGCCCGGGCAGCAGGTAATAGAGCAGGAGCACCGCCGCCGCGAAGCCCAGAAACTCATAGGAAGTGAAAAGCATAATGTCACCCCTCAAAGCAGGCTGCGGGAGCTCAGCCCTCGTCCGACAGCCGCTGGATCAGGCCGTACAGGGCCTGGGCGGAGTTGAAATGTTCCGGTGTGATGTCCTTGGCGGTGATGGTGACGCCAAAGACGCCGCTGACCTCTGAAATGATGCTGACGATGTCCAGAGAGTCCAGGATTTTCCGGTCGATCAGGTCCTCCTCCGTCTCAAAGTCCACATCGGGGTGCAGGTCGGTCAAGATTTCCAGCAGTTCTTCCATGTGTTCCATCCTCTTTCAGCTGTTTTTGTAACATTCCTTCAGGGCATTCCGGTTGATCTTCCCATTGGGGGTCAGGGGCATCTGCTCCAGCCGGATGATCCGGTTGGGGAACATGTAGCGGGGCAGCCTGGGCTTGAGCCGGGCCGTCAGCTCGCCCCTGTCCAGCTCGCCCACATAGTACAGGACCAGCTTTTTCTTCTCCCCGTCGTAAATGCAGGCGGTCAGCCCCACGCCGGGGAGCATGGCGGCGTTGACCTCAATCTCCCCCAGCTCGATGCGGTGGCCCATATGCTTGATCTGGTAATCCCGGCGGGAGACAAAGATCAGGTCCCCGTTCTGGTCGTACCGGCCGATGTCGCCGGTCTTGTAGATCAGTTCCGGGTAGGCGGTGTTCAGCGGGTTTTGGACGAAAACCTGGGCGGTGCGCTCCGGGTCGTTGTAATAGCCCAGGGTCAGGGCGGTGCCCCGGATGCAGATCTCACCCTCCTCACCCGGCTTGACCAGGGTTCCCTCGGGGGTGAGGAGAAGCACCTCCCGGTTGGGGAAGGGCCGCCCGATGGGGATGACCTCCCCGTCGGCAAAATCCCGCTCCACCCGGTAGAAGCAGCACATGCCCGTCCCCTCGGTGGGGCCGTACAGGTTGGTGAAGGCGGTTTGGGGCAGGGCCGCCCGCCAGAGCCGCAACTGCTTGGGCGGGAACACCTCGCTGCCGAAGGCCACGGTTCGGAGGTATCGGGGCTTTGCCACGTCGAAGGCGCCCAGGGCGCTGACCATGGTCAGCGCGGACACCACCCAACAGATGGTGTTGATTCTGTGCTCGTTCAGATAGTTCACCAGGGCGGCGGGCATGGAGAACAGGCCTTTGGGGATTAGATAAGTCGTGGCGCCGAATTTCAGGGTGGGATAGAGCTCTTTCAGGCAGGCGTCGAAGTAGAGGGGGGACTGGTTGCCGAACACGGTGTTCTCATCAAAGCCCAGGGCCTCGGACAGCTGCTCCACGTAGTCGATTACCGAGCGGTGGCAGGCGGCCACCCCTTTGGGGATGCCGGTGGAGCCGGAGGTAAACACAATGTAGATGGGGTCGGTGTCGATGGCCCGGCGGTAGATGGCGTCCAGCACGCCGTCATCTGCCTCGGTCTGGGCAATGTCCTCATAGAGGAGGATTCTGCCCCCCTTCAAATCAAAGGACCGGGCGGCGTCCGCCGTGTCCCGGTCGCAGATCACGATGGGCGCGCGGACATTGTCCAGAATCAGCTGGATTCTGCCGCTGGGCATTTCCACATCCAGGGGAACGTAAAAGCACCCCGCGGTTACCGCGCCGAAAAAGGCGGCGATCTCCAGGGGGGACTTTTTCATGAAAACCGCCACAGGCCGCTTATAGACGCCTTGCTGATGGAGACAGGTCCCCACCCCCCGGCTCTGCCGGTACACTTCCCGGAAGGTCAGGGAGCGCTCACCGTCGGAAAAAGCGGTCTTATCTGGTTTTTTTGTCACAATATTGTTTAGATAACTCAACACGTTGCGCTGCATTTGAAGGCCTCCATACTGCCGCGCTCATTGAGAGGTGGCAGGAATGTGTACCTTTCTGCAACGCTGTTTCAGCGAGATAAAATTTCCAATCAGGTATTGAAAAACGGCTTTTTTTATGATATTATGAATCAGCTTGTAAGTGTGGTTTTTGATGCAAATAAGTACACATTTTTGCAAAAATTCTCCTCTTTATGGTGACTTAGATCCCTCGAAAATTTTTGCCCGGTAGCGAAAGGTTGACAGCGCCATCCCGCACTCCTTTGCCGCCGCCGCGCCCGTAATCTTTCCGGCCTTCCACCGATGATAGGCACTGCGGTAGTTCTCAGGCAGGGGGCCGGGCGGTCTGCCGAACCTGACGCCTCTGGCTTTTGCCGCCGCGATGCCCTCCGCCTGCCGCTGACGGATGTTGGTGCGCTCGTTCTCCGCCACAAATGACAGCACCTGGAGCACGATGTCGCTGAGAAAAGCGCCCATCAGGTCCTTGCCCCGCCGGGTGTCCAGCAGGGGCATATCCAGCACCACAATATCCACGCCCTTCTCCTTGGTCAGGACCCGCCACTGCTCCAAAATTTCTTCGTAGTTCCGCCCCAGACGATCGATGCTCTTGACGTAGAGCAGATCATCTTTTTTCAGCTTCCGCAGCAGACGCTTGTACTGCGGCCGCTGAAAATCCTTTCCGGACTGCTTGTCCACAAAAAGATTTGCCTCCGGCACCGCCATTTCCCGCAGCGCGATGAGCTGCCGGTCCTCGTTCTGCTCCCTGGTGCTGACACGGATATAACCATAAATATTTGAAATGGTTATCGCACCTCCTTCCTGCACTGCCAAATCATATCATACCCAGCCCCTTCGGCCAACTCCGTAACGCCTGATGGTGCGGAAAATCGCGGTGTAAGTCTGCGGAAAACCGATATATATAGTGAAATAGTTCAAAATGAGTATAACCCGATTGTGATTGCATTAATAAAGAGGGGCAGCAAAAGCTGCCCCTCTTTTTGACGCCGGTGCTTTTTTGACCTGGCCGGCGCTTTTTGGATGATCTGAGCTCGGAAGTGTCCGCTTCCCATTTCGTCAAAGCTTTGTCCGGCCCAGCCGCTGGCCTGTGACGGCCATCTGCTCTGGGGTGACCTCGCCCCAGTCATAGTAAAATTGGATTTCCACAATGCGGTCCGAGTAGCACAGCAGGTATTGATTTTGCAGCCCATATTCCTCGTCGTGCTCCTGATATGCCTCCAGCGCGCTCCAAGGGGCGGCGTCCACAGGAACATAAGAGCTGTCCCAATACCAATCATCGTCCCACTGATGCAAAAATGTGTCCAGGCACAAATCATAGAGAAACGGAACCTTTACCATGGTGATGGTGTACTCCAGCCGTGGCATTACCTTGTAATCCGCCGCATCAAACCGGGGACGCTGCTCCATCTCCAGCTGAGCCAGAAAGATGGACTCCTCCACCCGCCGCTCCCGGGTGTAGTCCTCATAGTGTACATCCAGCAGGTCCTCCACCGTCAGGGGCAGCTCATCCTGATGGAGCTCAAAGGTCTGCCCGTGATATTGGTAGGTCCCCTCGTCTCCGGTGAACCAGCCGCGGGCGGAGCCAAACAGCGTACCGAATACAATGACACCTGCAAAAGCGTAGGCCGCCACAATAATGACTCCGATGGTCACCACCATGTTGAACCTGGCGGACGCTTTCCTCCGTTTCAGGAAGTTCTTGACCCCGTTGGCCAGCAGAAACAGCCCCGGCGTATACACGCAGAACATAATCATCGTGATGGTGATATTCATCCGGTTTCCGGAGGAGAGGATGTCGGCCAGAAAATACACCAGCCCCACGCCCAGCAGAATGAGACAGCCGGTGGTGAGCTTCCGGTGACTTTTCGTCTCCAAAAACTCTCCGCGCTCCGCAGCCAGCACAGCTTTATGATGCCACCGCAAATAGCCGATGATCTCCGTCAACGTCAGCAGGACCACCTCCAGCCAACAGAACCCGACGAACAGGCTGGAGGTGCTGGCCAGCACCCTGACAGGGTCGTCCAGCAGCTGGGACACGTACATGACAACATTGATTGTAGTTACCACCAACTGGAGCAGCAGGGAGGGGAGCATACTCTTCTTTACGGAGCGGTGGATAGCCTCCACCTCCAGCACAGGATCAGTCTCGATGGGCACCGGGTCGGGCCGCTCGTTGTAGAACACCTGGAGCTGGGCCGAGGAGGCCGCCAGCACCCAGCCGGAGTGCTGGCAGAAGTCATAAAAGGTCTCCTGCTCCTCCGACGGCCCCGAGTCGAAGGCCGACGCCTTGGGGAAGCAGCAGGTGCAGAAGGTGAGGTGCTTCGGCTCGATTTTCCGGTAGGTCCAGAGGAACTGACCGATCTTCTCCAGCAGCCACCCCTGCTCCGCCATTTTGGTCAGGTGCTTTTCCAGCCCGGTGCGGTCGTAGAAGGAGAAGCCCTCCAGCCTGCGTTTTGTCTTTCTCATGGGTGTTACTCCTTTCCCATCCAGCGGCGGTAATCCTCCGCCTGAGCGCGGATGCGCTCGTACTCCCTATCCAGTGTCTCCCTCCCCTTGGGGGTCAGGATATAGCTGCGCCTGCGCCCCTCCACTTTGGTTTCGCGGATCATCCCCGCCTGGCAGAACTGCTCCAGCAGGTTGTACAGCGTCCCCGACCCCACGTTCACCCGGCCTTGGGTCATGGAGGGCACTTGGTCCAGGATGTCCATGCCGTAGCACTCCTCCCGCAGGCACAGCAGGATGTAAAACATCTGCTCCGTGAGGGTCTGAAATTTTGCCCTGGGCATTTGATATGCCTCCTTTCTCGAATATCGAGAATATGGAGAAAGAAAAATCTCGAATATCGAGTATCTGAAATACAGTATACTCTCGATTATCGAGAATGTCAAGGGAGAGAGATAAAAAAGCCGGAGACCTGACGGCAGGGTCCCCGGCTTTTCGGCTTGGCTTACAGCGTCTCGCCGCCCACGGCTCCCAGCAGCTCCCGGGCGTAGGGCAGCTCCAGGATGGCACCGCACAAAACGTGCCACTCGTCCAGCTTGTGGTTTCGGCGGGCGTAGTAAATGTTGGCCAGCACTTCGTAATTCATCGTCACCGTGCGCATCTGGTTGTAGCTGGAGGGAAGCAGCTGGATCAGGTCGTACCAGTCTGCCTTGTCTTTGCCCGCCGCATACCGCTGCCGCACGGTTTCCAGATAGCCCACATACCGCTCAAACTCCGCCAGGGAGGCGGGGGAGAGGCGGTCCGCCGAGAAATCGCTCACCTCCAGGGGCTTGGCGTGGAGCTTGTGCATGGTGGAGGTGGAGTTGGCCACAGTGCCCACCTTATAGGTGTCGAACTCCTTCCACCAATACAGCGGAGCGGTGATGTCCATGGACACCATGATCTGCCGGATGAACTTCCGGTGGTCGCTGCCCGCCGCGCACAGCCGCACCGCCAGGGCCAGATCGTTCTCCCCCAGCACGTACCGCCCGTCCCCGTCATAGCCGCTGTCCGACCGGGCCCAGCTGTTCAAGGGGTTGCGGGCCCCCCGCATGGCGTTTTCCAGGTTCATGACGCTGACGCGCTCGACCTTGAGCATGAAAAGCCCTCCTCATAAGAGGAGCGCCGCCCGTTCGGACGGCGCTCCTTTGTGGTTTAGTTGGTGGAAATGTAGTCGCCCATGATGTAGCCGCGCATGGTGGCACCGCCGCTGCCGGTGAAGGTGATCTCATACCAGCCGCCGCCCGCGTCGGCCACCACGTTGACGGTATTGCCGTTGAGCAGGCTGGCAATGGGGGGATTATTTCTACTCGGGTCGGGGCGGACATTCAGGCCGCCGTCCGCACCCACAATGGTGCCGGTGCGCCCAACGGTGGGATTGCCGCCGGTGGAGGGGGTCTGAGTGTTGGTGGACGGAGGCGGCGTGGTGGTGCTTTCGCCTCCGGCAATGGTGGAAATGTAGTCGCCCATGATGTAGCCGGTCATGGTGGCTCCGCCGCTGCCGGCGAAGCTGATGTTGTACCAGCCGTTGTCGGCGGGGGCGATCACATTGATGGGGTTGCCGTTGAACAGGGTGGCCAGGACCTCATAAGCGGTGCCCGGACCGGAGCGAACCCGCAGTCCGCCGCTGGCGTTGACAATGGTGGCAGGGGTCCCGGTGGGTGTGGTGGGAGGCGGAGTGGTTACGGGCGCGGAGGGCTCCGCAGAGGGAATGGCCGGATCGGCGGACGCGGCCGCGTCCGGGCTGAGCGTGGGATCAGGGTCCGCGCTGTAGGGCGGATTGGGGTCGAGGCTGGGCGCCGCGGAAATATCCGCCGGAGCGCTGGCCTTGGGACCCGGGTCCTTATGGAGCTGGGGATAAATAAAGGTGAACACGATGACCAGCGCCGCCACGATGATGATCAGGGAGCACAGGAAGGTGATGAGCCGGGGCCAGTTGACAGGGGGCATCTCAAAGCCTCCTCCCTCTTTGGGTGCCAGACGCTTGCCGCCCTTTGGCCGGGGGGCGTAGTACTCCTCCTCCGGCTCCTCGTCGAAAATGTCTTGGCCGTCGAAGATATAGGTGTCGTCCAGATCCGCCTTGCTGTTCCGCTGCTCCTGGGCAGGGGGCGGGGTGGGGATGTAGCGGGAGCTGGATTTGGGGTCGTCCCGGCCCGAGGTCCGCCGGGGGTCGTTGCGGGCGCCGCAAAAGGGGCAGCGCCGGTAGGTGGCGCTGTAATCCTCGCCGCAGGCTTCGCAGTGGATCAGCGTATCATGCAAAGGCTTGGCAGCCATATCGGGATTCCTCCTTGACTGAAAGGGTCGAAGCTTGTCACACACCTCCTATCTTACACGCTTTGGCTCGATTCGTCAATCCTTTTTGTGTAACCGTTCCGCAATCTTTATGTAAACCCGGCTTGAGGCTGTGCATATTGTCCCCTGGGATTCAGGGTGACAGACCGGCCGGAGTATCGGAATCATACTCGCAGCAATGGCCGGACGCCGCTGCGGGCGCTCCGGGACTCTGCGGCGGAGCTGCCCTGGCTGGAGCCGGAAACAGATTAAAAAGGAAGCGCCTCCGCGTTTGCAGAGGCGCTCCTCTTCGTTACAGCTCAGGGGAGTGGAACAGGTCCGGGTCCTGCCAGTGGTCCAGGTCGGTGCCCGCCCTTGGGGGCGTGGACTGGGGTCCGGCCTGAATCCGTCCGGCCACCAGGCTGGACAGGTCCTCATAGGGAGGCGGACGGTACCGGGGGTCCTGGGCCGCCAGCTCCCGCTCATCGGGTTTTTCGCGCTTCATGACATTTCCTCCTTCAAGCGGGGAGCGGAGGACGCCTGCGCCCTCCGCTCCCGCCCAACTCAGTAGCCCCGGCAGTTGTTCCGGTTCTCAGGGTTGTTGGAGTCCTTCTTGTTCTGGCCGTTCTGCTGGTTTTTGTTCTGCGTGTTCTGCTGATTGCGGTTCTGGCCGTTCTGCTGGTTCTGATTCTGGCCGTTCTGATGATTCTTGTTTTCCGTGCTGTTGTTATTGCGGTTATCCATGATTATCACCTCACGCAGGACAGTATGCCACCCTTTTCCGCCGGTTATGCGGGCTGGAAAAATTTTTTAAAAAATGGTACCTTTTTATGATACTCTATGTTATAATACCAACAGCCGATAACAGATACGGCTCAGCCCGCCGATTACAATTTGAAAAGGGAGGATGCTGTTATGAAGTGCCCGTACTGTGCCCATTTGGAGAGCAAGGTGGTGGATTCCCGCCCGGCTGAAGAGGGAAGCAGCATCCGCCGCCGCCGGGAGTGCCTGTCCTGCCGCAAGCGCTTCACCACCTATGAGATCATGGAAAGCCTGCCCCTGATGGTCATCAAGCGGGACGGCAGCCGTCAGGCGTTCGACAAAAACAAGCTGCTGGGCAGCATGCTCAAGTCCTGCGAGAAGCGCTCGGTGTCCATGTCCACGCTGGAGAAAATCGCCGGTGAGATCGAGCAGTCCCTCCAGAACGAGATGGAGCGGGAGGTGCCCAGCACCGAGATCGGCGAGCTGGTCATGGAAAAGCTGAAGGACGTGGACGAGGTGTCCTATGTGCGCTTCGCCTCGGTTTACCGCCAGTTTAAGGACATCAACACCTTCATGGCGGAGCTGACCAAGCTGCTGGAGGAAAAATAAGCCGGGACCCGCCGGGAGACCGGCGGGCCTTTTGTTGATTTTCACGGTTCAGGGCGGTCACAGGCCGTCGAAAATTAGCACTCCTCTACGCCGATTGTGAACGGAGAGTGAATTTTTCCCGTCAACCCCAATTTTTTTGAAATAAGGGGTTGATTTTTTTGTGCGGAGGAGTTATTATCATACTCGAAGTTAGCACTCAGGCAAAAAGAGTGCTAACAGAATGAAATCGTTTATACGTATATCAACATATAAGGAGGAACTAAATTATGAATCTCAAACCCCTGTCTGACCGCGTGATTCTCAAGGCCATGGAGGCCGAGGAGAAAACCAAGGGCGGCATCATCCTCACCGGCGACGCCAAGGAGAAGCCCGAAATGGCCGAGGTGGTGGCCGTGGGTCCCGGCGGTACGGTGGACGGCAAGGAGGTCGTCATGACCGTGAAGGCGGGCGACAAGGTGCTGACCAGCAAGTATTCCGGCACCGAGGTCAAGGTGGACGGCGAGAAGTATACCATCGTCCGCCAGAACGACATTTTGGCCATTGTCGAGTAATTAGAGTTAACACATCTCAAATAATTTGGAGGTAATGCGATATGTCTAAGATCATCTGCTACGGCGAGGAGGCCCGCCACGCTCTGGAGCGGGGCGTCAACCAGCTGGCCGACACCGTCAAGATCACCATGGGCCCCAAGGGCCGCAACGTGGTGCTGGACAAGAAGTTCGGCACCCCCCTCATCACCAACGACGGCGTCACCATCGCCAAGGAAATC
>CAJULJ010000056.1 GCA_910587395.1 uncultured Oscillospiraceae bacterium | reverse complement strand
CCGCCCCCGCCACCGCTGACAAGACCAAGGACGGGGCCAAGCCCACCCAGGAGCCCAAGCCTGCCGACCAGGGCCAGCAGAAGCCCACCGAGGGGAAGGGCACGACCCAGCCCGCCGCCCCCGCCGCCAAAGGCGACGACTTTTCGGACATTGACCCCGCCGCCGTTCGCGCCGCCCTCGCTGAGAGCGGCATCGAAAATGGTAAGGTTGTCGATCCGAGCAAGCTGGATGCCAACCCCTTTGTCCAACAGGTGATCGCCGATGTTGAACGAATGGAGAAATCTGCCCAGGGGAAAGACCCGGCGCAAACCCCCGCCGCTGACAAGGCCAAGAACGGGGCCAAGCCCGCCCAGGCCCCCGCTGTCACCGGCCCCGCCGCACGGGGCCCCGTTGGGACAGCTATCACCCAAACCCTCCCGGAGCGGCTTTCGCCCCCGGACGAGGCGGCTAAAAAGGATTTTCCTGCCCCCAAGGAGGGCGAATCCATCTTTGTGGCGCTTCACCCCGCCTACCTGGTGAAATCGGAGTACAACACTATTTCTGTGGACACCAAGAGCGAGGACTACCAGGAACTGAAAAAATCCATTGAGCTGAACGGCGTGAAAGACCCGGTGCTGGCCCGTATTGGGGACAAGGGCACCCTGGAGATCATCTCCGGCCAGCGCCGCCACATGATCGCCACCGAGCTCAACTACCCCGTCCCCGCCATCATCCAGAAAATCTCCGACGCCGACGCCAAAATCCTGGTGGCGGACGGCAACCTCCACCGGCCCAAAATCTCCACCTATGACCTTGCCCGGTCTCTGCGGATGAAGATGGAGGGCATGAAGCAGAAGGCGGGCCGCCGCAAGAAGGGCTCTTTCAAAGCGGAGGAATTGGACAGCGACGCAAGGCTGGCCCAGGAAATGGGTATGCCTGTCAGCAAACTCAACCGCCTGATCCGGCTGTCCGAGGCCACCAAGGATGTGTGTGACCGGGTGGACGACAATTCCCTCTCCCTGTCCCTCGCCAACGCCATTTCTTTTTTGAAGCCGGAAAACCAGGACGAGGTGCTCCATATGATCGACCTGGGTATGAAAGTCCCCGTTGAGCGGGTGGAGTACATGAAAAAGACGGAAAAGGCGGGCAAGCTGAACGAGAACACCATCCGGGACATTCTGGACGGTAAAAATGTGCTGGACCCGCCCAAACAGGAGACGGCCCAGCCCCAGCCCAGCGCCCCCGCCGCGTCCGACATCCCCCCGTCCCCGGACGTGGCCCAGCCCGCCCCGGCGCCGGACGCCCCCACCGCCGGACAGCCCGGACAGGCCCAGGCCCCGGACAATGCCGCGCCGTCTGCGCCCCCTGCCGAGGGGCAGGAGCCCACTGACGGCAAACAGGAGCGGCCCGAATACACAAAAGTGGTTCTGGCCGGGGACCGTCTGCGGAAGTATTTCCCGGACGTGATGATGACGCCCCGCGAGATCGAGGAGAGCATCTATGAGGCCCTGGAGGAGCGCCGCCAGCGCCAGCAGAAGCAGGCGGAAAAAATGACGATCTTCCCCAAACGGGGGCCGAAGCACTAAATGGCCGAGTTCACCGCCCATATCGCCAACCTGGGCAAGTACAACGCCGGGGTGCTGGCCGATACCGCGTTGTCCTTCCCCGCCACCACGGGGCAGGTCCAGGAGGCCCTGCGGAACATCGGGGTGGACGGCCTGCGCTATGAGGAGATCATCATTTTGGAGTATTCCATCGGCGTCAAAGGCGTGGCGCGGGCCCTGGGCGAGTACACCCACATTGACGAGCTGAACTACCTTGCCAGCCGTTTGGAGGGCCTTGACCCGGAGGATATGGAGAAATTCATTGCCGCCGTGGAACACGGGGAGTATGCTGGCAGCGCGGAGCAGTTGATCAACCTGACCTATAACCTGGACCGCTATGAGCTCTATCCCGTCCAGAACGCGGAGGAATACGGTCTATGGCTGGTGGATGAACTGGCGGCCATGGAACTGCCGGAACAGGCGCGGGATTATTTTGACTTTGAAGCCTACGGCGAGGCCACCGCCATCAACGAGGGCGGTGTTTTTACTTCCCACGGCTATGTGCTGGCCGGGCCAGAACCATTTCAAAAAGTCTACGACGGCCAGCACGTCCCGGAGCAGTACCATGTGTTCCAGTACCCCATCCAGCAGAAGATCACCGTGCCCCGTTCCAACAGGAGCCGGGACAGCCCCAAGCGGAAGCGCCCATAAGGGCGCTTTTTTTGCGCCCAAAAGCGGGTGGGAATGGTGAAAAAACCACTATTCGTTGTCTCCTGCTCAGGCGGCAAGGACTCAACGGCCATGCTCCTGCTGATGATAGATGTCAGCGCCGGGGCGATTTTGTAGTTTTTCGCCGAACAGAAAATGTCGAAAAATGGCGGGTAAAGGTGTACAGCCTTTGGATAATTATACTTGCCGTTTTTGCCTGTCAAGCCTAAAACAAGCTGATAAATCAGGGCTTGACAGGCTTCAAGCCGGCAAGCTGGCTAGTGTATAAGGCTGCATAATACCTGTATGCCATCCAGCAAAAAACGACATTCCATTTCGGCGAAAAATGACATTTTGAAATGGCGCTGACAACCAGGACACGGTCAGCCTCCACCAGCGCCCCCGGCCCCGTGGGAAAGAAGGCGGCCACAAAGCGGATTAACGACCGGGCCCGGAAGAAAGCACAGCGCAAGGCACAGCGGAATTTGCTCCAAAAATCCAAGCAGACGGCCCAAATTACTGCTGACCTGTCCAAGAAAGCGGCCCAGGCTACGGTGAAGGCGGTGAAGGAGCTGATCAGCGCCCTGGCCGCCCTGGTGGGCGGTGGCACACTGGTGGCCGCCATGTGTGTGATTTTCCTGGCGGCCGCTGTGATCGCGTCCCCTTTCGGCATCTTTTTTGCCAATGAACCATCTCCCGGCGCGGTGCCGTTGAGCGCCGTTGTGAACCAGGTCAATATGGAACTGTCCGACAAACTGGCCGCGCTACAATCAGGCAGCTACAGCTCCATCGACATTGAGGGCGCGGCCCCAGACTGGCGGGAAGTGGCGGCGGTGTTCGCCTGCAAAACGGCCATGGGCTCGGACAGTGTGGATGTGGCCGCTTTGACCCCTGACCGGGTGGAGCGGCTAAAAGCCGTGTTTTGGGATATGTGTGCCCTTACGTCCCGTGTGGAAACCATTGAGCATGAAGCCACAAACGATACCGAGGCATGGACAGAACAGAAACTGCATATCACCATCACTTCCAAGAGCGCGGACGATATGCGGACAGCTTACACTTTTTCCACCGACCAGAATAATACCTTGACGGAGCTGCTGGATGAGTTGGATGTAATCGGCGGCCTGCTGGGGAATCTGGGCATAGCTGACGAGAAAGTTTTAGAAGTTCTCCAGCGTTTGCCGGACAATCTTTCCCCAGAGCGGCGGGCTGTGGTGGAAACGGCTTGCAAGCTGGTGGGCAAGGTCAATTACTTCTGGGGCGGCAAGAGCAGCGCCATCGGCTGGGACCCCCGCTGGGGGACGCTGATGAAAGTTACCTCGCCGGGGAATGACACCAGCGGCACATACCGACCCTTCGGCTTGGACTGTTCCGGTTTCCTGGACTGGGTGCTGAAAAATGTGGGCCTGCCCAGCGATGGGCATTGGTACATCAACAGAAATTTGACAGCAGTATCAACGGCTGACGCCAAACCAGGGGATTTTGCGCTATACCCGGACGCCTCCCATATTGGTGTAGTGGTGGGCCGGAATGAGGCGGGGAAGCTCTTGATCTGCCACTGTGCCAGCGGGCAGAATAACATCGTAATCACCGAGTTTTCCGCCTCCGGCTTCACCGCTGTGGGTAAGTTGTCTTTCATGGACTGAAAAATAAATCTCACGGTGAGACGCGATTTTTTCAGTAGTTTATTGCAAAAGAGGCTGGATTGTAAAAGGCATTCATAATGAACACTACAAGGGCGGGGCCGCTTTTGACAGCAGCCCCGCCCTTCATTTTTATCCGTTATGCCGCACAGGTGAACGTTACGGATTCTGGGCATCCACAGCTTCGGTGCGCCAGATGAATTTTACTTGACCGTCCATGTCGGCACTAATGCCGGAGAAGGAGTTGTAGCGTTCCGACACATCCCGCACAGCTTCCAGCCTGTCGGCCAGACTGCTCAGATCGCCATCGAATGCATCTACCAGCTTTTGGACGCCCTTCTCATTGAACTCCTTCAGGCCGTCGCTCAATTCCATGGCTCCATCCCGCAGCTGGGTCACGCCGTCGATCAGGGCGGGAGCACTGCCCTTCATGGTCAGGATTCCGTCATACAGCTGGCCTGCGCCGACGGACAAACTGTCCGCGCCGTTTTTCAGCGCATCCACGCCGACATTCAGTTCCTCGGCTCCGTCCTTGGCTTGCGCCACCCCAGCGGTGTAGTTCTGTAGGCCCTGGTAAAAGCCGTTGTAGCTGTCCAGGGAGGCTTTCAGCGCCGCCACCTGCTGCGCGGCAGGGGATTCCCCGGCGGCGGCAATCACACCGTCCAGTACCTGGCTGTAGTTCTCCATTGTGAGCTCGGGGGCCTGTACTCCAGCCGCAGCCAGCTGGCTGTTGGCAGAGGCCAGCAGGGACTGGAAAACCTGGACCGCGCCGCCGTTCAGCGCATCGTTCTGTTCGGCCAGCTGATCAAGACCTTGATGCAGGGCAGCAGCCCCAGCTTGGAGCTGGGCGGCACCCGCGCTCAGGCCTTCTGCCCCCTGCTTGAGCTGGGCCGCCCCTGCGGCCAACTGGTCGATGCCCTTAACCAGTTCTTCCGAGCTGGTCAGCAGAGCGCACAGGCCGTCATAGAGCCGGGAGGAGCCGTCGATAAGCTGATCCATGGCATCTGTGAGTTCATCCAGTTTATCATCCAGTTCGCCCAGGCCGTCCAGATCATCGTTGTCCTCCATCGTGGAGGCCGCATCATTGAACAACTCGTTGACAGCTAAGGTGACAGTAGTCTCCAGCTCAAAGCGCTCTACGTTAGCAGTGATTTCCACATAATCGGGCAGATCCAAGGTGTCACGATCCAGGCCCAGGCTTTCCTGGAGGCCGGGGAAAGCCAGCCCCGCCACAATGGTGCGGTCGCCGTCGTTCATAATCTTGCCGTTGGTGACGGATACGTTGGTGAACACGTCATTGTCCAGCATCAGCCCGGTGAGCATGGCGAAGGGAACATAGACTTTCTCCTGTCTGCCGTTGATAGCCACCATTTCATATTGGTTGTTTGTGTAGTCGAAGCGGATGGTAACCCTGCCGCTTTTGCCCGCCAGCTCTGCCGGGGCAATGGGCTGGCCGTCCAGCATATAGCTCACCATCACGTCCACGGGCAGTTCTTTATCAAGATTTCCTTGGTAGTAGATATCGTTCCCCTTGGCATTCCAGACACAGGAATTGTTCCCGCCCATGGTATAGCTCTCGTTCCCTTTTACGTTCTCAATACCGGTGAGCTGGGTTACGTCGTCGATGGCGTCGCTGCCCAGAGCATTTTGAATCCAATCACTGACAATGATTTTCTGGACGCTTCCGTCGGCACTGGCCAGTACGTATACAGTCTCATCCTTCACATTCCGGCCCGCGTCAGGATCGTAAGAGGAACTGGTCTTGGGAGCGGTGGATTCCGTGCCGCTGTCAACAGGGGCGGCATCCGGGGAAGCGGCATCGGTGGAGACACCCATAGCGTACACCGTGCCCCCGATGCCTCCCAGCGCCAGCAGGACGCACAGACTGATAGACAGTATTTTTACAACAGGCTTTTTCATTTTGCATATACCTCCACATTGGAATTTTTGGGATGTTTGGGCCGCCTCATGCCCGCCGTGGTGGCGCAGATCAGCTTATCACACAGCAACAGCAGGGCGGGCAGCACAAAGATGACAGATACCATACTGATAACCGCACCTCTGGCCATGAGCATACACATGGAGCTGATGATGTCGATTTCGGAATAGACGGCTACGCCGAAGGTGGCGGCGAACAGCCCCATACCAGACACCAGGATGGATGGAATGGAGGTGGACAGGGCGGTGTGCACCGCCTGCTTCTTATCCGCACCGTTGATGCGCTCCGCTTTATAACGTGTTGTCATCAAAATGGCGTAGTCCACTGTGGCCCCAAGCTGGATGGTGCTGATGCAGATGGGTGCGATGAAGGGCAGGCTCTGGCCCAGATAATGGGGCAGGCCCAGGTTGACGAAGATAGCCGCCTCAATAACCGCAATGAGGATGAAGGGCAGGGTGAAGCTCTTTTCCACCAGGGCGATGATGAGGAAGATGGCGATGATGGACACGGCGTTGACCATTTTGAAGTCGTGGTCGGTGGTCTGGATCATGTCCTTCATGCAGGGGGCTTCTCCGATGAGCATACCGCCCTGGTCGTACTTTTTCAGGATGTCGTTAAGCTGGCCGATCTGGGCGTTCACCGCGTCGCTGGCAACCTTGTACTCGGAGTTGATGAGCAGCAGACGCCAGTTGTCGCTTTTCAGCATAGAGGTAACGGACTCGGGCAGAAGCTCCTCCGGCACCCGGGAGCCCACAACAGACTCCATGCCCAGCACGTACTTCACGCCGTCCACCTGCTCCATCTCCCGGGTCATGGCCCGCACGTCTTTTGCAGATACGTCCGCGTTTACCAGCAGCATGTGGGTGGAGGCCACATTGAACTCGTCCCGCAGCTTGCCTTCGGCAATGACGTACTCCATATCCCCAGGCAGGCACTGGCCCATGTCGTAGTACACCTCGCTGTTGGCCTGGTTATAGCCGTAAAGGGCGGGAGGAAGGATGAGGGCAAAGATCACAATAAACACAGGGAATACTTTTACGACTCCGCCGGATAGCTTTCCCATATTGGGGATCAGGGAACGGTGGCGGGTCTTTTGCAACGGCTTATCAAATACCAGGATCAGTGCCGGCAATACGGTAACGCAGCCCAGCACCCCCAGCAGCACCCCCTTGGCCATGACGATGCCCAAATCCCGGCCCATGGTAAAGGACATGAAGCACAGCGCGATGAAGCCTGCCACTGTGGTGATAGAGCTGCCCACCACAGAGGTCAAGGTGGCCTGGATGGCGGAGGCCATGGCCTCCTTGTTGTCCGCGCACAGCCGCCGCTGTTCGTTGTAGCTGTTCCACAGGAAGATGGAGTAGTCCATGGTGACGGCCAGCTGGAGCACCGCCGACAGGGCCTTGGTGATGTAGGAGATCTCGCCCAGGAAGTAGTTGGTGCCCATGTTCATAAGGATCATCATGCCGATGCTGGCCAGGAACACGAAGGGCACCAGCCAGCTGTCCAGCAGAAGCAGCATGGCCGCGCAGGCCAGGGCCACGGCGATACCCACATAGATGGGCTCCTCCACCTCGCATAGATCCTTTAGGTCTGTAACCAGGGCGGACATGCCGGACACAAAGCACTGCTCCCCAGCGATGGATCGAATCTCCCGGATGGCGTCCATGGTCAGATCGGAGGAGGTGGAGGTGTCAAAGAACACAGCCATCATGGTGGCGTGCTCGGAGTTGAACGCCTCGTAAAGCGTGTCGGGCAACAGCTCCATGGGAACGGATACATCCATCAGGGAGTCGTACCACAGCACGGTTTCCACGTGATTCACCTGCTCCACTTGCGCCTTTATGGCGGCAACGTCTTTGGCGGGCATATCCTCCAGGATGAGGAAGGAGAACGCGCCTTTGTTGAAGTCATCCAGCAGCTCATTCTGCCCAATGACGGTGTCCATATCTTCGGGAAGGTAGTTGAGCATATCGTAGTTGACCCTGGTGCCCGCCATGCCCAGCACAGAGGGGATCATGAGCAGCAGGGTGCAAATCAGAATGGGTACGCGGTACTTGACCACCGCTTTGGAAAAACGCATTTCATCATCCAACCTTTCATAACATTAGGGATTTTCCACTTCAAATGAGGTGACCTCGATCACATCGGGCCGCTGGTTGTCTACGATTTTCACTGTGCTGACTGCCACACACAGGTTCAAAATACCTTCCGCCAGCAGCGCCGCCCCCAGTAGCGTGGTCAGCAGCCGGGCACTGTCCCAAGGGCGGAATACCAGGGCCAGCCCTACCACGCCAGTGACCATTGCCAGAACCAGCGTCAGCCACCAGGTGGAGATGCCGAATCGTTTGGAATCCACAGCAATCTGTACCTTGAAGAGCCCGTCGGCCAGGATGGCGATGCCCAGTGCGACGAAGATGAAGTCCAGCACCCCCGCAGGCTTTGCCAGCACCAGGATACCCAAAGCGATAAGCAGCAGCCCGAAGCCCAAATCGTACTGGAAGGCCAGCCGGAACAGGTCTTTGGAGAAGTAGCCTACCAGCTTAATCAGCCCGAACACGATCATGGCCGCGCCCAGCGCCCGGCTGATGACCATAGCGGACAGCTCCGGCTTTGCGATGAACAGCACCCCTGCCCCGCAGAACACCAGGGACATGACGATGTATCCGGCCTTGGCTACCCACATGGGGATGGTACAACGGTTTTTCATACTCTGCGCCTCCTGTTATCAGTGGTTTCCCTTGTGTGATAGTGAGTATAGCAGAGGGGCAGCGCTGTTACCATGGGCAGAAAAAAGCCCCATGCCTAAAAATCAGGCGCAGGGAAAAAACTGTCTGAAATTCAGACACGGGACAGGCCCGTGCCTAAATTTTAGGCATTGGCATGTCCCGTGTTGGAACCCATATTCGATTCAACGGCCCAAATTCTCCAACCAGCCCTTTTGCAGGGTGCACACCCGGCGAAAATAGCCGACAATGTCATCCTTCATGCCGCCGTTGAGCCAATCGATCACGGAACCGAAGCAGGCACACTTGTGCAGTCGAATCAGCGCGTCCAGATCCTGGAGGTCAATGGACTTCCCGGCGAACTCCGTCTTTAAGTAGGTGGAGACGATGTACTGGCAGGCGTCCATGAGATACCGCTCAAATACATCCCGGCTCAGGGAGTTGTAAATGTGGTAAATGGCCCGCTTGTTTTCCATCACCAGCTCGATCACCGCGTCAAAGCACTCCTCCACCGATGAGATGGTAGGGTGGTTTTGAATGAGGGCCTGAACCTGTTCCTCTACAATTTCTTCCACGAGGGCGGGCAGATCCTCAAAATGGTAGTAGAAAGAGTTGCGGTTGATGCCGCAGTCCTCTACAATGTCCTTTATGGTAATCTGGCTCAAAGGCCGCTGGTTGAGCAGCTTCCAAAAGGTCTCCTTGATGGCTCTGCGGGTAAAATTGGCCATGGTACACCTCCGACAGATTGTAGAATATGTAATACACATATAGGAATGAAATCTCACGGTGAGACGCAATTATGACTGAAAGGCAGCTTGAATAGAAATAGCCGAAATTGGAAGTCTTTTGGCCCCAAGTCAAGAAAGTCATTTTTTATAGTATACTTGAAAAAGTTTCATTTTTCAAGTATACTGCTGGTGGAGTGTCTGGAAACACAGACGGGAAGGCCCTGTATTTATGTATTTGAGCCGATTGCTCAATGCGGCGGAGGTTTTTATGTCACAGATGACAAAACGGGCATTGGAGGCATCACTAAAAAAACTGCTGCTCCAAAAGCCACTGAATAAGATCACGATCAGCGACATTGCCGAGGACTGTGGTATCAGCCGCATGACCTTTTACTACCACTTCAAGGACATCTACGATCTGGTGGAATGGGCCTGCGTGGAGGACGCCGCCCGGGCCCTGGCGGGTAAAAAGACCTACGATACCTGGCAGGAGGGCTTTTTGAATATCTTCCAGGCTGTGCTGGACAACAAACCTTTTATCATGAATGTCTACCGCACGGTGAGCCGGGAGCGCATTGAGCAATATCTTAACCCGCTCATACACAATTTGCTGCTCGGGGTAGTAGAGGAAAAATCGGTGGGGTTGTGCGTAAGTGAGGCAGACAAAAATTTTATTGCCAATTTTTACGAGTATGCCTTGATCGGCGTGATGCTGGACTGGATCAACGGCAATATGAAGGAGAATCCCGCCGCCATTGTGGAGCGCACCAGCAAGGTGCTTCGCGGGAACGTGGTCCGGGCGCTGAACGCTTTCTGCGCCGGCGAACCCTTACATTCCGCCCCAAATGATTAAAAAATTATCAATGAGCCCGCCGTGATAAAAATTTTATCACGGCGGGCGCTCTGTTTATTGTGAAAAAAGGACGAGTATACTATGATAAGCCCATCAAACAAAAGAGCCGAAAAACGGCTCGGGAAAGGATGTTATATATGTATTATTCCAGTGGTAACTATGAGGCTTTCGCCCGCCCCAAGAAACCGGAAGGCGTGGATCACAAATCGGCCTACATCATTGGCACCGGTTTGGCCGCTCTTACCGCCGCCTGCTATCTGGTTCGGGACGGCCAGATGAAGGGCGAGCACATCCACATCTTCGAGAAGGATCCCATCCCCGGCGGCGCCTGCGACGGCTGGAAGTTTGAGAACGTGGGCTATGTCATGCGGGGCGGCCGTGAGATGGACAACCATTTCGAGGTCATGTGGGATTTGTTCCACTCCATCCCCTCCATTGAGACCGAGGGCGTCAGTGTGCTGGACGAGTATTACTGGCTGAACAAGGAAGATCCCAACTACTCCCTGTGCCGTGCCACCGTCAATCGGGGGCAGGACGCGCACACCGACGGTAAGTTCGCCGTGTCCGACAAGGCTGCCATGGAGATCATGAAGCTGTTCTTTACCCCCGATGAGCAGCTCTATGACAAACGCATCACTGACTTCTTTGGCGACGAGGTGCTGAACTCCAACTTCTGGCTTTACTGGCGCACCATGTTCGCCTTTGAGAACTGGCACTCCGCCCTGGAAATGAAGCGGTATATCAAGCGCTTCATCCATCACATCGGCGGCCTGCCTGACTTCAAGGCGCTGCGCTTTACCCGCTACAACCAGTACGAATCCATGATTCTGCCCATGGTAAAGTACCTGGAGGAGCACGGCGTGCAGTTCCACTACAACACCAAGGTGGTGAATGTGGAGTTTGACATCCAGCCGGACAAAAAGCTGGCCAGCCGGATTGAGCTGACCACCGGGGAAGGCCAGAATTTTGTGGATCTGACGGAGAACGATTTGGTGTTCATCACCAACGGCGGCTGCGTGGAAAATTCCACCATGGGCGATCAGAACACCCCGGCCCCCTACAACACCGAGATCAAGCCCGGCGGCGGCTGGGATATGTGGCGTAAGATTGCCGCCCAGGACCCGTCCTTCGGCAACCCGGACAAGTTCTGCTACGACCCGGAGCAGACCAACTGGATGTCTGCCACGGTGGAAACCCTGGACGGGCAGATCATCCCCTATATCAAGAACATTTGCAAGCGGGATCCCTTCACCGGCAAGGTGGTCACCGGCGGCATCGTTACCGTGAAGGATTCCTCCTGGCTGCTGAGCTGGACCATCAACCGCCAGCCTCAGTTCCGGGAGCAGCCTAAGGATCACTGCCTGGTGTGGGTGTACTCCCTGTTCACCGACGTGCCCGGCGACTACGTGAAGAAGCCCATGCGGGAGTGTACCGGCAAGGAAATCTGCATGGAGTGGCTGTACCACCTGGGGGTGCCCGAGGATCAGATCGAGGGATTGGCGGAGCACAGCGCCAACACTGTGCCTGTCATGATGCCCTATATCGACGCCTTCTTCATGCCCCGCAACGACACGGACCGCCCGAAGGTGGTGCCTGATGGCGCTGTTAACTTCGCTTTCCTGGGCCAGTTTGCCGAGACGGCCCGGGACACCATCTTCACTACCGAATATTCCATGCGCACCGGTATGGAGGCGGTGTATACCCTGCTGGACGTAGACCGGGGCGTGCCCGAGGTATGGGGCAGCACCTACGACGTGCGCGACCTGCTGGACGCCTCCGTTAAGCTTCGGGACGGCAAGCCCCTGACGGACATGAGCCTGAACCTCATCGAAAAGTTCGCCCTGCACAAGGTTCTGAGCAAGGCGCAGGGCACCGACATCGAAAAGCTGCTGAAGGAGTACCATGTCATTTAGCCGCTTGTGCCTCCGTTCCACATACTCAGCTGCGTTGTAAAATCCCACCTGGAAGGAGGCTCCCTCATGAAAAAAGCCCGTAAGGCCGCCGTTGCTCCGGGGGATGTAGACGACCTCATCTTCTCCCAGGAGAGTAACTGGCTGACCAGTGATCGATAAAAAGATGCTGCAAAAATGCGGCAGCATCTCACATTTGAGACTGCCGCCGCATTTTTGCTCTGTGTTGCATTATTGGTCGCTACCAATCTCGGCCTCGGTATACAGTAGTGCGTTCACGATCTGCTCCAAAGCACGAAACTTCACATGAGACATTTTCCGAAATTTGCTTGTCAATTCCGAGACATCATTTTCATCTCGCCTGGCAAACAGGATACTGTCGCTGGATATACACAGTTTTTCGCAAATTGTCCTCAGTGTTTCAATGGAAATGCCGGAAACACCCCGCTCTAAATCAGATACAAACTGCGGTGTTTTGTTGATCAGCTCCGCGAATTGCTCCTGGGTCATCCCACCTTTTTCCCGCGCCCGTTTGATGCGCTCCCCGATTTGTATATTGAGTTCTTTTTTTGCTTTCATGACACAATCCCCTAACATCAGTACTGCACTTAGTTTAGGTAAAAATTCCGTTGACATACACAATGATTTGCACTTATAATTATTAAGGGCAAAACACTTAGTCTCGCTGGGAAGATTCAAAAAAGATAGAAAAGGAGAATCGCTATGATCCCAAAAACACTGGGCAAGCTCGGCCTGAAAACCGCCTATGGCTACATCGAGAAGGACCCGGAGCATAACCTCCCCAAGCTGATGGAATGGGTGGACAGGCTGGCTGGAGACGGCCCCAACAGTTTCCTTGTACAGCGGGACGCATTCCGCACAGTCATCAATGACCCGGACAACAATATGCATCAGCTGCTCATGAACATCTTCCGCGAAGTGGACAATGATGTGCTGAAAGCCACCTTTGAAAACTTCCTTCTGAACGCCAATATCGTCGGCTGGCCCATCCAAGAAGACATGCGGTCGAAATACAACTGCAATATCCCCTGGGCTATCCTACTGGACCCTACCAGCGCCTGCAACCTTCACTGCACCGGGTGCTGGGCTGCCGAATACGGTAATAAGCTAAATTTGTCTCTAAATGAGATCGACTCCATTATCCAGCAGGGTAAGGAGCTGGGCGTCTATATGTACATCTACACCGGGGGCGAACCCATGGTGAGAAGCAAGGACATCATCGCCCTGTGTCAGAAGCATTCGGACTGCCAGTTCCTCGCGTTTACCAACGCTACCCTCATCGACGAGGCATTTGCGGACGATATGTTGCGGGTGAAGAACTTCATCCCCGCCATCAGCCTGGAAGGTTTTGAAATGGCCACCGATGGCCGCCGCGGAAACGGCGTGTACCAGAAGGTGCTCCGGACCATGTCCATCCTTCGACAGAAGCGCCTGCCCTTCGGCATCTCCGCCTGCTATACCAGCCAGAACCTGGACTCCATCAGCTCCGATGAGTTCATCGACCAGCTGGTAAAGTGGGGCGCACAGTTCATCTGGTACTTCCACTATATGCCCGTGGGCAATGATGCTGTCCCGACGCTGATGCCCAATCCTCAGCAGCGGAAAGCGATGTACTACCGCATCCGGGAAATCCGCTCCACCAAGCCCCTGTTTGCCATGGACTTCCAAAACGACGGCGAATATGTGGGCGGGTGCATTGCCGGGGGCCGCCGATACCTCCACATCAATGCCAACGGCGACGTCGATCCCTGTGTGTTCGTCCACTATTCCGATTCCAACATCCGGGAGAAATCCCTGCTGGACTGTCTGCGATCCCCCATGTTCATGGCGTATCATGACGGGCAGCCCTTCAACGATAATCACCTGCTCCCCTGTCCCATGCTGGAGAACCCTGAGAAGCTGCGGGAGATGGTGCACCGCACTGGGGCCCACTCTACTGATCTACAATCCCCGGAGAGCGTTGATCATCTGTGCGACAAATGCGTTTCTTATGCCCAATGCTGGAAGCCGGAGGCAGAACGGCTGTGGGGCGCCAGCCATGCTGAAAAACAGGAAAAACGGGATTGACGGGGATGATGCTCTAACTATGGAAAATACGTTGGAGCCATCTTTGCGGGAAATACTTGCCTTGTATGCTCCGACTGATATAGTATGCTGAAAAAAGGCCGCAGCATGTGCTCCCAACTGCGGTCTTTCTTCAAGTGAAATAGGGGACGTTTTATGTCGAAACAAGTTTCGGATGAAAAGATACATTATAAACGCATATACAAAATTATCCTTATTTTTATTTGGGCCGCTATCCTGATCGTATGCTTTCGGCACAGAGAATACTTTACAGTTGATGGAGTTTTAGGCCATTCACCGCAGAACACAGTGCTTGCCGCCGTTTTTATGCTGTTCCTTTTTGCACTGAAAAGTGTAAGTGTTTTTATATACAGTGGTTTCCTTTTTATTGCAAATGGCATTCTTTTCCCGTTGCCAACTGCAATCCTGCTTAATACCGTTGGAGCTTGCATTATGCTGTCCCTTCCCTACTGGCTGGGGCGCCAGCTTGGAAAGGGTGTGATTGATCACATTGTCAGTAAATATCCCAAAGCAGCAGCATTAAGACAGGTGCGGACAAGCCATGAATTTGTCCTTTCATTTTTCACACGAGCAGTCAATATTCTGCCCAGCGATGTATTGAGCCTCTATATGGGAGCAATAGGCATACATTACATTAAGTATTTGACTGGGAGCACTTTAGGGATGGCCTTACCAATCGTTACCTTTCCGATTATGGGGACAAATATAGCCGATCCTATATCGCCAGCGTTCTTAATCCCATTTGCGGTTCAGATAGCGGTAAGTGTAGTGTCAATCATCAGTTGTTATATCTACCGAAAGAAAAATAAGAAAGAGGCCGCATACGATGAAAAAGAAAACAGGAATTGTTGACGTAGGCGGCGGTATGCGGGGAATTTATGCTGCCGGGGTATTCGACTTTTGCCTGGACGCAGGAATCCGCTTTGACCTGGGGATCGGCGTCTCGGCGGGAAGCGCCAACCTTGCATCCTTTGCCGCAGGGCAATCTCAACGCAACCAGCGCTTTTTTGCGGAATATTCTCAACGGAAACAATATATGGGTTGGGAAAATTTCATCCGCAAAGGGTCTTTCCTGGATTTGGACTATATTTATGGAACCCTTAGCAATTCCGCAGGAGTAGATCCGTTGAATTATCCGGCATTCATGGCAAATCCGATGGAAATTCTAATGGTTGCTACCGAGGCAGAGAGTGGAAACCCCAAATATTTCAGCAAGAATGATATTAGCCAGGACAATTATGATGTATTGAAGGCGTCTTGTGCCATTCCATATGTGTGCAAGCCTCAATTCATCGACATGGTTCCATATTATGACGGCGCATTGGGGGACACCATCCCCTTTGAAAAAGCCTTTGAATTGGGCTGCGACAAGGTAGTTCTTGTCTTGACCCTTCCTTTGGACACGGTGCGCACCTCGAAAAAAGACAAATTTCTGGCCGCCAGAATCCGAAAAACATATCCATTGGCCGCATATCGACTGGAACACCGGGCCGGACAGTATAATGTGAGGATAGCTCAGGCAAAAAAGTATGCAGATCAGGGAAAACTGCTTTTTGTCGCCCCAGATAATACTTGTGGTGTTACCACTTTGAAACGGAAGCCCAACTGTATGGCCCGTCTCTATGCAAAGGGGTATTCCGATGGACATAGAATCGTGTCCTTTCTTACTGATTAGCGCAGATTTTTTGACGTTTATGAGGAAAGAAGGGGAGACACAAGGCTTATGAAGCGTTTTATTTGTGGTTTGTTTGCCAGCATCGGGTTGTTGTGTATCATTTTTCCAGGCCCAATTACGGTAGGGCTGCCCTATGTTTTGGGTGGAGCCATGGTGCTGGCCGGCATACTGTACTGCATAGCCTATTTCCGCAAGGGCGGAGCATGGGTAGACCATTCTGTAGAATTGGCAAACGGCTTTGTCCTGCTTACGGTCGGAATTGTCTTTATCATTCATGGGTCAGAATCTATAGGCCCTATGGGGACAACATGGGCAATCATTGGAATCCGAAAGGCATCAAAATCCTTGTCTCGTGCCATTCAGGCAATCGGCACAAAGACGGCCTCCTTTGGATCATTTGCTGAATTTCTTATTCGTATGACTTTTTCGAGTATGCTGTTGCTTTATCCAACGGAGAAATTCGAGGGGCACATTATTCTCCTTGGGTTGGATCTTATTGCAGTAAGCATTCGCCTTACAAAACGTTGTTCTCCCGCACTTGATGGGGAAGAATAGCGATATATATCAAAGCAGGCAATTGTTCCACTCAATCACTTTTGTAAAGGATGACATTATGAAAAGCAGCAAAAAATATCTGCAAGCGTCTGGTGTTGTAATTGCCGCCACGGCTGTTGTATCTTTATCTACCTATCTCACCACAAAATTCCTCGTGAAAGCGGCTGTTGATCGGGAGGGGCCGAAGGCAATGCAAAAAGCGGGAGATCTGATTTCCGGAATCCAACAGGATAGCGCTTTCCTGACCGAACTGAACGCGGCGGCAAAACGGCTTGAATCAAAAGAAAACGAGACGGTGGAGATCACCAGTCATGACGGAACCACTTTGGTTGGGCATTTTATACCGTGCAGAAATCCGAAACGAATCATTATCGCTATGCACGGCTGGCGGACCTCATGGGCCTACGATTTTGGTACGATGGCCGGTTTTTGGGAGAAAAATGATTGCAGCGTTTTATATGCGGAACAACGGGGGCAGAACAGCAGTGGTGGCGAATACATGAGCTTTGGCTTGGTGGAGCGATATGACGTGTTGGATTGGGTAGGTTGGGTCACGGAACGATGTGGGAGCGAACTGCCAATCTACCTTGCTGGCGTATCCATGGGGGCAACCACAGTGCTGATGGCCGCTGGCCTGGATTTGCCCAGCAATGTGCATGGAATTGCTGGTGACTGCGGGTTCACATCACCACAGGCGATTTGGAAACATGTTGTCAACAAAAACCTGCATATGCCCTATGGCTTACGAGGAATCATGGCTGAAACAATGTTCAAAAAGCGGCTCCAGATGGCAACAGATGAATATTCCACGGTAGACGCGCTGAAATGCTGTAAGGTTCCTGTGCTGTTTGTCCATGGCACCGAGGATCACTTTGTACCCATTGAAATGACTTATGAGAATTATACAGCCTGCGCCGCACCTAAAAAACTGTTTATTGTACCTGGAGCGGATCATGGGATGAGCTATTATTTTGATAAAGAGGGCTATGAAGCAGCTATAAAAGATTTTTGGAAAGAGTTTGATTAAAGCCGGGAATGTCAGACAGCAGGACGGTTCAATCAAACCGCCCTGCTATCTTTTGCTTTTCTGCGCTAGATGGTGTCGTCAATAAACGAGGAGCCAAATGGCAATACAACGAATTTGG
>CAJULJ010000055.1 GCA_910587395.1 uncultured Oscillospiraceae bacterium | reverse complement strand
CTCCGCTTTCTTTCAACATAACCAGATTTCCTATGTTCTAATTCGGGAGTAATATGATAGAAATCTCACTACGACATCAGGAGAGGTAACACTGCACGTTCCCCGCTTGAAGGGAGTTTCGTTTGAAACAGCCATTATCGAACGGTACCGGCGGCGGGAGAGCAGCGTGGAGGAAGCGCTGATTGAGATGTATCTGGCCGGAGTATCGGTACGGCGGGTGGAGGATATCACAGAGGCGTTGTGGGGCAGTAAAGTGTCTCCCGCCACGATCAGCGAGCTGAATAAAAAAGCGCTGTTTTAAGAACGTGTTTTGACACAACAGTTTACAGAAGCGCGAGGGTTGGAGGCGATAGCAAGCCCTTTTTTGACAACCTGCTTGAAAGAAGGCGTCTGTTCAGCATGTCACAGCTCCGCCGCCTTCTCCTCGTCGGCCATTGCTTTTGATGCTTCTCCCTGCAAACGATAAACTTCGGCACGCTTGATGTATGCATCTTTATATTTTGGGTCCAGTTCTATTGCCTTTGTAAAGAACTTGATTGCTTTGTCAAAATCGGCCCTTTTTTTCCAAATGACTCCGAGGTGTTTATATGCGTATGTACACTTGGGATCTAATTCAATTGCCCTGTCATAATCAGAAATCGATTTCTCATATTCCCCTAAATCAAAATATGAATTCCCTCGGTTTTCATAAAATACTGCATCTGATGGGTCTAGTCCGATTGCCTTGTCATAATCAGAAATCGCCTTATTATATTTTGCTAAACAGTGATAGGCACACGCACGATCATTATAGAACAGCGCAATATTCGATTGCGTCTGGATTGCAATTGAATGGCTTTCAACCGCCTTTTCGTATTCTTGGCCCTCATAATACCGCTTACCTTGACGCCAATAGTCCCAGGCGGTCATCTGGTTTCGCTCCTGGCGCTCCTTTTCCGAAATGTCGGAACGCTCCCTCATCTTTTCTATCTCTACCTTAAAATCATTTTCACTTTGACTGCCCCGATTCTCAACGCCTTCCTTGTCACTCAGGCTTTCGTACTCCGTCAGCCTCTTATATTCCTTATCATAGTTGGCAATTTGAATGCTTGTCCGTTTGTTCAAATATTCCTCCGCCTCATGAACCCCAATCTTATCCGGAAACAATGCGTTTCCAATGGCAAGCATGGTGGCGTCAAATCCCGCGGTGCGGACCAAGTAGCCGTTCTTCGCCTTTACAAGCGTTTGTATTTTTTCATTCGGCAGCCCATGTTTCTCATAGTAGCACCAGTAAATCCCATTTTTCATCTTGATATTGGCATCCTCCAGGAGCTTCATCAGGCTCTTGTCGCCGCCGCCGTATCCGATGACAATGGGAGTGTAGCTTTGAAAAACCGGCCCCAGCACGTCACGCCAGCCCCCTTTCAGCTCATTCGTTTCCTCAGGCTGATTCAGGGGGTCAAAAAAGATTCCCCGATGCACTTTCGCGATGATCGGGCGCTTGATGTTAGGGTCCCCTGCGTATTCTGCCAACAGCTCATGGTTTATCACAAGCGGCTTATCATCCGTATACAAAAACAGGGCGTCCTCTATCAAGCTGTCAAAATTCGTTGTTATTACAAGATTGCTCCCGGTTCCATCCGTCAGCATCAGGGCAAGGGGGTGGTAACCAAATCCCGGATTCTTGTTGGACATTATATTTTCAAGATAATGGTATCCATTCCTGTGATTTGGGTAAAAGCGAAGCTTGTATATATCAAAATAGTATTCGCTTGAAAGAGAACTCTCTGACTTTTTCGCTTTTTCCCAATCATCCTCTATCCGTTTAAAATCATATTCCAAATGATTTTCCAGATTTTTTGCAATCTCACGGATCTCTTCCATTCCACAAGTCTTTTCCAGCTCCTCCATCCACTGATATTCCAACGCTGCGCCTGTCGGAATTCCAGACGATACCGACGCACCGGAACCAATGATAAAACAGAATCTCTCCGAATTTTCTCTCCCCTCCCGGAGGGCTTTCATCAGCTGCTTGATTGATATGATTTGATGATTTCCAACAATCTGTTCCATCACATTGGCACCTTCTCTTTTGTTTCCATTTTTACATTCCGTATTATAATATTATACATGATTCGCGGTATTTTGCAACATCATTTTCCGTTTCAGGGCGATCGGCCATCAGACACGCAAAAAGCGGCCTGCCTGGGGAATCTCCAGACAGGCTGCTTTTGTAAGGTCCACTATCAGTCAAAACCTAAACCTTTAGGCTTCTCTCTATCCCATGTTCTGAATTTCATGCGGACAGAAACTGAAATCATATGTTGATATTAAATCTTCTGATCAGCATACGATTCCGCTGCCGAGCAAATGCCGGACGGCTTTCCCCATTTCTGCAACGGTCCAAAAGTTCTTTTTGGTCACTTTTTCTTTCAAGAAAAAGTGACCAGCTCATAGGCGCGGCTGCCGATCCCGAGCTCGGCGGCCGCCTCCACAGTGTGAACCCCGTGGAGAGACTCAATGCGCTCAATGAGATCTCCCTTGCCAGGGTCGTCGGACTGATACACCAGATCCAGACAGGCCTGGTCCAGGGCCACCGGGTCCAGAGAGGCCAGGATGCCGATATCCCCGATCTTGGGGTCGGCCGCCACCGCGCAGCAGTCACAGTCCACAGACATGTTCTTCATCACGTTGATATAGGCAGTCTTTCCGGCAAAGCGGTTGTGGATGGACCAGGCAGCGTCCGCCATGGACTCCAGGAAGGAGTCGTGGTCGGAGTCCCAGAACTTTTCCATATCCCCCGCGCCGTGGATATACTGCTTGCCCCGGGAGGAGGCGATGCCGATGGAGATGTTCTTCAGCGCCCCGCCAAAACCGCCCATGGGATGCCCCTTGAAGTGGCTGAGCACCAGCAGGGAGTCATAATTGGCCAGATGAGCGCCGACAAAGTTCTTCTTGATGACCTTGCCGTTGGGAATGGGCAGCTCCATGTCGTCCGTCTCGTCCAGGATGTCCACCTCGGCGGCGTTGAGCCAGCCGTGGCGCTCCATGGTGATCTTGTGGGCGGGGGTGGTGTTGCGGCCGCCGTCGTAGGCGGTGTTGCACTCCACGATGGTGCCGCTCACCTTGTCGATCATGGGCCTCCAGAAGTCAGGGCGAAGGAAGTTCTGGTTGCCGGGCTCGCCGGAGTGGACTTTGACGGCCACCCTGCCGGAGAGCTGGACGCCCAGGGCGTCGTACAGCCGGAGCATGGCTTCGGGAGACAGGTCGCGGGTAAAATAAACAGTGGATTTCATAGCGGTCCTCCTCATGATGAATCAAATCATATATAGTTTATCGGAAATAAAGCGGACCGTCAAGAGCTTTTGCGGGAAACCTGTCCAGCACAGGCAAAAAGTCCCTCTTTCCTCCAGGAAAGAGGGACTTTTTGCCTGTTACTGGATTCCGCTCAGGTCGTACCCCTCCAGCCAGACGCTGGCGGCCTCACAGACCTCGCGCAGGCACTTCTCGTCAAAGGGGCTTTCCAGCCCCGCGTTGCTCAGCAGCTCGGTGAACACCCGGCTGCCGCCCTGACGGGTATAGGCCATATACTTCTCCCAGGCCAGCGCCTTGTCCTTTTGCAGCAGCGCCCATATCTGAAGCGCCACCGTCTGGGCCAGGCAGTAGTCGATATAATAGAAGGGGGACTCGTAAATGTGCATCTGGCGCTGCCACGCCTCTCCCTCCGCGTAGAAGGGGATGTCCCCGTCCAGCTTCATCCAGGGCATATACACCCCTTGCAGCTCCTTCCACTTGGCGTGGCGCTGAGCGGGGGTCATGTCCGGGTGGGCGTATACCTCGTGCTGGAAGTGGTCCACCAGCGTGCCGTAGGGGATGAACACCAGCGCCCCGGCCAGGTGGCTGTACAGATACTTCCTGGTGTCCGGCCCGAAGAAGCCCTCCGCCCAGGGCCAAGCCATGAATTCCATGGACATGGAGTGGACCTCGCAGGCCTCCATGCCGGGCATGATATAGTCCGCGGGCACCCGATCCCGGTTCATCCAGGCGGCGAAGGCATGGCCCGCCTCGTGGGTAACCACCTCCACATCTCCCTGGGTGCCGTTGAAGTTGGCGAAAATGAAGGGCACTTTGTACTCCGGGAGGGTGGTGCAGTAGCCGCCCCCTGCCTTGCCCTTGGTGGACAGCACGTCCAGCAGCTCGCCGTTCAGCATGGTCTGGAAAAATTCACTGGTCTCCGGGGACAGCTCGTCGTAAAATTTCTTGCCCTGGGCCAGAATGTCCTCCGGGGACCCCACGGGCCGGGGGTTGCCGGAGCGGAATTTCAGGGCGTTGTCCGCGTAGCTCATGGGGTATTCCTTGCCCAGGCGCTTGGCCTGCTCCCGGTAGACCCGGTCGGCCAGGGGCACCAGGTACTTCACCACGGCGGCGCGGAACTTCTCCACATCCTCCTTGGTGTAGCAGTTGCGGCCCATGCGGTAGTAGCCCAGGGTGGTATAGCCCTCATAGCCCAGCTTGCGGCCCATCTCGTCCCGCAGGCGGACCAGCTCGTCGTAAATGCGGTCAAACTCCTCCTGATGGTCCTTGAACCACTGGCCCTCCGCCTTCCAGGCGGCCAGACGGCGCTGGTCGTCCGCGTCCGTCTTGAAGGGGGTGAGCTGGGACAGGGTGTACTCCCCGCCCTCGAAGGGAATCTTGGCTGAGGCGATGAGCTTTTGGTAGGCCTGGGCCAGATCATTCTCCCGCTGGAGCTGGGGCACGATGTCCGGGGAGAAGGTTTTCAGCGCGATCTCGGTGTTGAGGAACATCAGATCGCCGTACTCCGCCGCGAAATCCTTGCGGAAGGGGGAATTCAGCATGGCCAGTTTCCAGGCCTGCTCATACTCCTCCAACTCGGGGGCGGCGGCGTTCCAGAAGTTCATCTCGCCGTCGTAAAACTCGTCCCGGGTGTCGATGGTGTTGCGGATCTGAGCCAGGGTGGCCATGGTGCCCACATGGCGGTCGGCCTCCTCCTTCTCCAGAAAGATGGACCGGGCCTCCTCATACCCGGCGGCGTCCTTGAGCCGCTGGGTAAACTGGGTCAACTGTCTCTTGACCGCCTCCAGATCGGGGCGCTCATAGGGCATCTGGGAAAATTTCATAAAACGCGCATCTCCTTATTTATTCACGGGCAGAGCCCTGCCATCCAGCACGGCCCGGACCAGCCGGTCCCCCTGGTATTGCAGGGTGAGCAGGAAGGGAGGATGGTCCTCGGCCAGCAGCCGGAGGAAGATTTTGTCCCCGTCCCAGCCGGGAAGCTCAGGCACGTCCTGCTTCGGAACCCAGGCCAGCTCTCCCTCGGCGCAGTCCCGGGTCAGTTTTCCGGTCCAGCCGTCGGCGGTAAACAGGTACATGTACTCCCCGTCCCAGCCGTCGCTGAGAAAGGTGACCACGCCCCGGAAGCGAAAGCTGGTGAGGGTCAGGCCCGTCTCCTCCAGGACCTCCCGGCGGAAGCACTCGTCGGGGCTCTCGCAGCCCTCGAACTTGCCGCCCACGCCGATCCATTTGCCCTTGTTCACGTCCACCTTCTTTTTGATCCGGTGGAGCATCAAATATTCTCCCCGGGCGTTTTCCAGATAGCCCAAGGTGCTGTTGTGCATGTTCATTAGTATGCTCAGAAGGGCAGATTCAATCCGCCCGTCAGCTTGGACATCTGGCTGGCGGCGTCCTCGCTGGCCTTGCGCAGCGCCTCGTTGACGGCGGCCACGATCAGGTCCTGGAGCATCTCCACGTCCTCCGGGTCCACCGCCTCGGGGTCGATGGCTACGCTGACCAGCTCCTTCTTGCCGGACACGGTGGCGGTGACCACGCCGCCGCCCGCCCCGGCCTCGTAGGTCTTGCTCTCCAGCTCCTCCTGGGCCTTCATCATATCCTGCTGCATCTTCTGGGCCTGGCGGATCATGCTGTTCATATTGCCGCCGCCCATGCCGCCCATACCGCGGCTGTTGAATCCTTTTGCCATTTGTCTACCTCCTATGTCTTGCGCCTTGCGCTTATTCCACGATGATATTACTGCCGCCCTGGGCCAGAAAAGCGTCCAGCGCATCCATCTCCGCCGGGGGAGACGGCGGAGCGGAAGGAGCGCCCTCCGGCGGGGCCTGCCCCACCTTGACATCCACCTGATGGGCCATTCCAGTGAGCTTATGGGACAGCTCCGCCATGGGCCGGGTGATGTCCGGACGGCTGAGCATATCCTTCAAGAAGTCGTTTGCCACCCACAGGGTGAGCTGCCGCCCGTCAAAACGGCCCTCCGCCATGGCGGGGTTGCTGAGAAAGCTGTAGTCGCTCACCGCCAGCAGGCCCTTGAGCTGGTTCCGGAAGCTGGGCCAGCCCGGCCAGCCGGGAGCGTTTTGGGGCGCGGGCTGGGGAACGGGTGCCTGCTTTGCCTGAACGGGGGGATCAGATCGGGGGACGGGCTCCAATCTGGGGGGCTGAGCCTTTGGAGCGGGTTCGGGTTCGTCCCAAGAGGGCGAAACGTCCTGGTCCCGCAGGGGCGGCTCGTCCGGGAGCGGAGGCTCCTCCGGCAGAGGCGGTTCCTCCCAGGGGACCTGCTCCACAGAAGGCGGGGTCTCGCACTTTGGGGGCGGGGCAGGCGTCTGCTTTGGAGCGGGGGCCGCCTGGGGCGTGGGTGCGGAGGCAATTCCTTGCTCCAATCGAGCCACACGGGCAGACAGCCCTGCCGTAGAACCGTCCAAGGCCGGGTCGCACAGGGTGACCAGGCACAGCTCCATATCGGTGCGGCGGTTGGCGGACCGGGTCAGGTCCGCCGCCGTTTTCTGCAGACGGTTCAGCATCTGGACCAGCCGGGCCACGTCGAACCGGGCGGACAGCTTTTTCAGCGTCTCGCTGTCAAAGCCGCCGGTCATAAGCGCCGCCCCGGTTTTGGGAGCGGTTTTGCGCACCAGCAGGTCCCGCACCAGGGCGGACAGCTCTCCCGCCAGGGCGGTCATCTCCTTGCCGCTTGCGTAGAGCTTGTCGAGCCGTTCCAAAGCGGCGGAGATGTCCCCGTCGGCGGCGTTTTGCAGCAGGGCGGCGGCCTCCAGATTGCCCGCCAGCCCCAGGCAGGACAGCACCCGGTCCTCATCCACCGTGCCTCCGCCCCCGGAGCACTGGTCCAGCAGGGACAGGGCGTCCCGCATTCCGCCGTCGGCCAGCCGGGCAATGAGGGCGGCGCCAACCTCGGTGAGGTCGATGCCCTCCTCGCCGGCGATGTGGAGCAGATGGGCGGCGATGCCGGCGGGGTGGATGCGCTTGAAGGAAAACTGCTGGCAGCGGCTCTTGATGGTGGCCAGCACCTTGTGGACCTCGGTGGTGGCCAGAATGAACATCAGGTGCTCCGGCGGCTCCTCCAGAATCTGGAGCAGGGCGTTGAAGGCCTGATTGGACAGCATGTGGACCTCGTCGATGATGTACACCCGCTTTTTCACCGTGGCGGGGGTGTAGACCGCTTCATCCAGGATGGCGCGGATGTCGTCCACGCCGTTGTTGGAGGCGGCGTCCAGCTCCAGCACGTCCAGAATGGAACCGTTGAGAATGCCCAGGCAGGAGGGGCACTGGTTGCAGGGGTTGCCGTCCTGGGGATGTTCGCAGTTGACGGCCCGGGCCAGCAGCTTGGCGCAGGAGGTCTTGCCCGTTCCCCGGGTGCCGGTAAACAGATAAGCGTGGGACAGACGGCCGGAGGCCACCTGCCGCTTCAGGGTCTGGGTGACGTGGTCCTGGCCTACGACCTGGTCGAAGGTTTTGGAGCGCCACTTACGATACAGAGCTTGGTACATTCGCAATCACACCTTGAAGTAAAGAAAATGCGCAGCGCCTTTTACTACGCTGCGCTATGAGCGCCCTGCTGGGTTTTGGTTGTGCGGGTGGCTCCATCAACATGGCGAAGGGTCTGGCGGCGGGGAGCGCGGCGCACGGAAGCGGCCAGGGGCCTCGGCCCAAAACAAGACCGCGCACCGGCCTTTGAAGGACAGGATATGCCCGTTACCCATACAGCCGGCTCAGGATCGGCAGCCCCGCGGCACACGCCCAGGTCCGCTTAGTGCTGCTCGGTTCCCCGCCTGACACGGTTCACGGGTGAGCGTTGCGCGGGACCGATCCATCATCGCTGCTTATATGGGTCAGACGACACAGTCTGCCTCCGGGGGCCGGGATTCATCCCTGCTGTAGCGGGTTGCAGGTACAGGGCACCGCTAACTCCCCAACTAGCGCGGCCTTGTTTCACGCCGAGGCGCTCACAAGCCGCAGTTATTTTATCACGCCCGGGAAAATTTATCAACTCTATTTTCAAAAAATCCACAGAGAGGAAAATATGACTTGCACCTTTCTATTTTTCGGATGTTGTGGTAAAATACTCCTGTATGCAGAAAAATAAGCGCCAGGAGGTATGGGCTATGGAATTGATGGAAAAAACGGTGGCCAGCGAACGGGTTTTCGACGGGCGGCTGCTGAAGGTCTACCGGGACAAGGTGGAGCTGACCAACGGGGGCAGCTCCGTCCGGGAGTTCGTCCACCACCCAGGCGGAGCGGCGGTGGTGGCCCTGGACGGCGAGGGAAACATCTACCTGGAGCGGCAGTTCCGCTATCCCTACCACAAGGTGGTCATGGAGATCCCGGCGGGGAAGCTGGAGCCCGGAGAGGACCCCTTCGACGCCATCCAGCGGGAACTGAGCGAAGAGATCGGCGCCACGGCGGGCAGGTGGAACGCCTTGGGCTGCATCATGCCCAGCGTGGGGTACACCGACGAGCTGATCTACCTGTATCTGGCCCGTGATCTGACCTTCGGGGCGCGGCACCTGGACCAGGACGAGTTTTTGGAGCCCTTCAAGGTGCCCTTCGGGGAGGCGCTGGCCCAGGCCGCCGACGGCCGCCTCAACGACGCCAAGACACTGGCCGCCCTGTTCCGGGCGGATCAACTGATGCGGGAGGAAGCCAATGGGTAAAAAAATCCTGGTGGTGGAGGACGAGCGCAACATCGTGGACATTCTCACCTTCAACCTGGCCAGAGAGGGATACGACACCCTGGAGGCCCTGGACGGCGCGGTGGGCCTGCGCCTTGCCCTGGAGCAGGACCCGGACCTGATTCTGCTGGACCTGATGCTGCCCAAAATGGACGGCTTCCAGGTGTGCCGCACGCTGCGGGAGCAGGGCCGGGCCACCCCCATCATCATGCTGACCGCTCGGGAAGAGGAGACGGACAAGGTGCTGGGCCTGGAGCTGGGGGCGGACGATTATATCACCAAGCCCTTCTCCATGCGGGAGCTGCTGGCGCGGGTGAAGAGCAACATCCGCCGCACGGAGATGCTTGCCGGCGCGGTCCTTCAGAGCGCCGCGAACCGGCTGGAGCTGGGCCGGGTCCAGGTGGACCTGGACGCCATGCTGGTCTATAAAGACGGCGAGGCCCTGGATTTGACCCAGCGGGAATATGAGCTGGTCAAGACCCTGGCCTCCAGCCGGGGGCAGGCCGTTTCCCGGGAGTCGCTGATGGAGCAGGTCTGGAATTACGACGGCTACGTGGGAGACGTGCGCGCGGTGGACGTGGCCATCCGCCGCCTGAGAGAAAAGCTGGAGGACGACCCCGCCGAGCCCAAGTTCATTGTAACGCGCAGAGGTCTGGGCTACGCCTTTGGCGTGTGATTTTGCGCGCATTTTACCAGGGAGGAGGACGCGCTCATGCGTAAAAGCCTGCACATCAAATTAGTGCTCATCATGGTGCTGCTCATCGTATCCTTGATGGTGGTGGTGGGCGCGTTCCTCATGAACTCCGTGACCGGCTACTACATTGACGAATTCTATCAACAAATCCGCGACGCCTTCAGCCAGGACAACGTGGATTTTGTCCGCTACCTCCAGACCGCCACCGAAGATGAGGAGGACGGCGCGGCCATGGTCGGCGCCGTTCTGTCCACCTACGAAGGTGTGCTGGGCGTGGACCGGCGCAACCGCAACTTTTACGTGCTGGACGGCGCCACCGGCCGCTTCCTGACCGGCTCCGCTCCGGAGCCGGAAGGGGGCATCCCCATCACCCCCAACATCTCCACCGCCCTGCTGGGCACGGTGGGGGACGACAGCAGCGTCACCGCCGACTATATGGACGCCGCCATCCCCATTACCCGGGGAGGCCAGCCCTATATCGTCTACATTCTGGACAGCCGGGAGACCGCCCGAAGCCTCAACGCCGAGATGTTCTCCCTCATCATGGAGGCGCTGGTGCTGGGCCTCATCATCTCGGTGCTGCTGTCCTTTCTGCTGGCCAAGACCATGGTCAATCCCCTTCAGCGGCTGACCAACGGCATTGAGGGAGCTGCCCGGGGCGATTTCTCCCGCAAGCTGGAGGTGACCTCCGGCGACGAGATCGGTCAGCTCACCGAGAGCTTCAACGCCATGGCCCAGCAGCTGGAGACCACCATCGCCGCCGTGGAAAACGAGCGCAATAAGCTGGACACCCTGTTCCTCCACATGGCGGACGGCGTTGTGGCCTTTGACCGGGAGCAGAGGGTGATCCATGTCAACCCCGCCGCCGCCCGTCTGCTGGGGCGCGCCTTTACTCAGGAGGACACCTACGCGGAGCTGTTCGGCGACATGTTCACCTTTCAGCAGGCGGAGTCCGCGCCCTCCGGCGGTCTTGCCGGGTCCCGGACGGTGGAGGGACGGTATCTGGAGCTGCTGCTGGCCCCCTTTGCCCGGGAGGGACAGGGCGGCGTGCTGGTGCTCATCCACGATGTCACCGAGCAGCGCAAGGCCGAGCAGATGCGCAAGGACTTTGTGGCCAACGTGTCCCATGAGCTGCGCACCCCCCTGACCAACATCAAGAGCTACGCCGAAACCCTGGACAACGGGGTTGGGGAGCTGCCCCCGGAGATGGAGCACCGGTTCCTGGGGGTCATTCTCAATGAGTCCGACCGCATGACCCACATTTTGCAGGACCTGCTCACCCTGTCCCGGTTCGACTCCGGGCGCAGTGAGCTGCGGCTGACCACCTTCCCCTTCGCCAAGGCGGTGGACGACACCTATCAGGCCGTTCTGATGGACGCGCAAAACCACTCCCACACGGTGGAGCTGGCCCTGCCGGACAACCTGCCCCAGGTGCGGGCGGACCGGGAGCGCATCATGCAGGTGATGATGAACATCGTGTCCAATGCCATCAAGTACACCCCAGACGGGGGCCGCATCGTCATTTCTGCCGGCCGGGCCGGGGACGACAAGGTGTGGATGGAGGTGGACGACAACGGAATCGGCATCCCCGAGGGCGACCGGGACCGCATTTTCGAGCGGTTTTACCGGGTGGACAAGGCCCGCTCCCGGCAGTCCGGCGGCACGGGGCTGGGGCTGTCCATCGCCCAGGAGATCATGCTCCAGCACGAGGGGACACTGTACCTGGTGGACAAGGAGGACCCCGGCCTGACCATCTGTATGGAGCTGCCCGTCGTGGGCCCCAGGGAGGAGGCCGCCCATGAGGGATAAGAGCCGCTGGATCGAGTGGGGCAAGGACGGGCTCATCCTTCTGCTCACCCTGTCCGCCGTCTGCCTGCTGTCCATGACGCCCCTGGTCCGGGACAGCGGGCTGCTGGACCTGCTTTCCCCCAAGGAGAGCCCCGGTGTGGGCTCGTCCGGCGCAGGTCCGGCGGAGGCCATGCTCCCCGTCCGGCTGGCCGTCACCGGGGAGGGAGGGCGCTGTGGTGTGCAGTACGACGAGCAGCGGCTGGAGGAGCTGTTTCCGCCGCTGGGCGTTCTGCTGGGCGACGCGCTGGCCTCTGCCGGAGAGATCCGGAGCCTGGACGAGGAAGAGTGGCGGCGCTGTCTGGGCCGCGATGGGGTCTATTTTGATTTTGCCGGGGATGTGCCCCTGACCGCCTTGGAGCGGTGGCTCCAGGGGCCGGGGAGCGCCGGCCTGACCGGGGCCGCCCGCCGGGTGCTGCTGTGCGCCGGGGAGGGTGACCAGGTGCTTTTGTGCTGGCAGGAGGAGGCCGGGGAACAGTTTTTCTCCTGCTCCACCGCCCTGACCCAGGCCCTCCACCTGGGGCCGGCGGCGGCGGGAGCGGCGCCCAACGGCGCCTACTTTGCCTTTGAGAACCAGGAGCTGGCCGGGAGGCTGGACCCCTACACCCTCATCACAGAGGAAGATCAGGGCGGCGCGGGGTATGCCGTGTCTGTTCCGCTGACGGAGGAGAGCGGGACGGCGGCAGTACTGGCGGCACTCTCCTTTAACAGCCAGAACCCCGCCCCCGTCAGCGGCGGCGAGGTATATGTGGACGGCGGCGACCGACTGGTGGTAAGCGACAGCGGCGTGGTGACCTACCGGGCGGCCCAGGGGGAGAAGTACCCCGTGGGGCCCGCCCTGGCCGACGGGGTGGAAACCGCCCGGGCTTTGGCGGAGAGCACCCTGGGGACGCTGTGCGGCGAGGCCCGGCTGTACCTCATGTCCGCCCAAGAGGCGGGGGGTGCCGTGCGGGTGCGGTTTGGCTATTTGCTGGACGGCTGCGCGGTGTATCTGGGCAGCGAAGGCTGGGCGGCGGAGTATGTCATCCGGAATGGCTATATCACTCAGTTCACCCTGCGCTTTCGCTCCTATGCCGCCAATGGGGAGCAGACCCTGCTGCTGCCTGTGGATAAGGCGGCGGCCATGCTGCCCGACCTGACCGACCAGCGGCGGGAGCTGGTGCTTCAGTACCGGGACGGGGGCGGCGCGGCGGTATTTCCCAGCTGGGTGGCGGTATGAGGGGGGACGGCTGAGCATGGAATGGAAAAAGCTGAAAAACCTCATCATCCTCATCCTGCTGATGGTCAACGGATTTTTGCTGGTTCTGGTGGGTGCCCGCAGGGAGGGGGCCGTGCGCTATGAGCGGGCGGCGCTGGAGCAGACCGTGTGGGTGCTGGAGAAAAACGGCATCGAGGTGGATCTGAGCGCCGTCACCGACGGGGCGGGGCTGTCTGCCATGACGGTGGAGCGGGATCTGGAACGGGAAGCCGGGCTGGTGGGCGTGCTGCTGTCTGAGGAGGTCCAGGGGGAAAACCGGGGAGGCGGACTGTACCTATACCGGGGAGTTTTGGGCGAGGTGAGCGTCCGAGCCGGCGGGGAGCTGTCCGTCGAGTTCGCAAAGGACAAGCACTGGGAGAGCGGCCTTCCGGAGCAGCACGCCGCCTCCCTGCTGAAAAAGCTGGGCGTGGAGGCGGAGCAGACCGGTGTGACCGAGGAGGATGGGCGGACCGCGGTCCGTTTCCGGCAGCGCTGGAACGGTGCGGCCGTGTTCTCCTGCGAGGTGGAGCTTGTGTACCGGGAGGGACGGCTGGAGACCCTCCAAGGCACTCTGCTCATGGCAGAGGGGGGGACGGCGGAGGCGGGGCAGGTCCTCTCCCTGCCCACGGCCCTGATGCGCTTCTCCGAGGAGATCGCCTCCACCGGCGACGTGTGCTCCGCCATCTGCTCCATGGAAGCGGGGTACCGGGGGACCGCCCAGTCCCTGTCCGGAGGGACCCGGTTGACCCCGGTGTGGCTGGTGTCCACCAACACCGCCGGGTACTATCTGGACTGCGTCACCGGAGCGCTGACCCGTGTGTCGGACCAATAGACATGTCTGACAAGCCCCCCTTCATAGGATGAACGAGAACTCATCCTGTAAAGGGGGGCGAGCCTTTGTCTACCATCCTGGCCGGGACCCTGCTGCTCACCGCCACCGGGCTGTTTTCCCAGGTGGTGGGATTTTTGTACCGCATGGCTTTGTCGCGGCTCATCGGCGCGGAGACCATGGGGCTGTATCAGCTGGTGATGCCGGTGTACTCCATGCTCATGTCGGTGACCGCCGTGGGACTGACGGTGGCGGTATCCACCCTGTCCGCCCGCTACCACGCCCTGGGGGACAGCGGCACGGTGAAGCTGGTGCTGCGCCGGGCGCTGCGCAATTTCTTCCTGCTGGCGGTTCCGCTGGGGCTGGCGGTGGCGGTGCTGTCCGACCCCATTTCCGTATACCTGCTGGGGGACGCCCGCACGAGGCTGGGCGTGGTGGTGATGGTGCCCTGTATGCTGCTCACCGGGGTGGAAAACCTGCACAAGCACTGCTTTTACGGCATCGGCCGGGTGCGGCCTCCCGCCGCCGTGGAGACCGCCGAACAGCTCATCCGGGCAGGGGCTGTGCTGCTGCTGTTGGCTGCCCTCCTGCCCCGGAGCGCGGAGGAGACGGTGGGCATCATCGCGCTGGGCATGGTGCTGTGCGAGGTGTTCTCCGCCTGCGCCCTGACGCTGCTGTTCAAGCGCCATTGGAGGCGCTTCCCGCCCGGTCCCGCCGGAGCGGACATCAGCGGGAAACGGCTGATGTCCATCGCCCTGCCGGTGGGGGCCACATCCCTGCTGGGAACGCTGCTGGGGTCGGCAAATTCGGTGCTCATCCCCGCCAAGCTGGTGGAGGGCGGCATGACCCTCTCCGAGGCCATGTCCGAGTTCGGGGTGCTGTGCGGGATGACCCTTCCCATGCTGGGCCTGCCCACGGGGTTTATCGGGGCGCTGTGCCTGGTGATGGTGCCGGACCTGTCCCGGCGCACCGCCCGGGGAGACAGGCGGGCGGCGGGCGGCTTCCTGGACCGGGTGATGTCCGCCACCTCTCTGCTCATGGCCCCGGCCATGGCGCTGCTGACGGTGACCGGCCCCACAGTGGGGCAGGCTCTTTTCCGAGATGAGCGGGTGGGGGAGCTGATTCTGCCCCTGGCGGTGGGGACGCTGCTGGGCTGTTACCAGTCGGTGCTGTCCGGGGCGCTGAATGGGCTGGGGCTGCAAGGAAAGGCCGCCCGGAACGCTATTCTCAGCGACGTGGTGCAGTTGGCGTTCACGTTCTTTGCCGTGTCCCGGTTTGGGCTGGCGGGATTTGCGGCGGGATACGCGGCCTCCGGACTGGCTGGAGCGGGGCTGAATCTGGCTTCCGTCCTCCGGGCGGCGGAGCTGCGGGTCAAGGTATTTGAATGGTTTGCCCGCCCCCTGCTGGCGTCGGTGCTGATGGGGCTGTGGTGCAATCTGCTGTTCCGGGTGATGCTGGACGCGGGCTGCGGCCACGGCTGGGCCTCGCTGGCCTGCACGGTGCTGGGGCTGGTGGTGTACGCCGCCGCCCTGCTGGCTCAGGGGCTGTCCGTCACCGATCTGTTTGCCAGAACCGGGAGATATCTGAACGGGAAGAGGAGCGCCATATGAATCCGAATATTATGCTGTCCACCGGCGGAGGGAATGCCGCCAATTATCTGGCCGCCGTCGAGGCCGCCGGGGGCGTGGGGAAGGCACGGTATCTCCCCGCGCCCGACCTGTCCTGTGACGGTCTGGTCCTGGTGGGCGGAGACGATATGGACCCCGCCCTGTTCGGCCAGAAGAATACGCATTCAAGGGGCATTGACCGGGCCAGAGACGACGCGGAGCTGGCTTTGCTGGACGCGTTCTGTGGAGCCCGGAAGCCAGTGCTGGCCATCTGCCGGGGGCATCAGGTGGTGAACGTGTGGCTGGGGGGCGGCCTGATCCAGGACCTGGGCCCGAAGCTGGTCCCCTTCCACCAAAAGGAGGAGGGCGATCAGGTTCATTTGGTGCGCACGGCGGAGGGGTCGCTGCTCCGCCGCCTGTACGGCCCGGTGTTCCCGGTGAACAGCAGCCACCATCAGGGGCTGGGGCAGTTGGGCCGTGGGCTGGCGGCGTCCGCGTGGTCGGAGGCGGGCGTGATCGAGGCAGTGGAACACGCGAGCCTGCCCCTGATTTCCGTCCAGTTCCACCCGGAACGGATGACAGGGAATCTGGCCCGCTCCGATACGGTGGACGGCGGGGCGATTTTCCGGGCGTTCCTGAAATTATGCGAATAAGAATCAATTGGATTAGCACTCTCAAAACAAGAGTGCTAATTGTTTACAGCCAGTTCATGAATTCTGGGCAGGGTGGGGTATACTAAGGATGAAACTACAGACAGGCGATGGGTTTCCCAATCGTCCAAAGGAGTGTGAATTTTCACCATGAATATGAACCAATTTACCCAGAAATCCCTGGAAGCCATTCAGAACGCCCAGAGCATCGCCGCACAGCACGGCAACCAGCAGATCGAGCAGTCCCATCTGCTCCTGGCCCTGGTGGAGCAGGAGGGGGGATTCATCCCCCAGCTGCTCACCAACATGGGGCTGACGGTGGAGTCCTTCCGGGCCGCCGTCCGGCATGAGGTGGAGATTTTGCCCAAGGTGTCCGGCTCCGGCCGGGAGGCGGACAAGGTCTACATCTCCGCCGGGGTGGACAAGGCCATGAACCAGGCCCTGACCATCGCGGGCGGCATGAAGGATGAGTTCGTGTCCGTGGAGCACCTTCTGCTGGCCCTCATTGACACGGCGGACGGCAATTTGAAGGAGCTGTTCCGAACCTACAACGTGGACAGAGAGAAGGTCATGCAGGCGCTGGCGGCCCTGCGTGGGAACCAGCGGGTGACCAGCGACAACCCGGAGGACACCTACGAGGCGCTGAAAAAGTACGGCGCGGACCTGGTGGAGCGGGCCAGGCAGAACAAACTGGACCCGGTAATCGGCCGGGACGACGAAATCCGCAACGTCATCCGCATTCTGAGCCGCAAGAGCAAAAACAACCCCGTGCTCATCGGTGAGCCGGGCGTAGGCAAGACCGCCATCGCCGAGGGGCTGGCCCAGCGCATTGTCAAGGGCGACGTGCCCGCCGGGCTGAAGGATAAGACCATCTTTGCCCTGGACATGGGGGCGCTCATCGCCGGGGCCAAGTACCGGGGCGAGTTCGAGGAGCGCTTGAAGGCCGTGCTCAACGAGGTGAAGCAGTCCGAGGGCCGCATCCTGCTGTTCATCGACGAGCTGCACACCATCGTGGGCGCTGGCAAAACCGAGGGCGCCATGGATGCGGGCAACCTGCTCAAGCCCATGCTGGCCCGCGGGGAGCTGCACTGTATTGGGGCCACCACCCTGAACGAGTACCGCCAGTATATCGAAAAGGACGCCGCTTTGGAGCGCCGCTTCCAGCCCGTTATGGTCAGCGAGCCCACGGTGGAGGACGCGGTGGCCATCCTGCGGGGCCTCAAGGAGCGCTATGAGGTGTTCCACGGCGTGAAGATCACAGACGGGGCCATCGTGGCCGCGGCCACCCTGTCCAACCGCTATATCACCGACCGCTTCCTGCCCGATAAGGCCATTGACCTGATCGACGAGGCCTGCGCCCTCATCCGCACCGAGATGGACTCCATGCCCACCGAGCTGGACGTGATTTCCCGCCGGATCATTCAGTGCGAAATCGAGGAAGCCGCCCTGAAAAAGGAGGACGACCAGCTCTCCAAGACCCGGCTGGCGGACATCCAGAAGGAGCTGGCCGAGCTGCGGGACCAGTTCAACGCCGGCAAGGCTAAGTGGGAGAACGAGAAGAACGCCATCGGCAAGGTGCAGAAGCTCCGCGAGGATTTGGAGGCCGCCAACGCCCAATTGGAGAAGGCCCAGCGGGAATACGACCTGGAAAAGGCGGCTCAGTTGCAATACGGCACCATCCCCGAGCTGAAAAAGCAGTTGGAGGAGCAGGAGGGCTTTGCCGCCCAATCCAAGGAGGACAATCTGCTCCGGGACAAGGTCACCGAGGAGGAAATCGCCCGCATTGTGGAGCGCTGGACGGGCATCCCGGTGTCCAAGCTGATGGAGGGTGAGCGGGAGAAGCTACTCCACCTGGAGGACATCCTGCACCAGCGGGTGGTGGGCCAGGAGGAGGCCGTGCGGCTGGTCAGCGAGGCCATTCTCCGCTCCCGGGCGGGCATCGCCGACCCGGATAAGCCCATTGGCTCCTTCCTGTTCCTGGGCCCCACCGGCGTGGGCAAGACGGAGCTGGCAAAGGCGCTGTCCGAGGCATTGTTCGACAGCGAAAAGAACATGGTCCGCATCGACATGAGCGAATATATGGAGAAATTCTCCGTCTCCCGGCTCATCGGGGCCCCTCCGGGGTATGTGGGCTATGAGGAGGGCGG
>CAJULJ010000054.1 GCA_910587395.1 uncultured Oscillospiraceae bacterium | reverse complement strand
AAAACTACATTTTTTCCTCGGCGTTTTCTTTCATTTTATCACTGGCGCTGACAATCGTCGCCACCGCAAAGATGCACAGCACAAAGGTAATGACCATCTTCTTTTTGAAGATTGAGCCGAGCAGCGATACCTCCGGGATGCTGGCTCCGGCCCCGCCCAAAATCAGCGCAATCATTACACCGGGGGCCACGCCTTTTGAAATCAGGATACTGGCAATCGGGATCATCGTCTCTGTGCGGATATACATGGGGATGCCCACAACAGCCGCCAGCGGAACAGCCCACAGGTTGCCTGCTCCAGCGAAGTTCGCCAACAGGTCGGTTGGGACAAACTCGTAAATGAAAGCACCGATACCAGCACCTAAAATCAGGTACAATACAACGCCTTTGAACAGGCCGAAAGCGTCCTTGATGGAGATTTTGAACGCTTGGAGCTGCTTTTGCCAAAATGTTCCCTGCATATTTTCCCAGCACACGCCGTCCTGGTGTCCGCCTCGGACAGAAACATTCTTGATTTCCTTCTCATACCCAGCAGCGTCCAAAATCAATCCCATAACTACCGCAAACGCAAAAGTGAACACCGTGTAAACGAGAGTGGCTTTGATACCGAAAAACGCCAGCATGAGGGTGATAATGGCTGGGTTCAGAATGGGGGAAGTCAGCAGGAAAGAAACAGCTCCGCAGAACGGCGCTCCACTTTTGAACAGGCCCACCAGCACGGGAATCGTGGAGCAAGAGCAGAAGGGTGTCACCGCGCCCAGCAACGCACCGAGGACACTGTTCAGACCTCTGCGCGGCGTGGTCAGGATGCGTTTGATGCGCTCCTGTGAAACATAGATTTGCAGCAAGGCCACCACAAAGCTGATGCCGATAAAAAGGCCGAACAGCTCGCCAAACAGCATGAGAAATGTCTGGCCCGCATGGATAAGGGTTTCACTTGTGAACATAGACAGATACCTACTTTCTCAAAATAATTTGGAGTTGATCGCTCTTTTGTAGAAAGTGGTTTGTCACCGTGACCGGCAATGCAGCCGACTACCGCAGATGCACATAGGCAGTTCCTCCTAAAAAGCCAAATAAAACATATAGAATCCAATGAGCAGGATAGCCGCACCCATGCCCCACTTTAGCCATTGGCTGGCTTTTCCGTACTTTTCATTTTGGGTCAGAGAACGGACAAAGCCTACCGATGTACCCGCAAAAATCGTCAGTGCCCCGTGGCCGATGGAATAGAGTAGCAGCAGGAGCATCCCCCATGCCACGCTCCCTTTTCCTGCTACGATTGCCAGCAGAGCAACCAGCACCGGCGTGGCGCAGGGAGAGGAAAAGATACCTCCCAAAATTCCAGCAATCAGGGCACCCACATACCCTCTGCGGGTGTTCTTCGACAGCAGATAAGTGGCGGGAATAAAGTTGAAAATCTCCCAAGTCTGCAAGGCCATCAGCACCATCAGTACGCCTAAAATGAGATACCACCAGGAGGCGGAAGTTCCAATCAGCCGCCCTGCCAAGGATGCAAGGGTCCCCAAAATGGTAAAGGTGATAGCCGAGCCAGCGGCAAACACCAGCGACAGGCAAAACGCCTTTTTCGGCTCCGTACCTGTTCCGCCCACATATCCGATTACCAGTGGAATGCTGGAGAGAGAGCAAGGGGTGAACGAGGTCAGCACTCCAGCCAGCAGAGCCAGCAGTGGGGCCAGCCAGACGCTTTCGGCAATCAATGCGCCAAGGGTGGCCAGCCAGGAATCAATCATGCCTCTACCCCCATTTCTGTGAGGATTAGCCGCATTTGTTCTTCGGTCATTCCGCCTTGATGGACAGTAAACACATGGTCGCCCGTTTCCCTTGAGCTATATAAGATAAACTCGATTGTTTGAGCCAGTTCTTCGCTGGGAACGAATGGTGTACCATCTGCATTTACCAATACCTGTGTAGGGATTACTTGAATAGGTACATTGTTTGCAGCGTCCGTGTACTCCCACACGTCTACAAATTTGATGAACGCCCTACCCGTCATTTCCTCATTCATCGTTTCCAGTACCGGGGCCATCTGCTGACAGGGGATGCACGAATCTGATCCATAGTCCACGATGATAGGCAGGCCGTATTCGGACAGGGCCTCAAAGTCAATAGCCGCTGTTGCGGTCAACGCAAAGGCAGCATCTTCCGGGGCGGTGGAATCCTCCAGGGGTTGAGTAGCCCCAGGCGGATTTTTGAAAAGATAGATGCCAACAATAACTGCCACAATCAAGCAGGGGGGCAGGATTTTTACAAGTTTTTTCTTCGTCATAGCGCCTCCGTGTTAGATAAACAAATGCTGTAACACATTGAACAGATAACCGACAAGAATGATGCCTACCGAACAGATCGTAATGAACAGGGCCAGCAGTTTCGGCTTTACCGCTTTGCGGAGCATAATGATAGAGGGCAGGCTCAAAGTGGTAACGGCCATCATAAAGGAGAGGATGGTGCCAAGCTGTGCGCCCTTCGCCAGCAGCGCCTCCGCCACGGGGATAGTGCCGAAAATATCTGCGTACATGGGGACACCGACCAGCACAGCAAGGAACACGCCAAAGGGATTATTGCTGCCAAGGATGGCTTGAATCCAGCTTTCGGGAATCCAGTTGTGGATGATTGCGCCAATGCCCACGCCAATCAAGATATAGGGAAACACTTTTTTGAAGGTGCTGACAACCTGATCTTTTGCGAAAACTACCCGGTCACGCTTTGTCAAAGTGGGGGATTCCAAATCCACATTGCTGGCGTTTCGGATAAATTCTTCTACATACTGCTCCATGCGCAATTTCTCGATCAGTGTACCGCCCGCAACAGCAATAACCAGCCCCAGCACCACATACCAAATGGCGATTTTTGCACCGAAGATACTCATAAGCAGCACCAGGCTGCCCAGGTCAACCATTGGAGAGGAAATCAAGAAAGAGAAGGTCACGCCCAGGGGTAAACCCGCGCTGGTAAATCCGATAAACAGCGGAATGGATGAGCAGGAGCAGAACGGTGTTACCGTCCCCAGCAGAGCAGCGATGATATTAGCTCCGATGCCGTGGAACCGGCCCAAAATGCGCTTACTGCGCTCCGGCGGGAAATAACTCTGAATGTAGGAGATTATAAAAATCAAGGTGCAGAGGAGGATGGTAATTTTGATTACATCATAGATGAAGAATTGAACGCTCCCGCCCCAATGTGAAGCAGTATCCAAGCCAAGTGCCGACACCAGATTCCCAATCAGCACGTTCAGCCACTTCATGCCAAGGATTTGATCCTGGATGAACAGCCAGACTGTTTGCAAGATTTCCATGTGTTACCTCCATGAATAAAATCTATAAATCGCAATTTGTCGATTTATTATTACTAAAGTAAACCGCCACTGGCCACATGGCGGCTCACTTATCGCACTAACAAAATTATACGGCGGCACGTCTTGAACCGCACGAACAGTCAACATCTTCCGCCTCTGCGGTACAGGTTGTCAGTTGGGTGAGCAACGCAATCGCCTGTGCGCTCCCCTCCGGGTCGATGCGGTAATATACCCACTTTCCCTCTTTCCGGCCAACAACAACACCAGAATCACAGAGGATTTTCATGTGGTGGGAAAGGGTGGACTGCCCTATGTGCAGTTCGTCTAACAGCTTGCAGGCACACTTCTCACCCCCGCGCAGCAGCGACAGGATGTGCAGTCGGTTTTCATCACAGAAAGCCTTGAAAACTCGTGTACTCTGTTTATCGGATAGGTACATTGTCTCACCTCACATCTAAGTTCTTCGATATTATTATATGCAACACTTCGATAATTGTCAATATGTTTTTTGAAATTTTTTGTCGTGTGGCTATCCAAGGCAAGATTGCCCTGCTCATTTGCTGTATAACGATAGCCCCAATAAAATAATGATACCCAATAAATCAATGGTAGCCCAGCCCCTGATGACCCTCAAAAAGCAAAAAAAGCACCGCCCCGGCCCGGTTTTCTACCAGGCCAGAGGCGGCGCTTTCTTCAAAATTGTTAGAAAACCCGCTATTTTCAGCGGTTTTAGGCAAAAAGCAAGGACGATTATCTCGATACTCATTGTATCAAAATAATCGTCCTTACATGGTGCGCCTGAAGGGACTCGAACCCACACGCGTTGCCGCACGAGAACCTAAATCTCGCATGTCTACCAATTCCATCACAGGCGCATGCAGACGGCGGACGGCCCCGCCGCCGTTTTGTTCAGCTTACCACACCAGGGTGGCAAAATAATCGTCCGGCGTCTCCGCCCGGCGCATCAACTTCACCGAGCCGTCCTCCTTCAGCAACAGCTCCGCCGAGCGCAGCTTGCCATTGTAGTTGTAGCCCATGGAAAAGCCGTGGGCGCCAGTGTCGTGGATAACCAATACGTCACCCTTGTCGATCTTGGGCAGGGCGCGGTCGACCGCGAATTTGTCACTGTTCTCACATAACGAACCCACCACGTCATACGTGCGGTCACAGGGCGCGCCCTCCTTACCCAGGACAGTGATATGGTGGTACGCCCCATAGACGGCGGGCCTCATCAGATTGGCCGCACAGGCGTCCACCCCAATATATTCTTTATAGATATGCTTCTCATGGACAGCGGTGGTCACCAAATGACCAAATGGGGCCAGCATGAACCGGCCCAGCTCCGTGAAAATAGCCACGTCATCCATCCCGGCGGGAACCAGAATCTCCTCATACGCTTTGCGCACACCCTCGCCAATGACCGCGATGTCGTTGGCAGGCTGCTCCGGACGGTAAGGAACTCCCACTCCGCCGGACAGGTTGATGAAAGCCACATGGCACCCTGTCTCCCTCGCCACGTCGGCGGCAACCTGGAACAGCAGCCGGGCTAAAACAGGGTAATATTCGTTTGAAATGGTGTTGGAGGCCAGAAACGCATGGATTCCGAAATGCTTCGTCCCCAACTCCTTGAGCCGGGTAAACGCCTGAGCCAGTTGGGCGCGGGTCATGCCATACTTGGCCTCGCCCGGGGTGTCCATCACCTGGAAGCCCTCCTTGCTCTCTCCAAGGGTGAACACTCCTCCCGGGTTGAAGCGGCAGCACACCGTCTCGGGCACACGGCCCAGGATGTTGTAGAGAAAATCCACATGCGTCAGGTCGTCCAGGTTGATGTTGGCCCCCAATTGGGCGGCCAGCTCAAACTCCTCTGCCGGAGTCTCGTTGGAGGAAAACATGATCTCAATGCCGGAAAACCCGCACCGCTCCGACAGCATCAGCTCGGTGAGGGAGGAGCAGTCCACGCCGCAGCCCTCCTCCCGCAGCAGCTTGAGAATGCCGGGGGTAGGGGTGGCCTTGACGGCGAAATACTCCTTAAACCCCGGATTCCAGGCAAAAGCGGCCTTCAGAGCCCGGGCGTTTTCCCGAATGCCCCGCTCATCGTAGATATGAAAGGGGGTATGGTAAGTCTTTTTGATCTCCTGCGCCTGGGCAAGAGTAAGGAAGGGCTTTTTCATCTGTCTGTCTCCTTGGGTGCATTGGATTTGCGTCCTTTATCATATCGGATTTTTTTCCAGTTGTCAACCGTCGAATGGCGGCTTTGGGCCGCCGTCCACCGTGTAAAGTGGAGCAAGGAATTTAGAACCACATGGCCTGTTCATCCCGAAATCGGGGCTCCGGACCGTTTTCATAGGGATCATAGCGGTTCTGATTGCAGCCGAACTCCTGCAAAAAGCAAATCTTCCCCTCCGCCGTCCAGCGCGCCAGTGTCATGCCCTCAAAGGCCTCCTCCGTTCCGCTTCCCATCCGGTTCTCAAAGACCCACTCCACCACGGTCTGGTCCTCTTTGTGAAAAAACTGCCGGATGTCCCATCGCAAGACCACGCCCCGGGTGTTCCATTCCCGGAACCAGTGGCGGATCTTCTCCAGCCCATGGTACTCCGGCCCCCAGCTCTCAATGTATACCGCGTCCTGGTCAAACAGCGCCTCCGCGCCCTCGTCCGACTGGCGCAGCCACATCTCAAACCAGGTCTGCAGCTTCTGTTCCCGCTCGTCCATCTTGTCACGCCTCCTGCCCCGTCTCCCGCAGCAATCTGGTGCGCAGGGCGGAATACCGCCGCGCCTGCCTGTCGTTTGCCACCATCTGAGCCATCAGCTCCCCGCTGCCCACCAGAATGAACAGCTCTCGGGCCCGGGTGATGGCGGTGTACAGCACACCCCGCGCCAGCAGGGACGGCGGCACGTCGCTGAGCGCCAGAATCACCGCCCGGTACTCGCTGCCCTGGGCCTTGTGGACGGTGACGGCGTAGGCGGGCTCCAGCTCCCCCAGCAGCTCCGGGGGGTAGGCCACCAGACGTCCGTCAAAGGACACGGTGACCCCTCCGGCATCCACCTCCAGAATGGTGCCGATGTCGCCGTTGAATACACCCAGATCCTTGGCTCCGGTGTTCGGGTCCTCCCAGAACAGGTCGTAGTTGTTCTTCACCTGCATCACCCGGTCGCCCTCCCGAAAGATGTAAGCGCCGAAGGGCCGCTCTCCCTTTCCGTCGGCGGCGGGGTTCAGCGCCTCCTGCAAAGCTCGGTTCAGCGCAGCGGTGCCCGCTCCCCGCCTGCGGGTGGGGGTCAATACCTGAATCTGCTCCGGCGGAATGCCCATGTTCTGGGGCAGACGGGTCTTGCAAAGCTCCACAATGGTGTCCGTCGTCTTGGCCGCGTCCCTCCGGCCCATATAAAAGAAGTCTTTGCTCTTGTTTTTCAGCTCCGGCACAGTCCCCCGGTTCACCCCGTGGGCGTTCATGACGATGGCACTCTCCCTGGCCTGACGGAAAATCTCTGTCAGCGACACCGCGGGCACCACTCCGGACCGGATGAGATGGTCCAGCACGTTTCCCGGCCCCACCGAGGGCAGCTGGTCCGGGTCCCCCACCAGCACCAGCCGGCAGTCCCCCCGCAGCGCCGCCAGCAGCGCCGCCATGAGGGACACGTCCACCATAGACGTCTCGTCCACGATGACCGCGTCCGCCTCCAGCGGGTCGTCCTGGTTTTTTGTAAAAGCCAGCTGGCCGGTGAAGGGGTCCATTTTCGTCTCCAGCAGCCGGTGGATGGTCAGCGCCTCCGCGCCGCAGGTCTCCCCCATCCGCTTGGCTGCCCGGCCTGTGGGCGCGGCCAGGGCTGTTTCCAGCCCCAGCGTCTCAAACAGAGCCAGCACTCCCCGCAGTGAGGTGGTTTTACCTGTCCCCGGCCCGCCCGTGAGCAGCATCACCTGACGGCTGGCGGCCAGCTCCACGGCGATACGCTGCTGCCGGGCGTACCGAATCCCCTGTTCCCGCTGGATGGCGTCGATGAGCCCGCCCAACCCCTGCGGCGGCGTAATCTCTGTCGTGCACATCTCCCCCAGCCTCATGGCCACGTAGCGCTCCGCTCCGTACAGTCCCGCCGGGTAGCAGGCCGTCACCCCGGCGATGTCCTCCCGAATCACCTCGCCCCGCTCAATGAGGGCGTCCAGTCCCTCGGTGAGGCATTCCCCCTCCACCCCGATGAGGGCGGCGGTGGCGTTTAAAAGCTTGTGTTCCGGCAGAAAGACATGGCCGTTGTCGGCGTTATGGTCCAGCTCGAAAATCAGGGCGGACTCCACCCGTTGTGGGTCGTCCCCCGCCACGCCCAGCTCGATGGCCAGCGAGTCCACCTGGGCGAAGGGGATCTCCAGGGAGCGGTCGGCCAGCAGGTATGGGTTGTCGCGGACCACGTCCACCGCCATGTCGCCGAACCGCTTATAGAGGGGCATGGCGGCGGACAAGGGCAGCTTGTGCTCGGACAAAAATTCCGCCAGACGGCGCATCCCCATCTTCTGCCGGAAATCCTCGCTGATGGCCCGGGCCCGTTTGGGGGACACGCCGCGGATTTCACACAGCCGCTCCGGATCGTTCTCAATGATGGCCAGGGCGTCCTCCCCGAAACGGTCCACGATCTGCCTTGCCAGCCCCATGCGGATCCCCTTCACCGCTCCGGAGGCCAGATATTCAAACACCGCCTTCTCCCCCACGGGCATACGCCTCACCACCACCTCCGCCTTGAACTGTTCGCCGTAGCTGGGGTGGCGGCCCCAGGCGCCCTCCAGCTCCAGCGCCTCGCCGGGGGCCACGCCGGGCATGCAGCCCACCGCTGTGATCTCTCCCCGTTCGGCGCAGTCCAGCTTGAGCACGGTGTAGCCGTTCTCCTCGTTGCAGAACAGCACGGCGGTCACCGTGCCCGACACCTGGTTCTGCCCCGTCAGCGCCGCCATATCCTCCGGCATGGCCAGCCCTCCAATCCAAACAAACGTTTTATGTAATTATACCAGAGTCCGCTTTGGTTTTCAAGCCTGAAAGAAATTCTCTTGAAGCAATCTCCAGCAAGCACAATATGAGCCGGTTTCGGCCCATGCCCCAATTTCACCTTCCGCGTAACGTACCAGGGTCCCCGGCGTCCATCGGACGCCGGGGACCCTTCGCATTCATTCCCGGTAAGCGCCGTACACTTCCCGCCGGGTAAACCCCTCCACCGGACCAAAATACCCGCCGGGCACGGCGTTGACGAAACCGCCGGATTTTGTCCCCCTGGGGATCAATCCCTGCTCCACGCACCATTCCAGCGCGCCGCAGCAGGCATCCTCATGCTTTCCCGTCCGGCGGATCTTTGCCCACCGGCGGCCCATAGCCTCCTTCTTGGGTGCCAGCAGCATGGCCAGCTCCCCCCAGGTCATGGGCTGGTCCAGCCGGACATGATTGTCGGAATAGGCCACCGCCCGATCGTTTTGCAGCCGGCACAGCTTCTCAAACAGCGGGTCCTCCCGGCCCACATCGGCAAAGGGGCTTTCCTCCATCATCTCGGCCACCGTCACCACCTGATAGCCGTACGCCTTCAAAAGCTCCAGCTGCCTGCGCAGCCCAAAGGCCACCGGCGTGCGCTTTGCCATGTTATAGCCGTCCTTCTGGAAGATGATCTGCCCGCAGAAAAAGTCCGGGTCCCTCTCCAGCGCCCTTTTCATGGGCTCCACCATGGCGTTCACCTCCGCCTCCAGCGCCGCGTCCGGGTCGGACAGCGTGGAGGGCAGCCACCCCGCCCCGTCGAAGGAGGCCGCCATGTACTGATAACCCAGCCGGTCGCACACGTCATAGCTGGTGAATCCGTCCTGCATCTGATCCACATAGTGGGGCGGACGGGTCATGGCGATGGAATAGCCGTACCGCTCCTCCATGAGCTGGTGCAGCTTGTTCAGATCGTCCACCGCCTTGTCCACGCTGCCCAGGTACTCCCGTGCCCCGTAGACAAAGGGCTTCTTCCCAAAGATAATGTGCCGGTAGCCATGGTTGGTGATCTGATGGCCCTCCTCCAGAATGCGGCGGACCAGCCGGTCGTTGTGGACCACGCCTCCCTTGTCGTCCCGGCCGATGTCGGGATAGTGGTCGAACTTGATTCCGCCCCAGGCGGCGCTGCCCGGCTTCCCCGCCTGATCGGGGTAGTTCTCGCTGGTGTCGCCGATCACGTCAAAGGTGCCCCTGGCCCCGAATTCCGCCAGGATGTCCAGCAGCACGTCGGTGAGCGCTCTGCCCCCAAAGCGGTCCGGGGAGGCGGGCAGATCCATGGGCCCGTCGTCAAAGGTCATGGCGCAGACGCGTCTGGCGGTTTTGACCCGCTCGATGCGGCGGGTGCAGCTGAGATGGTGCTTCTCCTCCGGAAGCAGCTTTTTCACCAGCCGCTTCCCCTTTTTCCCAATCTTTACGATGAGCGACATGCTCAGTCTCCTCTCCCGAAAATATCCTGTAGACAGCATTTGGCGGCAAAGGCCGCCCATTTGGCATACGACAAGGGCCTGGCCCCGGTTTTGCTCCGCTTGGTGAGCTGGCTCCGGGCGGCGTACCACGCGCGGCTTCTGCGGCCCTGGGCGCGGAGATTTCCCTCCCGCAAAGCGGCCTTGACCGCCGCCAGGGTCAGCGCCTCCCCCTCCGTCAAGGTGAAGCCGTTGCCAACCTCCTGGGGGCAGTGTGCGTCGCTTCCCCCAAAGGGCCGCAGGCGGCACACCTGGGCAAAGCTGGCCGCCAGACGGTTGGCGTCGTGGATTTTGCGCTCCGCCCGGCTGTTCCAGACCTCCACCCCATCCAGTAACGGCACAGCGGGTGCCAGCCGGGAGCCGTCCCGGCTGTGCTCAAAGGGGTGGGCCAGCACCGCCATCCCCCCCTGGGCATGGATGATCTCCACCGCCTCAAAAAAGTCCCGCGTCTCCACCGGAGCGGTGACAAACAGCCCCAGCAGATGGCCGAACTGAGTGGACACCTCAATGCCGGGGATGATGAGGAAATCGTCAAATTCGGGCACGTTCAGCAAGGCCAGATCGTGGTCGCAGACAGCCGCGCCGTTCAACCCCCTGGCTTTGGCCAGGGCCGCGATTTCCTCAATTGTCATGATCCCATCCGGCGAATGCTGGGAATGGACATGTAAATCCAGTTTAATCTCCATAATTACCTTCTCAGAAGCGTATTGCGCAGATAACGGCGCAGGGGCGCGGGGTCGTCCTTTGCGGACAGGGCCTCTTCAGCCCGGAACCAGTCGGCCATCCCCTGGAAAAAGGGACCGGGCCTCCCGTGGCGCAGGTAGTCGAGCATGGCCGCGCCGTCGTTGAGGGTGAAGCGCATCCGTACGCCTGTTTCGTAATCCTGGGGGCTATAGTCCAGCCGCTCTCCCGCCGCAGCCCGGGCGTAGCGGCAGGCAAAGGGACTGCCCGCCCGCTCGGTCATGGGAAAGCTGCCCCATACACGGGGATTTACCTCCAATATATAGGGTCCCTTGAACTCCACCATTGCCATACCAACAAACCCAAAGGAGGCCAGCAGGCGGTACGCCTGATCAATAAGCGTCTCATCGTAAAAGCTTTCGCAGCAGGTGGACGGCCCGCCGGAGGCGGGATACTCCCGAATCCTCCGATGGCACAAAGCGGCGATGAGGCGGCTGTCCCGGTCCAGCAGCAGGCTGGCTCCGGCGCCCGCGCCCTCAACCTTTTGCTGGACGATGGGATGGGGGTCATGCTTCGACATGGCGGACAGCTTGGCGGCGTATTCCTGGGCATTGTTCGCCACGGCGTAGCGGTCCTTTGCCTTTAAACCGAATTTTTCTCCACAGTGGGGCTTGATGACAACGGGATACGCATCCGGCTCACCGCCGTACTCTCTGGGGACAGGAATCCCCAGCTCCCCGCACCGCCGGTGGACTGTCTCCTTGTCATTGAGGGCGTCCAGCACATCAGGGGGAGCGATCAGGAAATCACACACCTGGGCAAACCGTTCCCGCCGGCGGGATACGGCGTTGAGCGAAGCCGCCCCAACGCAGAACAGCACCGGGTGGTCATATTCCCTCAGCAGCTCACACAGCCAGTTCGGGTAATCCGGGTCATTCACCGAGCCGGCCAGCCAGCGGCCCCGGCCGACAAACCGGGAAGAGAATACCGGCGGCTCCAGGGTCAGATCGCCCCGGGTCTGGGTGACCACGACCCGATTCCCTCCCCGGCCAAGCATCCGGGCGGCGGCGATGGAGGACCGGTATTTTCCGTCCGTGATGACTACAGTTCTCATAACCGGCCTCCCTCGTGCGTATTGGAAAATATTATAGCAAAGCCCGCCGCCGATTGCAAGGGCGGCGTTTCCGTCACCTGTTGGAGCGAGAAATATGAAGCCCGCCAAGGGATTGCCATTCGAATCAAAATACCGTATAATATCCCTCGCGAGGTGATAGCGATGAATATCAAAACCATGCTTGCCGCCCTGCGGGGCGTGACGGCATATAAAGACGTGCTCACCCAGCCGGTGATGGAGCACGCCCTGCGGCTGCTCACCAGCGCCGCCCAGGGTGACGGCCTGGGCGGGCTGGAGGCGTATACCGATCTGTTTTACCAGCTCCGTCTGGAGGGCTTTGCCGGCCTGGGGCATTGGCTGGGGGACGCTCTGCGCTGGTCGGAGGGACCCTATCCCCTGCTGGCCGAGCGGGGCGGCGGGGACCCGGCTCTGGAACAGGCGGCCAAGCTGGACATCTCCACCTTTGAGCTGCTGGCCAGCGTGGACTGCGACAAATGGCTGGCCCATCTCAGCAAGCTGCTGGACAGCGACTACCAGGGAGTGCTCACCTCCCTGCCCCGGTGGCGGCAGGGAGTGCCCTTCTCCTTTGAGCGGCTGACGAACGCCTACCGGGAAGAGGGCGCCGGCCTGTTCGCCCGGTACCGGGCCTTTGTGTGGGAACAGGGCAAGCTCATCCCAGTGGCCCACCCGGACTGCCCCTCCTCTGAGCAGCTTTTGGGCTACGGCGGCCAGCGCGGCGAAGTGGAGCGCAACACCCGCGCCCTGACGGAGGGCCGGTATGTGAACAACGTCCTGCTCTATGGCGAGAGCGGCACGGGCAAATCCGCCACGGTGAAACATCTGCTCACCCTGCCGGGAATGGAGGAGCTTCGGCTCATTGAGGCGGACAAGGCGGACCTGGGCGGCCTACCCGCCCTGATCCGGAAGCTGGACGGGCGGCGTCAGAAGTTCATCGTGTTCATCGACGACCTGACCTTTGACCGGGACGACCCGACTTATTCGGTACTTAAAACCATTCTGGAAGGCGGCGTGGAGCGCCGCCCCCAGAACGTGGCCGTCTACGCCACCTCCAACCGCCGCCACCTGGTGCGGCAGACCATCTCCGAGCGGGCGGGGAACGAGATGGACCGGTCCGAGACCATCCGGGAAAAAACCTCGCTGGCGGACCGGTTTGGGCTCCGGGTGCTGTTCCAGGGGCTGAGCAAGACCGAGTTCCTGGCCCTGGTGGATATGCTGGCGGACCAGCGCGAGGTCAAGCTGGACCGGGAGGAGCTCCACCGTCAGGCCGTGGCCTGGGAGCGGTTTCACGGAGCGCAGACCCCCCGGACCGCCTTGCAATTCATCCTGTCGCTGTGAAGGAGGCGGCGTATGGGAAAACTGCTATACGCCGCCTGTTTTTCGCCCCCAAAGGGCCGATGCTACTCCCGGTGGCGCGTTTTCCAGGAAAAGCTGGTGGACTGCCACCGGCCTTTGCGGTAGCATAAGTTCAGAAAGGAGGTCGATCCCATGACCTTTGGAAGAAGGCTCCAGCAGGTGCGCAAGGCGGCGGGGCTGTCTCAGGAGCAGCTGGGCGAGCTGGTGGGAATGTCCCGTCAGGCGGTGTCCAAATGGGAGACGGAGCAGGCCGCGCCGGACATTGACACACTGGCCCTGCTGTGCGGCGTGCTGGGCGTCTCCGCCGACGAGCTGCTGGGCCGGGATGTCCCTGCCCGGCCGGAGGATCAGGAAACGGACCTGGCAGGCTGTGTCCGGCTGAACGCCGCCAAGCGGTGCTTCACCGCCGGATGGATTACGGCGCTGGTAGGGGTGGTGCTGCTGGTGTTGGAGCTGTTTTCTCTGATCGTGATCCAGTTTGTAAATGCGGAGATACACCACAGCTGGCGCACCGAGGCGATGGAGTATGCCCGGGAGGGACCTATGCCGATGATTTTCGGTATCACCATTGCCGTCATCGCGGCCGGGGCCGTTCTGGCTGCGGGCGGGCTGTTCTCCATGAACGGAAAACGGCTCCCCCAAAAGAGTAAAGCCGCTTAACCGAAGGAAGGCCCCCGGCGTTTTATGCCGGGGGCCTCCTGCGTTATTCCTCTTGAGCGGGCTCATGGTCCGCCGCGTACCGCTTGATGCCGTGCTCCAGCGGCCCCCACTCGGGCAGAGGCAGACGCTGCATGGCCCCGAACACGTAGTCCTTCAGCTTGGGGTAGTCCTTGGACAGACGGGCCACCAGCTCCTTCACCTCCTGCCGCCGGGTGTTGCCGTCGGCGGGACAGGGATTGTGGACCACAGGCAGGTCAAAGCGCTGCGCGGCGTTTCTCAGCGTTCCTTCCCCGCAGTATAGGAGCGGCCGGATTTGGGTGATGCCCGTGCGGTCCAGATAGGTCACCGGCTGGAAGCAGGACAGGCGGCCCTCGTAAAACAGAGACAGGAAAAAAGTCTCCACCGCGTCGTCAAAATGGTGCCCCAAGGCCACCTTATTGATCCCCAGCTCCTGGAGAGCCTTGTGCATGGCCCCCCGGCGCATTTTTGCGCACATGGAGCAGGGATTCTTCTCCTTGCGGCACTCAAAAATGATGCGGAAGATTTCGGTCCGCACCAGATAGTACTTCACCCCCAGCTCCCGGCACAGCGCCGCCACCGGACCAAAATCCATCTCCTCCGGTCCTGGGTGCACCGTGATGGCGTGGAGCTCAAAAGGTACGGGGTAGAACTCCTTCAGCTTTGCCATGGCGTACAGCAGCACCAGCGAGTCCTTGCCGCCGGATACCCCCACCGCGATTTTGTCGCCGGGCTGGATCATGCTGTAGTCCTCCACGCACCGGCGCATATGGGACAAAATCAGGCGCATTGCCAACGCCTCCCTTCACAAAAAAGAAAAATATCAAAACGAGAATACACGAGAATTCAATCAAATTCAAGCGTTAAGAGGAGTATTTCGAAAATATTTTAAAAAATCCCCGTATTGCGGTTGACACCGCCGCTTTTCCGCATTATAATACACCATGCTCCCCGTTGTAAAGGGGAGCATTCCCATGCTTCGTACAATTTTGAGATAAATGGAGGAAACCAGAATGTCTACCTTTATGGCAAACAAGGGCAACATTCAGCGCAAATGGTATGTGCTGGACGCTGCCGGCAAGCCTCTGGGCAAGACCGCTGTCGCCGCCGCCACCATCCTGCGGGGCAAGCATAAGCCCGAGTATACCCCCCACGCCGACTGCGGCGACTTCGTCATTGTCATTAATGCGGAGAAGGCCGTGCTCACCGGCAAGAAGCTGGAGCAGAAGTACTACCGCACCCACTCCGGCTACGTGGGCGGCCTGAAAGAGACCAAGTACCGCCTGCTGATGCAGAACAAGCCCGAGCTGGCCGTCCGGCTGGCGGTGCGCGGCATGATGCCCCGCAACATCGTCACCAAGGACTCCCTCACCCGGCTGAAGATCTACCGCGGCGACAGCCACCCCCACGCCGCCCAGAAGCCCGAGACCTGGACCGTGGAATAAGGAGGTAACCGAACATGTACAAGAGCAAGAAGCCTTATCATTACGGCACCGGCCGCCGGAAGTCCTCCGTGGCCCGCGTCCACCTGTTCCCCAACGGCACCGGCACCATCACCGTCAACGGCCGCGACATCGAGGAGTACTTCGGCCTGGAGACCCTGAAGATGGTGGTCCGCCAGCCCCTGAACACCACCGGCGTCATCGGCAAGGTGGACATCACCGCCACCGTCACCGGCGGCGGCGTCACCGGCCAAGCCGGCGCCCTGCGTCACGGCATTTCCCGCGCCCTGCTGGAGATGGACCCCGAGTTCCGCCCCGCCCTGAAGGCCGCCGGCTTCCTGACCCGCGACCCTCGTATGAAGGAGCGCAAAAAGTACGGCCTCAAAGCCGCCCGCCGCGCGCCTCAGTTCTCCAAGCGTTGATATTCCTGCAAAACCCCGGAGCCGCAACGGTTCCGGGGTTTTTCCATGTAGCAAAGTCTGACAAAACAGGGCCAAGAAAAACAAGAATAATTGGGGTGCATCCGGGGTGCATAGCCCTTAAAACGGAGTTTTGGGGTGCATAGGTGGGTGCATCCAATCCCCCATTTTTTAACAGAATCAGCAGACCGCCCGTGCTATACTCCGGCCATAAGGAGAGCGGCTTGATTAGGATTTCACTGTCCATCGGGCTTGGCGGGCCTGGATGGGCGCGGGGGCTGTACATGGACAGAAAAAAGCAGGGAGGCCCGGCACGGCCTCCCTGCTTAAAATGGAATATGCCCCTGCTCTCCCCTCCCGGACGCTCACCTGGCGTCCGGGCTTTCTTTTTGCAGGGATCAAATTTCTGTGCCATCCGGGAACTTGAACCTGACCCCCGCTGTTGCTCCAAGGGCCTCCCCAATCTTCTCCCATTCCTCCACTGTGAACTTCCCCGTGTTCAGCCGTTTGTTCAACAGCTGCGGAGACCAGCCAAGGCGCCGGGCAAGCTCGGAGTTCGATACCCCACAATACCCCGTGGCCATCTCGACAATCTGGCGTGCTGTCATAGCCTCACCTCCATATGCCAGAGTATAAACTAAACCTTTTCAAAAGTCAAATAAAATTTTTCAAATTTCCACGAAAAAGTTAAAATAAAGGGTTGACATTTTCAACCGTTTAGTTTATACTGATACTTGTAAGGCAGGGGCGGCCAGCCCCTTACGAAAGGAAGTGAGGACGTGGACGAAATGGCAAACGCCGCCGAGGTCATTGAAAAGCTGGCACGGGAAGCCGAAAGGCTCCAGCTGCTCGAACTGGCCCGGAGCTGCAAAGACCTGGATGAGTTGGTCAAAAAGCTCGAAGCGATGACGGTCAGCAAGTAAAAAGGGCGGCGGCCCCCGACCAAGGACAACCGCCACCCAACCCCAGAGGGGCGACCGGGAGCCTTACCCGGCCGCCTCCATGATAACAAAGTAAGGCAAAAAAATCAAGGAGGCAATCGATTATGATGATCGAGGAATTTGAGGAGCGCACCGGCTTCTACCCCACGCAGGTACAGTATGAGGCCATCGAACGGGCCTACATGGACTTCGACGGCGACAAGGACGCCTTCTGCAAGGCTTACAAGAAGAACGCCGACGGGATCGCCGAGCGCATCCAGCGCGAGGTCAACATGGCCACCTTCAAAGCGCAGAATGCCCAGGCCGCCGAGATCACCCGCCGCGACATCGAAATTGAGCGCCTGAAGAAGGAGCTGGAGCGAGAGCAGGAGTGGAAACCCTACGAGGACACCCACAACATTGCCCAGGCGGATTACGCTGAACTGGCCGAGAGCGTCCCAGGTGGCGCAGCGCGTTACATGACCGATGCCGAGGCCCTGGATTGGGTTTGCAGCGAATTCGGCTTTGACCGAAGCAAGATTACGATCCTGCATGAGATTGACGAGTACGAGGTCAACCGGCACCACCAGCTCCGCCGGACTGGGAAGAAAATCGACCGCCGCCCAGTCTACTGCGCCACGGACTACCACTACATCCGGTTCAACGTCGGGCGCAACTGGTGGGAGTGCTGGAACGGCCAGCTCCGCCCCTTCTGCGATTGATACGAGGCCCGCCCCGGAGGTCACGAGGGCAAAGGAGTGCGAAAATGTACTTTGAGAAGCGTTATCAAGGAACTGAGCGAGATAGGAATGGAAAGCTCATATGCACATTCAGCTATTCCGCACCAGAAGAATTTGACCAGCATATTTCCCAGTATCCCCCTATGGCTGGTCATGTTGTGACCCTGTTTGATTCCTGGACCACTCTTGATCGTTTCGGACTTATCCGTAAAGTAGTCCGCGAAGTCACCGGGGGGTAAGTCAATGGGAAAGTGCTATAACTGTAAATTTCTCCGACATCACAAGCAACCTGGCTCCATTGGAATTTGTACGCTACATTGGGTAACAGCAATCGATTCTCTTTGCGGATGCAAAAAGGGAGGGGACGGGAAATATACGCTGAAAAATTTCAGTATTGAAAACTCCGCCCTGGAGGTCACGAGGGCAGAAAGGAAAAAGTATGATGCTTGAAATTAAATGCATCCGTTCCGATTGTGAGTTCTGGCTTGACGGTCATTGCTCTTACGGCGGGGAGGCCGTAAACATTTCCGTAGCTGGCTGCGATACTTACGAACCAGCGGAGCAGGAAGAAAACTAACGCCCGCAAGGCCGACGGCATTCGCCGCCGCTGGTGCAAGTCCAGCCGCCCCCACCGGGGCGGGCGCTCATGGGTCTACCCATCGGCACCGGGGGAGTCAATCGCCGCCCCGTTGATATAAGCACCTTGAAAACAGAACAGGAAGCGGTCACACCGCCCCATGTCGCTGGCCACAGTGGGCCTCAGCGGTGGCGGAGGGATAAACGCCCATCCACCCAGAGGGCGCGCCACACGGGGCCACAAACGGCAAACAGGGCCTTGCGGCCCTGCCCCCGGTCTCGCTGGCTCATTCAAAGGCGATGGTCAGCATCCCGTTCCCAATGA
>CAJULJ010000053.1 GCA_910587395.1 uncultured Oscillospiraceae bacterium | reverse complement strand
TTTTATTCTATTTTACGATAATTCTTAGCGCTTCCTTGTTAGGTTATTGACATTGTTTTAAGGTGCACAAGTTTTAAAGTGATGTTTTACCGGCCGCTATACACACACTATTATGGGGACGTTGCTTATTCGTTGCCTGTTGACAGCGCATTAAGCCAATTGTCACTACCTCTAAACATGAGGGTTATTGGGAGATAGACGTGCCGGAAAACAATACGGGAGTATTTGCTCATCACAAATACTCCCGTACTTTTATTGATTAACGCTTTTTAATATAGTTTTTTTCGCAAATATAGTTGGATTGTTTCCACCTATCCGCCCGGGACCCGGCGTGGTACAATGGGCTTGTATTTCAGGGCGGAGTAAGTTAGGGCGGAGTAAGCGAGGGAGGAACGGCGTGGAAAGGGGGCGAAGTATGCCCTCCGCCGGACTGATGCGGCCTGGAATAACAAAATACGGACCATTGAAGACTGTGAATTGCCCCATGTGGGCGTCACGGTCTTTTTTTGTGTCCAAGACAGAAAGGAGAACGCGAATGAATGTCATTAAGCAAATTGATTGAGCTGTCCTATTTCGACGGCGGCTCCAAGATACGGCTCACCGCCTATGCGGACACCGTTATTTTGGAGAAGGACGGGGAGAACAGCACCATCACCGCCATCCGCTTTGGCGGCTACCCGGAGATGGTGCGGGCCATGTCTGACGCCATCTACGGCGGCGGCACCGTTGAGGCGGTGCGGAACGACGTGAAGCGGACGCTCAAGAGCAGGTCCAAGGGCTACCGCAGGCAGCTGGCCCATGACGGCGTTTACGCCACCGCCACGCTGATGGCCAACGACGACAAGATCATCGCCGCGCCCGCGGACGACAGCGGGGACGACGATGGGGCAGAGACAGGCACACAGCAGGAGCTTCAGCCCCGGAAGTGCTACATCTTCTGCCCCGCCGGGGATCGGGACCGCCTGTTTGAGGAGGTGGACCGCAAGACTGCTGCGCCGCTGGTTCCGGCATTCCGGGACTACGTGCTGGACGAGCTCACCGCCCGGGGCGACCTGCGGCAGCTGGAGGTGGTCTCCCTGCGGGAAAAGCTGGACGCCTATGTGCTGAAGCTGAAGCCGGAGGACGCCAACGTGGTGGAAATTCTGGAGGACGGCCTGAAAAGCGGGGCCATCGTCATCCCCGGCGCGGCCCCCGGCCAGCCGGACGGCTTTGACGGCGTGGAGAACGTCACCGGATACCTCAACACCTTCGGCGCCACCGTGGCCCAGCGCATCCGCAGCCAGTTCCAGCCCCTGTTCGACCCGGCGGCGGAGCCGTTGAGCGAGGAGGTGCTGGCCGTCAATGACACCATCATGGCCCAGGCGGGGTACTCCCTGTATGACGCCCAGCTGGCGGTGGCCGAGGCCACCAAGCGGCAGTTAGCCCGTAAAAAAATTGCCCTCATTGTGGCCGAATGTGGTAGTGGGAAGACGAAGATCGGCGCGACGGCCCTGGGTGCGCTCCAGGGGATGCACTCCGCTTTGGAGGGGCGGGGCAAGACCTTCAACCTCATCATGGCCCCCTCCCACGTCACGAAAAAGTGGGTGCGGGAAATCGGCGAGACCCTGCCCAATACCTTTGCCATGGTGGTCAAGAGCATCACCGACCTGGACCGGCTGTATGCCGCGTATCAGGCCGGGGACAAGAGCGTGTACGCCGTGTTCAGCAAGGAGAAGGCCCGGGACGGCTATATGCGCTATCCCGCTGTAACCTACCACCGCCGGACGCACGGCTTCCGCTGCCCGGACTGCGGGGAAGCGGTGAAAATGACCATCAGCGATGACGGCACAAAATACGAGGTGAACGCGGATCAGTTCTATTTTATGAAGGAGCATCGGGGCAACCGTTACTGTGCGAACTGCGGCACACCCCTTTGGTCCGCCATCAACCCCGGACAGACGATCCCATGGGCGAAAATCACCGACTACGGCTGGGTGTACCGCCCGAAGGCGGCGCAGCACCGCCAAAAGACAAAGAATGAGCGCGTCCTGGCCCGCCTGGAGGAGATCGAGGCCAACCCGGACGGCTACGAGCCTGTGCGGGGGGCCTGTCGACGGTATGCCCTAAGTACCTACATCAAGAAAAAGTACCGGGGCCGGATCGACGGATTTCTCTGTGACGAGCTCCATGAGTATAACAACGCCAGCGGCCAGGGGGACGCCATGGGTGAGCTGTTCGGCGTGTCCAGGCTGTTCGTGGGCATGACGGCCACCCTCATCAACGGGTACAGCTCGGGCATTTTCCACCTGCTCTACCGCCTGACCCCCGGCCTGATGCGGAAAGACGACAAGCCCTACCGCAAGCCCGCATGGTTCGATGAGGAGTATGGGGTGGTGGAAAACACCTATGAACTGCTGGAGGCGGACTACAATTCCAACCGCCGCACCACCAAGCGGAAAGTCCGAAGCAAAAAGCTGCCCGGCGTGTCCCCGCTGGTGTACTCCCGGTTCCTGCTGGAATACACCTCTTTCCTCTCGCTGTCCGATATGGGGAAAGACCTGCCGGACTACGAGGAGATCCCCGTACCGCTGGAAATGCCGGAGCAGGTGCGGGAGGGCTACAAACAGGCCGAACACATCCTGCACAAGGTGCTGAAAACTGACCCCAAGATAGCCAACAAGTTGCTGTCCGCCTACCTGAACCTGCTCACCGTCTACCCGGACCAGCCCTATGACCAGCCTGAGATCGTCCACCCCATCGACGGCGGCGTGATCCTGTCTCCTGCCAGCGTGGCTGGCTTTGACGACATCCTCCCCAAGGAGGAGAAGGTGCTGGAAATTGTCCGGGAAAAGGTGGCCGCCGGGGGGCGGGTGCTGATCTACACCAGTTGGACCCGCACGGATTCCCAGCAGAAGCTGGTGAAGCTGCTGACCCAGGAGGGTTACCGCACAGAGATCCTACCGCCCACCGTCCCGCCGGATAAGCGGGAAGCATGGGTGGAGAAACGGGTGCGCGCGGGGCTCCAGGTGCTCATCACCAATCCAAAATGTATGGAAACCGGCCTCGATTTGAATGCGTTTACCACCCTCATTTTCTACAGCATGGGCTTCAACCTGTTTACCCTGCGGCAGGCGTCCCGCCGTTCCTGGCGGATCAACCAGACCGCGCCCCGGGTGGAGGTCTATATGCTGTACTACAAGGACACCGTGCAGGCCAAGGCCATGAAGCTGATGGCGTCCAAGCTGGCGGTGGCGGGCATCATCGAGGGCACCTTGTCCGAGGAGGGCCTTGCCGCCATGAGCGACGTGCGGGATCTGACCTCCCAGATGGCGAAGGAGCTGACCCTGGGCATCAAGGACAATGTGGAGGATATTGCCGCCGCCTTCAAAAAGATGGCGGTCATCAACCCGGATCGGCGCAATCGGATCGTGGCTCAACCTGCCGCGGCACTCCCGGCGCAGGAATCGCCCACCATCAAGGACACCAGCACCCGCACCCAGCGAAAAGAGTTCGACGGCCTGTTGGAGCGGACGCTGGAAGAACAAAAGAAGAAAAAGAAACCGAAAAAGTCTGTCGTGGACGAAGATCAATTCACCCTCGACGGCTTTGCTGCGTAAAGGAGGTACTTTTGAAGATTACGATAAACCGGGCGGAGCTGCTGAGCGCCGCTCAGCGGGCCGCTGCCATCGCCCCGGAAGACAGCCCCGTGGAGGCGCTGCGGGGCACGCTTTTGGAAACCAACGCCGCCACAGGCGCCCTCACCCTCACCGCCACCAACCTGGAGACGGCGCTGGAGCAGTCGCTGTCGTGCCCCACGGCGGAAGACGACGCATTGGTTGTGGATGCCAAGCTGCTGGCCGGGATGCTGGAACGGCTTCCCGGCGACACAGTGGAGCTGAAACGAACGCCCGGCGTCCCGGTGCTCTCCCTGCGGGGCGGGCAGACCGGGTATGACGTCGCCATTTGGGAGCGGGGCAGCTTCCCCAAGCTGGAGATCCCCTTTCCGGAGGACACGGTAAAATTGTCTGGCATCCCGTCCATGGCCCGGCACACCATGTTTGCCACGGCGGAGGACAAGGACAAGCCCCTGATGCGCTGTGTGAACCTGATGTTTACCCAGAAAGGCCTGAAGGGCGCGGGCTATAACGGCCGGTGCATGGTCCCGCCCAGGGCGACGACAAATCCACCGGCAATATCAACCTGCTTCTGCCCGCCAGCTCCCTGGAGAAGCTGGCGGCACTGTGTAAGGACGAGGACGAATTCTATGTGGGCATCGCCGGAAAGAACCTGGTGTTCATGCGGCAGGGCTTTAAGCTCAGCGCCCGGCTGATGGAGGGCGACTACATGGACACGGACCGGCTCATGGGCAGCATCCGCAACCAGTTCACGGTGCTCACCGATGTGGCCAACCTGCGCCGGACGCTGAAAACCGTGGCGGCGGTAGACCCCAAGGGCCGGGTGAAGCTGGCCTTTGACGGCGGGCGGATCACCTTCTCCTGCAAGGGGGAGCTGGCTTCGGCCAGCGAGTGTCTGGACACGGCCCCGCTGACGGGGATTCCCAGGGGCGAATACTGGTATCTGATCCCGGATCTGACGGCCTGCCTGCGCTCGTTGTCCGGCACCGCCACCCTGGGCATCGCCCAGGCGGGGATGCTGGACCTGTCCACGGAGCACGCCTATTATATGCAGACCGCCATGCGGGAGCCTGCGGCTGCGCCGGCGCCAGTGAAGGAAGCACCCAAGGCCGCCCCGAAAAAGGCCGCGAAGAAAACCAAGACCGCCAAGCCGAAAACCGCCAAGAAGGCGGCATAGGGGGTGCGGCGTTTGAAAGAGAACGATATCTGCCGTTATTGCGGCGGCGTGATCAAACTGATCCCCGCCAGCGCCGTCTATGGCGAGTCCACCCGGCGGCTGGGCATGGAGGGCGAGTTTGTCTACCAGTGCCAGAACTGCAACGCCCGGGTGGGCTGCCACAAGGGTTCGACCAGGGCCCTTGGCAACGTGGCCAACGAGGTGTTGCGGCTGAAGCGGATGGAAGCCCACCGCAGGTTCGATGTGCTCTGGAAAAGCGGGCAGATGAGCCGGACAGGGGCGTACCGTTGGTTGGCGCAGGCGCTGCGTCTGCCGGACGGCCGCGCCCACATCGGTGGGTTTGAGATGGATCAGTGCCAGAAGGTCATTGATCTGTGCGAAAAAATGAAAAACGAGGAGGCGGCATGATGCGGGACTGTGAGCGTGAGGAACCGTTATGCACCTGTGTTGACTGGAAAACGGGTGAGTTGGACGAGCGGATTCACCATCTTGTATGTAATTTTGAGCTTACCGGCTTTGATCTGGAGTATACCACGCTGGAGCCGGAAGAGGGACGTTACCTGTGCCGGATTGGCCGGTGCCGTGTCTGCGGGAAGCGCCTGTGCTACGGGGATGAGCTGCCCGCCCAGTCCACGCCGGACGTTCCAGATGTGGCTGGACAGCAATGAGCGCCTGCCGGGTGGCATGGACTGCTTTACCGGCCTGTTCTTATCGCTGTTTCACGAAAGCGACCGGGAATTTGTCTGTGAATGGATGGAGCAACTGGCGGAGGATGCCCGCCGGGGCATCGTCGGGGAGGGCCCGTAAATGGCAAAGCAGAAATACACCTTCCCAAAGCCGTCCTGCCCCAGTTGTCCGTACCACGAGGCGGTGGGGACGGGCCTTATCCAGACCCGCTACTGCAACGGCTTCCCTAAAAAGCGGAAAGCCAAGCGGTTCCGCTCGTCCGATCCCAAGTACAAGCCGCCTAAGTGGTGCCCCCGGCTGATCTCGCCGCCGGCGTGCCGCGTCTACGGCTTTGTGGATGAGGAGCACGAGTTCCTGGATTGGCGCCTCAATCGGAGGGACTACAGGCCGGACGCGTCTGTCTCCGCCTCGGCGTCCCGCTACCAGCTGCGCTGTGAAACGACCCTCGGCCTGACCGCCAGGCAGTTCTATGACGCCGCGCAGAAGGAATCTATGGAAAATCTCTTTTTCAATATTGGGGTGGAACTGGAATACGGGGAGGTCATTGAGATCGACGACGGCCTGAATCCCTATTATTTTTATTATTTGAACTATGGCAAAGTGATCCCCCTGTACTCTTTTGACCGTGCGCGGGTACAGCCGGCTGATGTTGAAGGGAAAAGAAAGGAAGAATGAGCATGATAAACCGATACTGTGGATGCTGCCATCACCTGGTGGGCAGGCCTGATGCCGCCGCCAACTTTTACAACGACAACTTTATCCCCACGGGCTGGGCGTTGAACTATTTCAAGCTCAGCGAGTGCCGGGGCGTGAGCCTGATGGGCCGCTGCAAAAACTGCGGCGGTGAACTGGAGGAGGTCATTGAGGTCCCGAAGGGCCTGGCCGGGGACGATCTGATGAAGGCGGTCTATGACACGGTGCAGACCGCCCGCCCCTATAAAGTGATCCTGGACTACTACTGCGCCGGTCTGGAGCGCGGCGAGTTCTACAATTGGCACGATAACCAATCCCAGTTCCAGCGCAGCAGGGAATTTCTGAACCTGTTTAACGACTGGGACCGGGAACAGGCCTGGCTTTGGCTGGAAAAGAATTTCCCGCCGGAGAAGCATACCGAGGTGCTCCGGGACACCGGCGGCAGCCTGTTCAGCAGGGCGATCCGGTTGGCGGAGGCCAGCGGCGATTTTGACCGGGCCAAGGCCATCCTGGACTACCATCTGCCCTGTGAGCACGAGGAAGGCATGAATGAAAAAGCGGAGATCACTGCTTATGAGTTTGATTTTGTACCCGTCCTTAGTTATGGCAGTGAGGGCATCTATATCAGCTGCTACCTGAAAGGCAAGTTTGATGAACTCGGGTGCTATTCCCTTCACATCGGCAGCCTGAAAACGCTGAGGCGGGATCTGGAGAGCGAGAAGATCATGGGCGAGCTGTGCGGTGTGCTGCACTACTATGCGAGTCAGTGTGTCAACCAGGATATCCACCGTTATACGCCGCAAAGCGAGCTGGAGGCGGAGTACTGGCGGCAGCTTGAAAAAGAAGGGCTGACACAGGATGGCTGACCGCCGTCCGAAAGCGCCAACACACATCGGGGCCGTTCCCGGCCCCCAAAATACAAAGGAGCCATAAAAATGGATAACATCATTTATTTAACCGAACGCAACCGCGTTGTGGAGGAACACCTCCATTGCATTGACACTGTGATCCGGCAGAACTGGTCGCTGCTCCAGGCCGCGCGCCTGGAGCGGGACGATGTGTACCAGCAGCTGGCCATCCGGCTGATCCGCTGCGTGGATACCTACGACCCGGCCAAGGGGGATCTGAAGAAGCGCATCTACGCCCAGCTGAAGTACGAGCTGCTCAACTGCAAGGAGGTGCGCCGTCTCACCGGCATCACCGGCGCGCCCAAGGATTTCCGGCGGGGGAAGGTCATCTCCCTGGACGCCATCCGGGAGGACAGCGAACTCTACCGGGACTATCTGGCGGCGTAATGCAGAGGAGGAAAAAATATGGTTTTTGATAAAGCGGGCCAGACCTTTTTAGCCGGAGGTAAAGTGTTTGCCGTCGGCGGCACAGCCTGGTGTTCCCGGGAGTACAATGGCGAGCTGTTCTGTACCATCCTCGCCATCCGCTCTGAGGATAATGAGGCCCCTACGGCCCAGTGCGATTTTGGGGAAGAAGGCACAAAATGCCTGCCGTTGGATGTGTTGGAGCCTGTCAGCCCGTCCGTTCCCGATGAAACGGGAAAGCTGTACGTGCTGTATTACATCTACGATGGATCGTGTGATAGGAACAACAGTGCGCTGGGTATCTCCAGCGACAAAAGCGTCCTGATCCGAAAAATGCTGGACGACGTGGGCGCCAATTCTTCGTTCAAGGTAACGCCCACCTACACCACGTCCTACGCGGAGGGGGATTTGATCTGTTTCAGCTTTGAGGAGGTGGACAGCGACGGGTACTTGGGCTACACCATTATGCCCGTGCCCGTCTATCCAGGGGGCGCCGGCGTATGAGGGTGGCGTTGGACCGCTTTCGGCGGTATCTGTCCTTCTTCATCCATCGGGGCAACCGGAATTGGAGGACTGCGCTTTTGCGGGCCCGCATCCATGAGCTGGAGCAGGAGGAGAACGCGGACATGAAGTATCTGCGCTGGCAGCTGACCAGGCTGCGTGCGGAGAACACGCGCCTGAGAGACCGGGGAAATGAGGTTTGTGCTGGAATTGTGCCGCTGTTCCATATGCCGGTAGAGAAACTGCGCCAGACTGCCTGACGCTATCAGGTCATGCCGCTTGACGGCGGCTCTGGGTGGGCGGTGGTCATGGAGCATTGCGTACTCTGTGGCTGCGAGTTGGAGACAGCGCCTTTTCGGACGGAGCGGGACGCTTTGCTATACACCGCCCTGCTGCAAGTGATGGGACATCAGCCCAAAAACAACCTGTCATGTGAACAATGCTACAACGAGTACGTGGAAGTAATCGATTTGTCGGTGGAATGAGAGGAGAAAAACCATGCCGAATCAAAAGAAGCAAACCCTGCGCAACCGTATGCTGGCCGTCATGGCCGACGTGAACGCCCAGGTGGCGGAGCGAGAGGAGCTGGTGGAGGCTATCGCCATCGCCCTGCTCACCCGGAAGAACCTGTTCATCCTGGGCGCGCCCGGCCAGGCCAAGAGCTACGCCATCAACCAGTTCCGCGCCCGGATCACCGGCGCCCGGCAGTTTGAGCGCCTGCTGTCCAAGCAGACCGATGAGGAACAGCTTTTCGGGCGCATCGACCTGTCCAGCCTGCTCCCCGGCAATGTGCCGGAGGCTGCCACGGATGGCGATGATGTCTACAAAAACCTGCGCTTCAATTTGAAGTGTTTGGTGGACAGCCTGCCCGGGCAGAAAGACACGCCGGACATATTTGAAACGCTGAAAAAGCACACCGGGAAGCTGGAAACCTACCGGGCGGCCCTGGCGGCACTTTACACCGGTCAGCCCCAGGTGAACACCTCCGGCAAGCTCCCCGAGACGGACATTGTGTTCCTGGACGAGATCTTCAAGTGCAATGACGGGGTGCTGAACTCCCTGCTCACCGCCCTCAACGAGCGCAAATACACCAACGAGGGCCGTACTTATCCCATCCCCGCCATCTCCTTCTTCGCGGCGTCCAATGAGATCCCCAACTTCAACGACCCCCAGGAGAAGATCCTGGAGGCCCTCTATGACCGGCTGGAGCTGAAAGTGGTGACGGACAACATCGCGGACCGCGCCAAGCGGCTGGCGGTGTTGGCGGACAAGCAGGCGGGGCGCGCGGGACAGATCACCGCGTCCATCACCCTGGATGAACTGGAGCGGATGCAGGGCGAGGTGGCGGCCATCCCCGTGCCCGACGCCGTGAACGAACTGGCGGACGACATCCTGTGCCAGCTTAGGAAGGACGGGATTTCCGTCTCTGACCGCAAGTATCTCAACTACTATCCCATCGCCCAGGCCAAGGCGTGGCTGTCCGGCCATGACCGGGTGGAGCCCCAGGATCTGCTGGCGCTGAAGAACTACTTGTGGCAGAAGCCGGGGGATCGACCCGCGGTGGAATCCGTGCTGGAGCGTATGTGCGTCAACCCCATGCAGGACAAGGTGAACAGCATCCGGGCCATGGTCCTGGACGTGCAGAGGGAATTTAACGCCAACAGTGCCGACCCCGACAAACCCGTCGCGGGCAGCAAGGCGCTTATCAAGCTGCGGGGGGAACTGTTGCGGCTGTACCACCAGCAGCAGAAGCTGGCGACCGCCGCCCAGTCCGACGCCGAGAAGTCTCTGACGGATACCCTGCTGGCGGATCTGGAGCAGATCAACCGGAAGGCCCATGAGGCGGTGGGCTTCACCTGCACGCCGCTGGCGCAGCTTGCGGCGCTGCAATAAAAATAAGGAGGAAAAATGTTATGTTGAACCACATCGTTGTGATGGACCGTCTGACCCGTGACCCGGAGCTGCGGCACACCCAGGCGGGCACCGCCGTGGCCAGCTTCACCGTGGCGGTGGACCGGGACTACAAGAACAAGGAGACCGATAAGCGGGAGACCGACTTCATCGACTGCGTGGCGTGGCGTTCCACCGGCGAGTTTGTGAGCAAGTATTTCGCCAAGGGCCGCATGGCCGTGGTGGAGGGCAGGCTCCAGCTCCGGGACTGGAAGGACAAGGAGGGCAATAAGCGCCGCAGCGCGGAGATCCTGGCGTCCAGCGTCTATTTTGGCGACAGCAAGCCCAAGGACAGCGAGAACGCCGGGGACAAGGCCAAGGCCGGGAAAGACGACGATTTTCAGTTGCCGGAGGGCTTCGGACTCGGCGGCGACAGCTTCGCGGATCTGGCGGACGACGACGGCGACCTGCCGTTCTGACGGAACGCATGGCGGGAGGGGCGACCCTCCCGCCATGCCAATTTGGGAAAGGAGCTTGAATTGTGATGGGCCACGTAGCCCTATGTAAGGATTGCCAGAAAGAGTTCGTCAGCCTGTTTTCCCAACTGTGCAATGTCAAAAGCAACTGGCAGGCTTGGACGGATTTTGTCACAATGTCCGCCATTGCGATCTCGAATGCCTTTGACCTGGAAGGAACAACGCACGATGCCCGGGAGCGGGAATATCTGAACATCATCAAGCAGTACAAAAAAAGGGAACAGCAGATTTTTCCCCAGCTGTTTGCTCTGATTGTGAATGCGTTGGAGGCTGACCCGGAACAGGATTTCCTCGGCGAAATTTTCATGCGCCTAAATCTGGGCAGCCATTGGAAGGGCCAGTTCTTTACCCCTTATGGCGTCAGTCGAATGGTGGCGGAAATGCAGTTAAGCGGTATTGAGGTACGCATTGCGGAAAAGGGCTGGGTAGGCATCCACGACCCATGCTGCGGTGCCGGGGCCCTGCTGATTGCCGGGCGGAATATTATGGCGCGCAGGGAATTTGGCTCAACCGAGTCCCTCTATGTGGCGCAGGACATTGACCGAACGGCGGCAATGATGTGCTATATCCAATTGTCGCTTTTGGGCTGCGCGGGTTATGTTGTGGTGGCGGATGCGTTCCGGCATCCTTTGGTGGGGGCCGGCAGTTCCCCGCTGCTGATTGCTCCTGATTCGGAACAGGAGCTTTGGCTGACGCCGGCGCTGTATCATGAAACCTGGTGTGGGCGGATACAGTGTGAGCGGATGAAACTGGCGATGGAAAACATTGATGCGCTGTTTGCGTCAAAGCAGCGGCAGATTCAGCGTTTGGGGCAAACACCCCCACGGACTGAACAGTCACCAATGGGTTTGCCGGATGCCCCGGCACCCCCGCCGCTCAATGAAGGACCCAATGGACAACTGACATTATTTTAGGAGAAATGAATATGCCAACCTGTTTATTATGCAAAAAAGATGTGATCTCCGGCCATGTGGTGTGCGGCGATTGCGCCGAAAGCATGAAGCCCGGCGCTGTGCAGCCCGCCCTGTACGGCTTTGCCGCGTGGCTGGGCGCTGAGCTGGCCGGTAAAAATGATGTGCACGTCTGCTCCATTTGTGAGGCCAGGAAGTGCGGGGATGATTCCATGTGCGGTCAAGGGATCGCCGCATGGCTTCGGAAAAAGGCGGAGGAATATCTCAACACGGGCGCTTACACCGGTATCCTGGGCAGACTGAAGACTATGTGCCCATTCCCCGAGGTGTTTGAGGATCTGGACGATGCCGACGGCCCCAGCAAGGGCGAACCCCGCAGGAAGATCTGCCACATCCGGGCGGATTATGATGATTACCGCTGGTGGAACACGGTTCAGAATGCCAACTGGGATATGGGAACGCCGAAAATGGCGGATGAGATCGACCGCACCTACGCCGAGCTGACGGCCTATGACGCCCTGCGCGACCTGAACGCCCTGCGGCAGTTCTGCTGGTGCCACCCGGAAGCAAAGGTGGGTGCTGGGCTGGCCGATGGGTTCAATTTCTACCTGGAGGGCAAGACCTGCGATTTCTGGGTGCGGCTCATTACCAGGGACAAGGACTATAATATGTATCTGCACGCCTACGCCAAGGCGGAGGATGCCCAGGGGGTAAATTGAGAATGGATCTACTTATCCCCACCGTTGGGCAGGTCTATCGCAACCGCAGCGGCTGCGATTACGAATGTACTGCCGTTTATCCCAGTGGGCGGGCAGCCATGAAACGGGTAAAGGACGGCTGGACGCTGGTAGCTGTGGGCGTCCGGCAATACGAGGACGGCACCATCGAATGGGACTATTCCCTGGCTGGATGCTGGACAAAATTATCAAAAGGGATGTGAAAAAACATGAAAAAATATTTTGACTACTTAGACCGCCTGCGGGAGTCCGGCGTCACCAATATGTACGGCGCGGTTCCCTATCTCCAGCGGGAGTTCCCGGAGCTGGGCTTTGACCACACCCAGGCCGTCTACGTCCTGCGGCAGTGGATGGAGAGCCGTGAGAAGGGCGGGGATGCGTGATGCGAAAGCCCTACCGAACCATTGAGGATGTCCTGCGCTCCCCCTGGGCCGCCATAGAGCGGCCCGGGGAGGGACCGGCCACAGACCGGGTGCTGCGTTCCACCAAACTGGAGGACAGCATCTACGCTGACCTGCGGAACGGCGACGACAGTCTGGAGCAGACCGAGGGGGAGGCGGCGAAAACGCTGCCCTCCTTCCCGGCCCTGTCCCGGGACGTGTTCCAGTCCTTCTACTCCCTGATGCCCAGGAAGAACGGGGAGGATACGCTTTCCACATCTGCCCGGAAGTTCAACGCCCCCATTTTGGAGCACATCACCCAGAGCGGGGACTACCCCACGCTGAAGGCGGTGTGCGAGGGCCGGGAGCTGCCCGCCTATGAGGCAGCGTCCGAGTTCATCACCCGTACCGTCGGGGAGCTGGACAGTCTGCTTGACCACATCGGCGGGGAGAAAAACGCGCTGGACACGTTGGAAAAGCTGGAAAATGCCGAAAAGCAGGCCCAAAACGATCTGGCCGGGCTGTTGGAGCGGATGCGGGCCATGAAGGGGCGGGACCAGCAGTTGGAGCAATCTGTGGTTGACGCCGCCAACAAGGCGGAAAGCAAGCGCCGCCAGGTGGAGGCTGTGGGCAAGCTGGTGGACGCCGGCGCCGCGAAAAACAGGGAGGCCGTGGCCGCCGTGGTGGCTACTGCGGTGGGCTCCGCCGCTGAAAAGGCGGAGGAGGTTCAAAGCATCGTCGCGGCCTGGGACGACGACCCCGGCAACCTGGAAAAAAACGAGGTAAATGCCGGTTGGCTGGCGCTGGTACGGAAAAGCCCGGTGCTGAGGGATATCTCCAAATACCTGGGTCGGTTCCGGGAGATCTTCGCCCAGGGCAAGCGCAACGGCTACGCCTATGGCCGGGGGGAGAAATACTCCCTGGAGCTGGGGCGGGATCTGTCCCGGGCCATCACGTCCGAGTTGGCCATGCTGGCCTCACCCCAGACCATGCCGCTGTTCCTGCGGAAATACCAGCGGGGGCAGATCAAGCAGTACCAGCGCCGGGAGCCCATCTACAAGGGTATGGGGGACATCATCTGCTGTCTGGACGAATCTATATCGACAAAGGGCGATCCCGCTGCCTGGGGGAAGGCCGTGGCCCTGACCCTGCTGGAGATCGCGGCGGACAGTGGCCGCAATTTTGCTCTGATCCATTTCTCCGGGACTGGAAGCTTTCAAGTGGATGTATTCCAGCCCGGAGAATACTCCATGGAGGATAAAATGCGGGTTGCTGAAACATTTTTGGACGGCGGCACCGATTTTCAGACGCCCATGGATCAGGCCCTGCTGCTGATGGAACTGGGCGGCTTTGAAAACGCCGATATCGTATTTATCACAGACGGCGAGTGCGAGCTGACAGAGAAATATCTGGAACAGCTTCGGGCGGAACAAGCCGCCCGACGGTTCACCGTCACCGGGGTGCTGCTGGACAAGGGCGATCCGGGGATGGCGTTCAGCCTGAAGCCCTTCTGCCAGAACATCTACCGCACCAGCGAGCTGCTGGGGGATGAAATCGTGCGGGAGCTGGTGAACCGCCGGGTATAAATATGGTTGCGAATGCGGGTAAAAGCGGCTATAATAAGATTTGCCGAAGGGAGGTCGATGTCTAATGCGCACCTTGTTCCACGGGAGCCGGATGGAGGTGGAATACCCGGAGATCCGGGTTCAGAAATTCCATAAGGATTTCTTCTGGGGGTTCTACTGTACCGCAATAGAGGAACAGGCGGTCCGCTGGTCTGTGCGGTTTGGCGGGAAGGGTGTGGTCAATGTCTATTCCTTCGATAGCGAAGCGGAACTGGCTGTCAAGCGGTTCCCGGAGATGTCGGACGAATGGCTGGACTTTATCGCGGCCTGCCGCAGCGGTGTCCCCCACAGTTACGACGTGGTGGAGGGCCCCATGGCGGACGACACCATTTTTAACTATGTCCAGAGCTTTTTGGATGGGGAGATCAGTCGTGCGGCCTTCTGGGAGCTGGCGAGGTTTAAGCACCCCACCCATCAGATCAGTTTTCACACCGCCAAGGCGCTGGCAGCCCTGCGGTTCGAGAGGAGCTATGTTACCGATGGGAAAACGAAATGACAGCGCGCTGTTTTTCACCTGTTCCCTGATTGAACAGCTTGGCCGCACCCTTCGCAGGAAGCGGGGGAATATCACGGCGGCACTGGGGGAAACGGGTGTGCGTACGATTTACGACCATGCCGACATACTCCATTGCGAGCCAATTGAAAAGGTGGCGGACGACGCCATCGGGGAATTTGGGCTGACCGCCGGGAGCTTTGACAACGTGGGCGAGGCCCGGTATGCCGTACCCGACGTGTGGACCATGGGTAAGGTGTATGCCCGGTTGATCGAGGATGCGTCCGGGGAAGGGGATGTGATCGAAACGCTGATGGAGGTCTATTCCTCGTGGATCGACGAACGGCTCTCCGATTACAATTCCGCGTTTTATTACCAGCCCCGGGACTATTTGGCGGAATGCTGCCGCCAGGGGATTGTGCTGGACGGTTAATTTGAAAATACAAAAACGGAGCCCCACAATGCAACTGCATTGTGGGGCTTCAGATATTTTAGGCGCCAGATCTATTGAAATGATACGCTCCCGTTGAATTTCTCGTTCACCACATAGTAGGCCGTGCGCTCCTCCGGCTTGACATACAGCTTCAAATCGGTGATGGGCGTGCGCTTTTTCGTCTGCCGGAAGTCGGCCTTGGCCGCCTCCACCAGCGTGTCCAGATCGACCTCAGCGCCCTGGAACTGCACGACGACAGTGGGCTTGAGGCCGTCCGCCTTGGCCTTGCTCTCGGCGCGGGCTTTGGCCGCCGCGGCCTTTTCCTCCGCCGTCATGGGCTTCCTGCCGCCCCGCTTTTTGGGGGCCTGCTCGGTGGCCTCGCTGGCTTTCTTTTCCTCGTCCATGGTTATCACTCCTGTTTTGTATTTTCCGGGTCAAATATCCCCTGCATTATATATGGTGATAACCAAAAAATCAAGTTGTTAGGTATATTTATTGATCCACCCAGTCCACCGGCATCCCATTGACCTCCAGCCCCTCGCCGGCAGGGATGAGGAGGTACTTCTTGCCGTCGATCACCCGCGTCTCCACCAGGTAGCTGTGCTCCGAGTCAATGGAGATGGAGGCGTCCGCGGTTTTTACCTCAAACCGCTTGCTGTCGATGAGGTTGGCAGGGCTGAGGACCGCATCCTCGCCGAACAGCTCCCCGCACTTCCCGCAGAAAGCGGCGATCTGCTGTTCCTCTGCGCCGCAGTCCCGCAGGATGGTGGCCACGTCCTTCGCGGTGACGGCCAGGGGCTCCGGGTCTTTCGCCTCCCGGTGCTCCTCAATTTTAGCGGTCAGATGCTCATGGACGGCCTGCACCACCTCCAGGCCGCAGGCCCCCTCCAGCCCCTCCCGGAGGGCGGTCTGGAACGCCTCCCGCTGTTCTCCGGCGGACATGGGCGGCTCGGTGTGGAAGATGGCGTCCAGAAATTCCTGGTGCAGCTCGTCCGGCTTGCGGGCGTAGGCAAGTGCGTTGTAGATGTTGGCCGCTCGGTCGTCAAAGGCCGGGAACAGGAAGCCCAGCTCCGGCGGGGAGACGATCTGGCTGGGGGCACAGTTGTGGAATTCGTTCTCCCCGGGACAGTAACCCAGCTCCAGCTTACCGTTCTTCACCGGGCAGATGCAGCACACGATGTAGGAGAACACGGTGTCGCCCGCATCCGTCTGCATTTCATCGTCCTTGCCCCGATGGGGCGCATCGTAGGCGTCGTGGGCCAACAGGATGAGGTAATTGCTCTCGCCCATATCCAGGCTGTCGATGACCGCCTGATAGAACTCCTGCCGCACCTCACCGTCTTTCAGCCTGGAGTCCCGCAGGGCCATGAGGCGGCGGTGTTCGTCGCTGTCCGCCACCTGCCGGGTGGAGAACACGATGTCGATGAGGTTCCGGCCCAGGGCGCCGGACAGGGCCTTTTTCAGCAGGTTTAAGTATTTCTCCGCCTCCTCCTCGGGCATCCGATCCAGGGGCTCGTTCAGGTAGGAGACGATTTCTTTTCGGCTGTTCACATAGCAGCCGCAGATGTGGCTGATGGCGTTCTTGCCCAGCCGGAAGCGGCGTTTCAGCTCGCTGATCTCTTTTCGGTTCATGGTGATCTCCATAATCGTTATCATGAGGTTCTGCTTCACGGCTAATCGGCCTACATCGAATAGACGGAAAATCCGAACCATCTAAGCTGGTTGTTTCATAAAGCAGTCCCCTTGCAGCGTTCACGTTACCAGGAGCAGACAACATGTGGCTTCCGCTTCGGGTCTGATGGGACGCTGGGGATGATGTCATCTAAAATATAGTCTAAGACCCTTTCAAATTCCATCTCCCCCATCTGATTTTTGATCATTTGTACTGTGGTTCCGTCACTATATTTCAGTATCGCATAGCACAATTTATTAACAGTTATGCGGGCGCTGTGGGCCATCTCCAGAAACTGTATGAATAAATGCCAATTCTGTTCCCGATATTTGCGTTTTTCGGTCATGTACTGAAGATCAATATTTTGAAAATATTCAACAAGAGAATTCCCATACGGTTCCTCATCTTCTGTCCTATACACGTTGAAATTACTTATTACTATGTCGTCATTGGGGTAAGTTAGGAGCATGCGGAGAATCTGCGGCGTTCGCACCGCTATATTTTTAGTTCTATACCACTCAAATTTTTTCAGGATATATTCTTTGAGATGGTCATCCAAGCATCCCAAAAGATCGTCAGTTTTTGATGCAATACCATTCCCATGTACCACGTTTTGAACCTTGGATACTGTGAACTGCCCGCCATCGGGAGTTGCCGATTTGTTGCGTTCTTCAAGAAATGCAAGGAAGATTCTTACCATTTCATCCGGCTGATTTTCTGGAAATCTTTGCAGGGGAATCGGAATAGATTTTTTCTCTTGATTATTGCATAAAGTTGTTTCCAAGTATTCTTTTGATAGGTTCGCATAGAAGATATTGCTTGTGTCAGCGGCAATATTCAGGCTAATTAAAAAAAGCATCGCGCCACCATCAGCCAGGTAGTTACGCAGATCGTCAGTCCTCATGCGATGCGAAGCCGTTTCTCCGATAAAAGGCCGTTCTGTGCTTTTAATTTGTACTGGTATCCTACCCTCAAGGGGCGCTACTCCCCAGATCCCACTGCGATATAAATGTACAAAACCATCCCACGATTCAGTTTTGTCACCTGAATTAAAGTCTGGTTTGGTAAAAGGGCTCCTCAATAGAGCACGTTCCAGTGCATTTATTCCTATAAGCTCCGTTCTGTTTGCGTTAGACATTTTCTTCCTCAGCTTCTGACCTTCTGAAGTCCAGAAACGTGCAAAATGCTTCAGCCCACAAACGCGCTCTTTCATATCTGGTGCCCCCCTTCTCGTCATTCCACAGGCAGACCTTATTATATACCATGGAAAGGGAAATGTCCATACGTTCGATTAAAATGGGTGGAACCCCTCCACCTATCCGCCCGGGCCGGGACGTGGTACAATGGGCTTGTATTTCAGGGCGGAGTAAGTTAGGGCGGAGTAAGCGAGGGAGGAACGGCGTGG
>CAJULJ010000052.1 GCA_910587395.1 uncultured Oscillospiraceae bacterium | reverse complement strand
CGCCATCCGGGAGATGATCTGCTCCGACACCGTGGAGCAGCGGGAGAAGGCCCTGTCCAAGCTGGAGCCCATGCAGCAGTCCGACTTCGAGGGCATCTACGAAGCCATGGAGGGTCTGCCCGTCACCATCCGCTTCCTGGACCCCCCGCTGCACGAGTTCGTCCCCACTGAGGAGGCCGACATTGAGAAGCTGGCCCAGGACATGGGCAAGAGCGTGGCCGAAATCAAGGCCATCATCGCGGGCCTCCACGAGTTCAACCCCATGATGGGGCACCGCGGCTGCCGCCTGAGCGTCACCTTCCCCGAGATCGCCAGAATGCAGACCAAGGCCGTCATCAAGGCGGCTCTGGCCGTCCAGAGCCGCCATCCCGAGTGGACCATCGTTCCCGAGATCATGATCCCCCTGATCGGCGAGCTGAAGGAGTTTGCCTATGTCAAGAGCATCGTCACCGGCGTGGCTGACGAGCTGATCAAAGAGGCCGGCTCTGATATGAAGTATAAGGTGGGCAACATGATCGAGATCCCCCGGGCCGCCATGTGCGCCGATGATATCGCCCCCCACTCCGACTTCTTCTCCTTCGGCTCCAACGACCTGACCCAGCTGGTCTTCGGCTTCAGCCGGGACGACGCGGGCAAGTTCCTGGACGCCTATTATGACAAGAAGATCTACGAGAACGATCCCTTCGCCAAGCTGGACCAGCACGGCGTGGGCCGCCTGATCTCCAACGCCGCCCGCTGGGGCCGCTCCACCAACCCCGGCATCCACGTAGGTATCTGCGGTGAGCATGGCGGCGATCCCTCCAGCGTGGAGTTCTGCCACAAGATCGGGCTGGATTATGTGTCCTGCTCCCCCTTCCGTGTGCCCATCGCCCGGCTGGCCGCCGCCCAGGCCGCCATAGCCAACCCGCAGTTCTAACCAAAAATTGTCACAGCGCGCTGTGACCAGCCTCTGAAAAGCAGCCCCGGCACGCTCCGCACGCCATCGTGCGGCAGCCCGTGCCGGGGTGTTTTTTGCTACCACTCCCAAGAACGAAAATGGACACCTACATCACCAAATATTACCCTGTCAAATCCTTGACGATGAGCCGAGAAGTGGAGTATGATACCAATAAGGACCCAAAATCAGGAAGCCAACACATAAGAATATCATCAGGAGGTAGTTCATCATGGCTGTCAATCGTTTCGTACTCAACGGCATTTCCTACCACGGCAAGGGCGCTATTCAAGAAATTCCCGGCCTCGTGGCCGCCAAGGGCGTAAAAAAAGCGTTCATCGCCTCCGATCCCGATCTGGTGAAGTTCGGCATCACCAAGAAGGTCACCGATCTGCTGGACGCCAACGGCATGGCCTATGAGGTCTACTCCGACATCAAGCCCAACCCCACCATCGAAAACGTGAAGGCGGGCGTGGAGGCTTACAAGGCCTGCGGCGCAGACTACATGATCACCATCGGCGGCGGCTCCTCCATGGACACCGGCAAGGCCATCGGCATCATCATCAACAACCCTGAGTTCGCCGACGTGCGCTCGCTGGAGGGCGTGGCCCCCACCAAGAACCGCACCGTGTACACCATCGCCGTCCCCACCACCGCCGGCACCGCCGCTGAGGCCACCATCAACTACGTCATCACCGACGTGGAGAAGAAGCGCAAGTTCGTCTGCGTGGACGTGAACGACATCCCCGACATCGCCATCGTGGACCCGGACATGATGTCCACCATGCCCAAGTCCCTCACCGCCGCCACCGGCATGGACGCCCTGACCCACGCCATCGAGGGCTACACCACCGCAGCCGCCTGGGAGCTGGCCGACTGCCTGAACCTGGAGGCCATCAAGCTCATCGCCGCCAACCTGCGTAAGGCGGTCAACAACGACCCCGAGGGCCGGGAGGCCATGGCCCTGGGCCAGTTCGTCACCGGCATGGCCTTCTCCAACGTGGGCCTGGGCATCGCCCACTCCATGGCCCACACCCTGGGCGCCGTCTATGACACCCCCCACGGCGTGGCCTGCGCCATGATGCTGCCCATCGTCATGGAGTACAACCAGGACGCCACCGGCGACAAGTTCAAGCACATCGCCGAGGCCATGGGCGTGGACACCACCGGCATGGATCAGGCCGCCTACCGCAAGGCCGCCATCGACGCGGTGCGCCAACTGTCCGTGGACGTGGGCATCCCCACCAAGCTGGAAGCCATGAAGGAGGATGACCTAGAGTTCCTGGCCCAGTCCGCCGCCGCCGACGCCTGCGCCCCCGGCAACCCCAAGGCCGCCTCTGTGGAGGACTTCAAGGCCCTGTTCCGCAAGATCATGTAATTCCATCCCTTACACATTTCAGGGGCGGGCATATGCCCGCCCCTGAAATGTGCCTGACCGGGTTTTTGCCCATAATAAATCGCCCGCCGCTTTACGGTGGGCGATTTTACTTATGCCTGTACGTCAACCTGGGGCATGGAAACAGGGGCCTCCACCGCCTCCGCTGTCTGCACGGCGGCGGAATACTCCTGCGCGGCGGCGTCCACGGAGGTGTAGACCATAGAGCCCAGCTGCTCCGCCTGGGCCCGCAGCTCCATCTTGGTGGCGGTGAGCTGGTCGGCCTGACGGTTGGCGACCTCCGTCTCCTTGAAGTACCCGGACTCCCGAATGGCCCGCATGGCCTGATTCTTGCGCAGCTCCTGGCGGATGCGCTGGGCTTCCCGGCGCTTGTTCTCCCGGATCATGCGCTTCTGGCGGGCGCGGGCCAGCTGTTCCCGGCTGATCTCCATCTTTTTCTTGTTGGCCCGGGTCACCGCCTTTTTCAGCTGGGTGATGGCGGCCTTGATCTGGTCGGCGTGCTCCGGGTCGGAGCGCTGGGCGGCCTCCAGCTGGGCGATGCGCCGGCGGGCATATCCCCCGGCGGAGCTGGCCTGGGCCTCGGTTTTGGCCCGGCTGAGACGGGCGTACGCCTCCAAGGGAGCGTCGCCGTACCGGGGGGTAACCTTGGTCAGCTTGAACTTTTCCCGCTGGGCGTCGGCCTTCTCCTTGGCGTCCCTGATCATCTCGTGGAGGGATGTGGTATTCTCCTCCTGCTTTTTCAATGACTGCGCCAGCAGACTGTTCTGCTGGTCCTCGGTCTGGCCCGGCGCGGTCTGGTCCTCATGACTCACGCCGGAGACAGGTTGAATGCCCATATTCCGCCCCCTTTCCAGTTTCTCTACCCTATATATCGGCCGGAATATGGAAAAAGGAAAGAGGGAAATGATTATTTTTTCACGGCGCGGGGCTGTAGAGGCGTACCCTCCGCCGACATCCGCCGGAACAGCCGGACCAGGATGACCACGGCGGCAGCGGCCAGCACCACCTCGGCCACGGCCTGGGCACAGGCCAGACCATACAGAGGGACGAAATAGTTGAGGATATACAGCGCGGGGATCTCCAGCACGATCTTGCGCAAAACGGCGAACAGCAGCGCGTACTGCCCCAGACCGCAGGCCTGGAACACACCCACCGCCAGGAAATCCACGCACAGGAAGGGCTGGGCGACGCACATACACCGCAGAAACTTGGCACCGTAAGCTACCACGGCCTCGGTTTTCATAAACAGGCCGATCAGCGTACCGGAGGCGAAGAAATAGCACACCGCCACCACGGTGGAGAAGGTCAGAGAGATCTTTTCCGCAAAAACAACGGCCTTTTTCAGCCGGTCGCAGTTGCCGCTTCCGTAGTTGTAGCTCACCAGCGGCATCAGTCCCTGAGACACACCCAGGGCGATATACATGGGGATCATGTTGATTTTATAGGAGATGCCCATGGCGGCAATGGCGTCCGGGCCAAAGACCGCGGTGAAATTGTTGAGCACCGTCATGCCGGTGACATTCAGCAGATTCTGGATGGAGGCCGGAATCCCCACGCCGAACACGCCCTTTACCAGCGCCTTCCGGGGCCGGGCCATGGCAGGCTGGAGGCAGACATAGGTCCTGCCCCGCCGGACAAACAGCAGAATAAAGAAGTACAGGCAGGCAGCGCAGTTGGACAGGAAGGTGGCCAGCCCCGCCCCTGCCGCCCCCATATTCAAGCCCCAGGGGAGGATGAAGATGGGGTCCAGCACGATGTTCAGCGCGCAGCCGCTCATGGTGCCGATGCTGGCGTGGAGGGTGGCCCCCTCCGCCCGCACCAGATAGGCCATCACCACGTTGAGTATGGCGGGAGCGGCCCCGCAGGTCACCGTCCAGCGCATGTATTCCGAAGTGGCCTGGATGGTGTCGGCGTCCGCCCCCAGAAGCACCAGCAGAGGCGAACGAAAGGCGGTGGTCAGGATAGAAAAGAGCACGCCGCAGATCAGCGCGCAGTAAAAGCCAAAGGCGGAGCTGCGCCGCACCGTGTCGTAGTTTTTCGCGCCCAGGGCACGGCTCATCATGCTGGACGAACCCACGCCGAACAGATTATTCACCGCGTTGAAGGCCAGCAGCACCGGCGCGGCCAGGGTGACGGCAGAATTCTGGATGGGGTCCTGGAGCATCCCCACAAAGTAGGTGTCGGCCAAATTGTAGAGCACCATCACCAGTGAGCTGAGGACGGTTGGTATGGACAGGGTGAGCACCGCTTTGGGGATGGACGTTCGTTCAAACAGCTCCGCTTTTTGCAGATCTTCCATGGGATTACCTCGATTTCTTTATGTAGTCATTAACGCTTAGTATAGCACAGAACCGGGCAAATGGGAAGCTCCATTTCCACCAGCCTCTTTTCCTGACGACAGTTTAAAGTAAGCTTCCATACTTTCTGCCGCACGCGGCAAAGCCTCCGCCCCCCAAAGCCAGCAGCCCGCCGCTTATCCAAATTACGGCGCCGCCCGGCGTCGGCAGGCAAATTCAATCATCCAGAGAGAAAGCAGCCTCCGACAAAAATCCTGCAAATCCCTCAAAATCATCCCACTGACCATTGACAATAAAACACATTTCCTCTATAATAATGCGTTACTGCAATCATTGACAAACGACGCGGGCAGGGCGGGACCCTGCGAAAGAAAAAGGAGGAACGTTACAGTGGAACGGCCCAACGGCGAAAACAAAATGGGCGTCATGCCGGTGAACCGGCTGCTTCTCAACATGGCCATCCCCATCATGATTTCCATGCTGGTCCAGGCCTTTTACAACGTGGTGGACAGCTACTTTGTCTCCCAGCTCAGCCAGGACGCGCTGAACGCGGTGTCCCTGGCTTTCCCGGTGCAGAATTTGATGATCGCCGTCAGTGTGGGTACTGCCGTCGGCGTCAACGCCCTGCTGGCCCGGAGCCTGGGCCAGGGCGACAAGGAAAAGGTAAACCGGACGGCGGTAAACGGCGTTTTGCTGATGGCGCTGAGCTGTCTGGTGTTCGTGGTGCTGGGGCTCACCTGCTCCCGGCTGTTTTACACCGTCCAGACCGACATCCCCGGCATCATCAGCTATGGCGCCGACTACCTGACCATCGTGTGCAGCCTGAGCGTGGGCCTGTTCTTCGCGGTGCTCATGGAGCGGCTGCTCCAGGCCACCGGACAGACCTTCTACACCATGATCGCCCAGGCGGTGGGCGCCATCACCAACATCATTTTGGACCCCATCCTCATCTTCGGCCTGGGTCCCTTCCCCAGAATGGAGGTGGCGGGAGCCGCCCTGGCCACCGTCATCGGCCAGATGCTGGGCTGCTGCGTGTCCATCTTCTTCAACGCCACCCGCAATCCCGAGATCACCATGTCCTTCAAGGGCTTTCGTCCCCACGGCCAAACCATCCGGGAAATCTATTCCGTGGGCCTGCCCGGCATCATCATGCAGTCCATCGGCTCGGTGATGGTGTTCGGCATGAACCAGATCCTCATCGCCTTTACCGACACGGCCACGGCGGTGTTCGGGGTGTACTTCAAGCTCCAGTCCTTCTTCTTCATGCCCGTGTTCGGCCTGAACAACGGCATGGTCCCCATCGTGGCCTACAACTACGGCGCCCGCAAGCCGGATCGGATCGTTAAGACCATCCGGCTGGCCGTCATGTATGCCACGCTCCTGATGATCCTGGGCTTCGCCGTGTTCCAGCTCTTCCCTGGCCAGCTGCTGGAGCTGTTCCAGTCGGAGGAGGACGCCGCCGGCGACCTGCTGACCATCGGCATCCCCGCCCTGCGCCTGATCTCTTTCAGCTGGCTGCTGGCGGGCTTTGACATCGTGTCCTCCTCCGTGTTCCAGGCTCTGGATCACGGCGTGCTCAGCCTGACGGTGTCCCTGATCCGTCAGTTGGTGGTGCTGCTGCCGGCGGCCTACATTTTGTCACGCCTGTTCCCGCTGGAGGCAGTCTGGCTGTCCTTCCCCATCTCGGAGCTGGCCTCCGCCACACTGTGTATCATCTTCATGCTTCGGGTGTATCGTCAGGATGTCTCCACTCTCCAGCCCCAGGAGGCATAGGCGGAAATTCTACTTTTTTTCCGCTCACCCATTGACAGCGGCGTACAGCGTGCTATAATAAGGCCGTACAACTGAATAACCCTTATCAAGAGTGGCGGAGGGACCGGCCCGATGAAGCCACGGCAACCTGCAGCGCAAGGTGCCAAGTCCGGCGGAAACGCGAGATGAGGAGAGAACTGAACCATCCTGCCCCCGCCGAGCTCCGGCGGGGGCTTTTTCAGCCGCTTTCCGCGTATTGAAAGAAAGGAGAAATAACAAATCATGGCAAAAAGACTGTTTACCTCTGAATCGGTGACCGAGGGCCACCCCGACAAAATCTGCGACCAGATCTCCGACGCCATCCTGGACGCCATCATTGAGAAGGACCCCATGGCCCGTGTGGCCTGCGAGACCGCAGTGTCCACTGGAATGGTCCACATCATGGGCGAGATCACCACCTCCTGCTATGTGGACATCCCCAAGATCGCCCGGGCGGTGGTCAAGGACATCGGCTACGACCGGGCCAAGTACGGCTTTGACGGCGACACCTGTGCCGTCATCAGCAATCTGGACGAACAGTCCCCCGACATCGCCCTGGGCGTGGACAAGGCCCTGGAGGCCAAGGAGGGCGAGCTCACCGACGGTCTGGACAACGGCGCCGGGGATCAGGGCATGATGTTCGGCTACGCCTGCCGGGAGACTGAGGAGCTGATGCCCATGGCCATCTCCCTGTCCCACAAGCTGGCCCAGAAGCTCACCGCCGTGCGCAAGGAGCGCAAGGTGAACTACCTGCGGCCCGACGGCAAGAGCCAAGTCACTGTGGAATATGACGAGAGCGGCAAACCCGTCCGAGTGGACACCGTGGTCATCTCCACCCAACACGACCCTGACGTCACTCTGGAGCAGATCCGCGCCGACATGACCGAGCTGGTCATCAAGCCCACCATCCCCGCCGAGCTCTTTGACGAGAACACCCGCATCCTGGTCAACCCCACCGGCCGGTTCGTGGTGGGCGGCCCCCAGGGTGACTCCGGCCTCACCGGGCGGAAGATTATCGTGGATACCTATGGCGGCTCCGCGCCCCACGGCGGCGGCGCCTTTTCCGGCAAGGACCCCACCAAGGTGGACCGCTCCGCCGCCTACGCCGCCCGCTGGGTGGCCAAGAACATCGTGGCCGCCGGATTGGCCGACAAGTGCCAGGTCCAGCTGGCCTACGCCATCGGCGTGGCCCGGCCCGTGTCCGTCCGGGTGGACACCTTCGGCACCGGCTCCGTGGCTGATGATGTGCTGGAGGCCGCCGTGGACCAGGTGTTCGACCTGCGCCCCGCCGCCATCATCAAGCGGCTGGACCTGCGCCGTCCCATTTACCGGCAGACCGCCGCCTATGGCCACTTCGGCCGTCCCGAGCTGGACCTGCCCTGGGAAAAGACCGACATGGTGGACGCCGTCAAGGCCGCGCTGTAATGCGCCGGCCCGGGTCCCCGCAAAGCCGACCGCCGCGCTTACGCCCGGCGGTCTTTTCTTACGTCTTTGCAAAATGTTAACATTCTTTTGAGACATTTTTTATTGCAAAAACCGCCATGTTATACTATACTGAAAAAGCTGCTGCATAACTCTGCGTTGGGCGGTCTTTTCGCCTCCATTTAAAATAGGATGTGTTGCTATGAATCAGCTCCGCGCCCGGCTCCAGGACGCCTCCAGGGCCCGGCTGCCCATGATCCTGGCCGTCTATATTCTCTGCCAGCCTCTGATCGACGTGCTCACCGGCCTGGGCGCTGAGGCGGGGCAGTCCATCACGGTGGGCGTCATCGTCCGCTCCCTGGTGATTGTGCTTGCCTTCCTCTATGCAGTATTCATCAGCGATTTCCCTGGGAAAAGACGGTGGATGATCTATACCGGCGCACTGGTGGGTTACCTGGTCCTGTTCATGGGCTATATGTTCACGGTGGGCGGACTGTCCCTGTGCGTCGGCAACGTGCGCGAGGTGGTCAAGACCTTTTTTACCCCCTTTGTGCTCATTTTCCTCTGGTCCGTCTACCGGCAGTACGGCTATCTGGTCACCTGTGAGACCATCGCCTGGGCGGGAGCACTGTACGCCAGCGTCATCCCCATTGCTCATCTCACCGGCACCGGCTTCGTATCCTACACCAGCTCCGGCTACGGTGAGCGAGGCTGGTTCTACGCCGCCAATGAGGTTGGCTGCATCATCGCCATCACCGCCCCCTTCACTATCTGGTACTGCCTGGAGGTCCTGCCCACCGTCACCAAAAAGACCTGGTGGAAGGGCCTGCTGGCTGCGTGGGCCATGCTCGCCGTGGCCATCAGCGCCACCTCCCTGGGCACCAAGATCGTCTTTGCCTTCACTTTATTCTACTGCTTGGCCGTCCTGGTCTGGCAGGTTGTCCGGCTGGTGAAGGAGCGCTCCCGGGCCAATGCAGTCAAGGCTGCTGCCGCGGCTGTTCTGGTGCTGTTCTTCCTGGTGGTCACCCCCGACTCCCCCTTCCTGCGCTATCTCTTCGAGGTCTATATCACCAACCTGCCCCGTCCTCCCGAGGCCACGGTGGAGGTCTGGGAGGAGGCCATCGCCCACGCCTGCCAGAACACTTGGCTCTACGATCTCATCAAGTCCAACGAGACGTTTGCCGACATCGACCAGATTTTCAGCCGCCGGTTTATCAGCGCCTCCCCCGCCGTCCAGGTGTACACCGAGAGCGGCGTGCTGGGCAAGCTGCTGGGCATCGGCTACGCCACCGCCCCCTCCTACAGCCGGGAGATGTACTTCATGGTGGAGCTGGACCCTCTGGCCATCCTTCTGCGTCACGGCGTGGCAGGCTTCCTGCTGTATTACGCGCCCTATATCGTCTTTGTGATCTGGTCCATCGTCCAGTTTTTCCAGCGTCCCCTCCAGAGACTGGACAGCCTGGGCTTCTGCACCGCCCTTTATTGCAGTCTGGCGGGGTTTGCCATCTCCGTTCTGGCCGGCCACGCCCTGGTATCCCCGGCTGTGGCCACCTTCGTCCTGGTGGTGGGGATGCAGCTATGGCACCAAACGCAGGAGCAGAACAAACTTCCCAACCCTCAAAAAGCATAAAAGATACCGCCGGTCCATGGACCGGCGGTATCTTTTCACGGCATCCCCAGCACCCGCGTCAACGCGCTCACGCACAGGCACAGCCCCAGCCCCAGCGCCGTGGGCAGGGCAATGGCCAGCGCCGTCCACCTCACGCTTCCCGTCTCCTTGTAGATGGTCAGGCAGGTGGTGGAGCAGGGCCAGTGGAACAGGGAGAACAGCATGGTGCATACCGCCGTCCGCCAGGTCCAGCCGTGCTGGGTCAGCAGCCGGCCCAGGGCGGTGAGGTCGTCAAACTCCACCAGGCTCCCTGTGGCGAGATACGCCATCAGCATCACCGGCAGGACAATCTCGTTGGCAGGCCAACCCAGGAGGAAGGCCATCAAAATCACGCCGTCCAGCCCGAACAGCCGGGCAAAGGAGTCCAGAAAGCCGGTGCAGTGGGCCAGGAGAGTGGCGTCCCCCACAGTGACATTTGCCATCAGCCAGATGACCGCGCCCGCCGGAGCCGCCACCGCCACCGCCCGGCCCAGCACAAACAGGGTCCGGTCCAGCACCGAGCGGACGATGACCTCCCCCACTCGGGGTTTGCGGAATGGAGGCAGCTCCAGAGCGAAGGAGGAGGGCATCCCCTTCAGCACCGTGGCCGACAGAAGACGGGAGCAGGCCAGCGTCCCCGCCACGCCCAGCACCAAAGTGCCCAGCAGCAGCGCCGCCCCCTGGACGGAGGCCAGCAGGCCGCTGCGGCCTCCCACAAAAAACAGGGTGATGAGGGCGATGAGGGTGGGGAACTTGCCGTTACAGGGCACCAAGGAGGAGGTCAGGATGGCGATGAGCCGCTCCCGGGGGCTGTCGATGATGCGGCAGCCGGTGACGCCGCAGGCGTTGCACCCAATTGACATGCACATTGTCAAACACTGTTTCCCGCAGGTCCGGCATTTTTGAAAGGCGTGGTCCATGACGAAGGCCACACGGGGCAGGTAGCCCAAGTCCTCCAACAGGGTGAACAAGGGGAAAAAGATAGCCATGGGAGGCAGCATCACCGCCACCACCCAGGCGGTCACCCGGTACACCCCGTCCAGCAGCATCCCGGACAGCCACGCCGGGGCGTTTGCCAGCCAACCCTCCAGAACATTCCCCAGCCGAGCGAACAGCTCGGTGAGCAGCGCCGACGGTCCGTTGGCCCCCGCCACCGTCAGCCACACCACCAGCCCCAGCAGCAGCAGCATGATGGGAATGCCGGTGGATTTTGAGGTAAGTAAACGGTCCAGCTTCTGCTGGCGGCGCCGGCGGTCCGCTTTTTCGCTGCGCACCACCTGGGCCGCGTACCGCTCTGCCAGAGTGACGCGCTCCTGGGGTTCCCGCCGGGAAGCGGCGGGGGCATCCCTTTCCACCAATCGGGCAATGGCCGCTTTCAAGTCGTTCAGCCCCTCCTGCCGCCCGGCGGCAGTGCCCACCACCGGCACCCCCAGCTCCTCGGACAGAGCGGACAGGTCCACCTTCACCCCCAACCGCTCCGCCTCGTCCAAAAGGTTGACGCACACCAATACCTTGCCCGTCAGCTCCAACACCTGGAGGACCAGAATGAGGTTGCGCTCCAGGCAGGTGGCGTCGCACACCACCACCACCCCGTCCGCCTGACCGCTCTTGATGTAGTCCCGCGCCACCGCCTCCTCCTGGGAGTGGGCCGTCAGGGAATAGGTGCCGGGCAGGTCGACGAGTTGGTACTCCTCCCCTTCAAATGTGTACTCTCCCCGGGCGGTGGCCACAGTCTTCCCGGCCCAATTTCCTGTATGCTGTCTAAGTCCGGTTAACGCATTGAATAGAGTGGACTTTCCCACGTTGGGATTGCCCGCCAGCGCCACCCGTCTCATGTGGTCACCGCCTCAGCTGGGACAGCTTGGGCCTGCCGCTCCAGGGTAATGCCCTCCGCGTCCGTCCGGCGCAGGGCAATGAGCGCCCCGCGGATGAGATAGGCGCAGGGGTCCCCGGCGGGGCTGCGCAGCACACAAGTCACCCGGGTGCCCCGCACCAGCCCCAGGTCGGTGAGCCGCCGGTCCATGGCTGGCCCCGCGTTTACCCCGGTCACATAAGCGCTCTCCCCTTCCTGGAGAGCGGACAAACACAATGCTTCATACATGATTCTTTGCTCCTTTCCCGCGCGAACCGCCCCGCGGACGGTCTGCAAGCTATCCTATGGCGGGAATGGGCGGATGGTGAACCCAAAATCCCTCGCCGGACGGTCAACGTCATCCGCTTGGGATCCATCTCCGTTGGCGTCAGCGGGCGGTGAAAACAGAAACGGGACGGGTGTATGAGCTTGCCGCCCAGCAGTCAGGTGAAAGGAAAAGACTGCCCAGCTGTTCTCCGAGAAAACAAGTGCAGGCTATGCGCTTCATATTCCTTTGGAGCGGCTGCGGTTATTGCCGAAATGCTCCAGAGAAACCTAACAATCCCTGCCTGATATTAAGGGGCCCTGCGGCTTGCCGCCGCAGGGCCCCTGTTAGGAATCGGACTGTTCATCCAGCAACCAGTCAATCAGATTGTACTGCCGGATGCCGTCATACCTAGCCCCGGCCCGCTAGAAACTCATTCGTCTGCGGCCTACTCCATTTTAATAGCTTCCGCTGCGTATTTCATCGCCTTAGCAATCAGCCTTACCGCAAGCGCGGCAAGACTGCCTCATCTCATACGCCGGCAATCAGTACTCCGTGCCAGCGGAGTACGTCGGCAAAGATGTGGCAGTCGTGGCCCTCGATAACATGTTGGCAGCGTATTACGAGGGGAAGCAGATTGCTCTGCATAGGATATCGTACCAGAGAAACTATGGGGTCCCCGCAAAAGCGCCCTTCCGCTTTTGTGGGGAGAGGAGGAAGGAATGGAGCGGGCGTAGTCCTCGCCGCAGGCAGGGACGAAGCAGAGCGGAACTGCTTCCAACAAGGTTGCCAATCCTCAGCATTACAGACGGCTTACGTTGAAACAGACGATGGACGCAGAAAATGTTCTGTTAGAACAGGGTAAGGTCATTGATTTCCCCTTGAAACCGTCCGATTTGTCCAGATATGACGAGGCGCTGTATGACTGAATTTACCATGGACAGGCTGAGGGAAAACCTGGAAGCCCTCAAGATGAAAAACACACTGGAAATTCTGGACAACTACCTGGAACGGGCTGTGGCAGAAAACCTCAACATTGTGGATGTTTTGGATCATATCTTTGCGGAAGAGGCCAAATCCAAGCGAAAACGGGCTTATGAGAAGCAGATCCAGATATCCGGCTTTCCCATCAAGAAGACCCTGGGCGACTTCGATTTCTCCTTCCAGCCCTCCATTGACAAGCGCCAAATCGACGAGTTGGCCACCATGCGTTTCCTGGAAAATGGCGAGAATGTGGTTTTCCTCGGCCCGTCAGGTGTGGCAAGACCCATCTGGCCTCAGCTTTGGGCCTTGTGGCCGCCCAGCATCGGTTCTCCACTTACTACGTGAATTGCCATCAGCTCATTGAACAGCTCAGCTTAACTGCCCGTTTGTTCTGTATGTGGGTACCAAAAAGCTCGTGAAGCGGAAAGAATTTGAGGGCTTCATCAGCCGTCAGCTTGTAATTTAGCATTTCAACAGTTGCGGGAAAAGAGCTGATATGATATACTACGGTAGTTATATCAGGCTCTTTCCCCATCTCCATCAAAGAAAAGGGGTCTTTGAGCATGGGAAAAGACCTAAAAGGAAAAGAATGTGGAAAGGGGCTGTCTCAGCGAAAGGATAAGAAGTATTCGGCGAGGTACGTCACAAGATTGAGAAAGCGAATCGAAAAGTATTTTGACACCCTGCCGGAAGCCCGGAATTGGCTGGCTGACGCGAGGTATGAGGATATGCATAGCGGCCTCGGCCCCACGTCAACTATGACCGTTGATTCCTGGTTCAACTATTGGTTCGATAAGATCATCTTTGACCTGTCCCTAAACACCCGCCGGAACTATAAGGAGCGGTACGAGCGGAATATTCAGCCCGTGATCGGCAGAATGTGCATGGTAGATGTAAAGCCCATGCACTGCAAGATAATATTGAATCGGATGATGGCGGTATACGCCGGGTCAACCATCCGGCAGGCGTACATTGCCATGGGGACCATGTTCCGCGCCGCCGTCATGAACGACATCATCAGCATGCACCCCATGGACGGTGTTCGCTATAAAAAACCCGTCCGTGCCCCCGCTGACCACCGTGTACTGACCGTAGAGGAACAGGCTAAATTTCTGGAAGCGGCCCAATCGTCCCACAACTACCGGCAGTACGCCTTGATTCTGGAAACCAGGCTGCGGACCGGAGAATTGATTGGCCTGACCTGGGACGCTATCGACTGGGAGGCCCGGACGCTGACCGTGAACAAGACGTTGGAGTTTCGCCACAATCAGCACGTCTGGAGGGCTGGCCCGCCCAAGACCCAGACCAGCTATCAGACCATCCCACTGACCAACCGGGCGTACAGCATCCTCTGGGAGATTTATGAGGAGCGGGAAACCCGGAAAATGTCAGAAGAATTGTCCCAGGTGCTGATCTACACAGACCGCCGGAAGGGGAGAAGCTCTTCCCTCGTTATGCGTGATTTGGTGTTCATCAACTTCCGTACCGGGATGCCGAACAAGAACAGTTCCTATGATACGCACCTGTACAAGCTGTGCGAAGCCGCCGGGATTGCGCCCTTCTCCATGCACACACTCTGTCACACCTACGCCACCCGGGCCATTGAGGGTGGTATGCAGCCAAAGGTCTTGCAGAAGCTGCTGGGACATTCCAGCATACAGACCACCATGGACACCTACGTACATGTAACGGAGGAATCTTTGTCCAAAGCCGTGCGGCAGTTTGAAGCAAACCATACAAGCATGGTTTCTACTTGAAATCGTCCCGCCCAAAGAGTAAAATGGCGTAGATGTTTCAGAAACCGTTGAAAACAAAGGAGTTGTGAGGATATATGAAGTTAGGAATCGTGGGCCTTCCCAACGTGGGAAAATCGACCCTGTTCAACGCCATCACCAACGCAGGCGCGGAAAGCGCCAACTATCCCTTTTGCACCATTGAGCCCAATGTGGGCGTCGTGGCCGTGCCGGACAGCCGCCTGGACTGGCTGAGCAGTTTTTACCAGCCCAAGAAAACCACCCCTGCCGTGGTGGAGTTCGTGGACATCGCCGGACTGGTGAAGGGCGCCTCCAAGGGAGAGGGCCTGGGCAACAAATTTTTGGCCAACATTCGGGAGTGTGCCGCTATCGTCCACGTGGTGCGGTGCTTCGACGACGAGAACGTCATCCACGTGGAGGGCTCCACCGACCCCGTGCGGGACATGGACATCATCGACCTGGAGCTGATTATGGCGGATGTGGAGATGGCGGACCGCCGCATTGACAAGGCCCGAAAAGCGGCCAAGGCGGACAAGAAGTTCAACCACGAGGCGGAGGTGTTCGAGGGCCTGCGGGACTGGCTGAATGACGGCAGGTCCGTCCGGTCCTATCTCAGTGAAGTGGATGAGGAGGATGCCGCCCTCATCGCCACCAGTGAGCTGCTGTCCCTCAAGCCGGTGATCTACGCCGCCAACCTGGACGAGGACGGATTTGCGGACCCGGCGGGCGTGCCTTATTATCATCAGGTTTCGGAGCGGGCCGCCGTAGAAGGGGCTCAGGTCATTCCGGTGTGCGCCAAGCTGGAGGCGGAAATCGCCGAGCTGCCCGCCGATGAGAAGGCTATGTTCCTGGAGGATTTGGGCATCGCCGAGTCCGGCCTGGACCGGCTTATCAAGGCCAGCTACACCCTGCTGGGGCTGATCTCCTTCCTGACCTCCGGTGAGGATGAGTGCCGGGCCTGGACCATCACCCGGGGCACCAAGGCCCCCCAGGCGGCGGGTAAAATACACACCGACTTTGAGCGGGGGTTCATCCGGGCGGAGACGGTGGCCTTCGAGGATTTGAAGGCCTGCGGCACCATGGCCGCCGCCCGGGAAAAAGGGCTGATCCGCTCCGAGGGCAAGGAGTATGTGGTGCAGGATGGGGACATTATCCTCTTTAGGTTCAATGTATAACAGAAAGCGGCGGTTATAATTGAGAATAACCATCATTCACGGCCAAAGCCACCAGGGTTCCACCTGCCATATTGCACGGCTGCTGGCGGAGAAGCTGGGCGGTGAGGTCACGGAGTTCTTTCTGCCGCGGGACTTTGGGGAGTTTTGCGTGGGTTGTACTGCCTGCTTTATCGAATCGGAGAAGCGCTGTCCGCATTTTGAAAAGCTGGCTCCCATCACACAGGCGATGGACCGCGCCGATGTGCTGATTTTGGCGAGCCCTGTCTATGTGTATCACACGACAGGGGCGATGAAAGCCTTTTTGGACCATTACGGCTGGCGCTGGATGGTGCACCGGCCCGAAGAAAAAATGTTCTCCAAACAAGCGGTCTGTATTTCCACTGCCGCTGGGGCCGGGATGAAAAGCGTAAACCGGGATATGGCCGACAGCACGTTCTTTTGGGGCGTGGCAAAAACCTATCAGTACGGCGTTGCGGTCCATGAGACCTCCTGGGAGCAGGTCAGCGGGAAAAAGAAGCGGAGCGTTGAGCGGAAACTGGACAGGCTGGCCCGCAGGCTCAAAGCAGGACAGGGACGCGTCAGGCCGTCTGTGAAAACAAAGCTCTTTTTCGCCGTTATGCGTCAGATGCAGAAGCGCGGATGGAATGAGGCGGACGCGCGCTATTGGCAAAGCAAGGGATGGACGGAGAAAAAGTGCCCGTGGCACTCATGAACCGGTTTCAGTACATGGTTGGCAGCCACCCTTTCAGGGCGGCTGCCAATGTGCATTTGACGGAACTTTCCCCGCTCTCCCTTGACGTTTCCTCCCATTTTGCGGTATACTATATAATTAAGGCCTAACCAGCCCCCGGATGGGGCGCTTTTCGCCGCCATCCGTTTCGATTCCACATTTTCCTCCCAACTGAGGAGCAGCAATAGAGGTGCAGCTATGGCAAGGTCCACACCAAAACAGCAGTACGGCAACGATTCCATCTCCGCCCTGAAGGGCGCGGACCGGGTGCGCAAGCGTCCGGGCGTCATCTTTGGCTCCGACGGGCTGGAGGGGTGCGAGCACGCCGTCTTTGAAATTTTATCCAACGCCATCGACGAGGCCCGGGAGGGCCACGGCGATCTCATCACCGTCACCCGGTACGAGGACAAGTCCATCGAGGTGGAGGACTTCGGCCGGGGCTGCCCGGTGGACTGGAACGAGGCGGAGGGCCGCTATAACTGGGAGCTGGTGTTCTGCGAGCTGTACGCCGGCGGCAAGTACAAGGATGGCGGCGGGGACAACTACGAGTACTCCCTGGGCTTGAACGGCCTGGGCTCCTGCGCCACCCAGTACGCCAGCGAGTATTTCGACGCGGTGATCTATCGGGATGGCTTCAAGTACACCCTTCATTTCGAGAAGGGCGAGATCGTAGGCGAGATGAAAAAGGAGCCCGCCGACCGGAAAAAGACCGGCTCCAAGTTCCACTGGAAGCCTGATCTGGATGTGTTCACCGACATTGACATCCCCGTGGACTACTACACCGACGTGATGAAGCGTCAGGCGGTGGTCAACGCAGGCGTGACGTTCCGTTTCCGGAACCAGACCGGCGGGAAGTTCGAGACGATGGACTTCCGCTACGAGAACGGCATCATCGACTACGTCACCGAGCTGGCGGGCGAGGACCCCCTCACCGCCCCCGTGTTCTGGCAGTCGGAGCGCCGGGGCCGCGACCGGGCGGACAAGAGCGAGTACAAGGTGAAGCTGTCCGTGTCCTTCTGCTTCTCCAATACGGTGCAGGTCATTGAACACTATCACAACTCCTCCTGGCTGGAGCACGGCGGGTCCCCGGAAAAGGCCATGCGCTCCGCCTTTGTGTCCGCCATCGACGGCTGGCTGAAGCAGAACAATAAATATCAGAAAAACGAGAGCAAAATCACCTTCAACGACATCCAGGACGCGCTGGTGCTGGTGTCCAACAACTTCTCCACCCAGACCAGCTATGAGAACCAGACGAAAAAGTCCATCACCAACAAATTCGTCCAGGAGGCCATGACCGAGTTCCTCCGCTCCCAGTTTGAGGTCTACTTCATCGAGAACCCCATGGACGCGGAGAAGATCGCCGGACAGGTGCTGGTGAACAAGCGCTCAAGGGAGACGGCGGAAAAAACCCGCCTGGGCATCAAAAAGAAGCTGTCCGGCTCGGTGGACATCTCCAACCGGGTGCAGAAGTTTGTCCCCTGCCGCACCAAGGATGTGACCAGAAGCGAGCTCTACATTGTGGAGGGCGACTCGGCTCTGGGCAGCGTGAAGCAGGCCCGGGACAGCGAGTTCCAGGCGTGCATGCCTATCCGTGGCAAAATCCTGAACTGCCTCAAGGCCGACTACGCTCGTATCTTCAAAAGCGATATCATCATTGACCTGCTGAAGGTCATCGGCTGCGGGGTGGAGGTCAAGGATAAGCACGTCAAAGACCTGAACGCTTTTGACCTGGATAACCTGCGCTGGAACAAGGTGGTCATCTGCACCGATGGCGACGTGGACGGCTTCCAGATCCGCACGCTGCTGCTGACCATGCTGTACCGCCTGACGCCCACCCTCATCGAGAAGGGGTACGTCTATATCGCCGAGTCTCCCCTGTATGAGATCACCTATAAGGAAAAAACCTGGTTCGCCTACTCCGACAAGGAGAAAAACGACGTCCTGGCCTCCATGGAGGGGAAGAAGCTGGACGTGCAGCGCTCCAAGGGCCTGGGCGAGAACGAGCCGGAGATGATGTGGCTGACCACCA
>CAJULJ010000051.1:8835-18323 GCA_910587395.1 uncultured Oscillospiraceae bacterium | reverse complement strand
CCTCCCAATCCAGCTCTCGTCAGAGGGGTTGTTCCGGAACGCGATGAGCCGGTCCACGTCCTCTGGCTTGATGTAATTTTCCTCTGCAGCCACCCGTGCGATGACGTCGAAGTTGGTGAGACTGACGTTTTTCACCTCCGCCGCCGCCAGCCGGTCCAGGCCCTTCCGCATGCCGTAGGTGAAGATGCTGACAATACCCAGCACCTGGGCCCCGGCCTCCCGCAGCACGTTCACCACCTCGATGACGCTGCCGCCGGTGGAGATCAGGTCCTCCACCACCACCACCTTCTGGCCCTTTTCCAGCCGGCCCTCGATCTGGTTCTGCCGCCCGTGGTCCTTATTGCCGGAGCGGACGTAGCCCATGGGCAGGCCCAGGATATGGCCGGTAATGGCGGCGTGGGCGATGCCGGCGGTGGACGTGCCCATCAGCACCTCGCAGTCCGGGTACTCCCGCCGGATGGTCTCCGCCAGGGCGTTTTCCACGTCGTTTCGCACCTCCGGGGCGGTGAGGGTCAGCCGGTTGTCGCAGTACACCGGGCTCTTGATGCCGCTGGCCCAGGTAAACGGCTCCTCCGGGCGGAAGAATACGGCCCTGATTTTCAGCAGATCCTTCGCAATCCGTTCATCGATCTTTTCCATAGTCTTCTCCTTCTATATAAAAATATTTCCTATCAAACCCAATCCCGGTTTGCCGCCGGCTTGCCGTGGCCGAACCAGATGGTGCGCTCCCCCATACCGGCGATTTTCCGGGCGCTGGCCAGCATCTCCACCCGGTCATTGTACAGCAGGGACGCGGTGGGATAGAGCATATTCATCAGCGCGTCGCCCACCAGCAGGTGCTTTTCCGCGATATCCAGCCCAATGGACCCCCGTGTGTGGCCCGGCAGCTCGACGGCCCGCGCCGGGATGCCCCACCGCTCCAACGTGTCCCCTTCCTTCAAAAAGACGCTGGGATGAAATTCCGGGATCACGTCCTCCCGGAAGCTCTTGACGGACAGCGCCAGCACCGCCTTTCCCACCGGGGTCTCCGCCGTCAGGGGCTGCATGCAGTTGTCCGGCAGCAGGTCCAAATCCGCCTCGTGCATGGCAATGGGGGCCTGGAGCCACCGGGCCAGATAGGCCGCGTTCTGCACGTGGTCCACATGGCCGTGGGTCAGCACGATCAGCCGGACGTTGTAATCCAGGCAGGCCCCCAGGACCTTGTCCCGGTACTTCTCCCGCCCGGTGTCCACCAGCACGGCGTCCTTCCCGGCTGTCAGTAAGTAACAATTGACGTTTCCGGCCTCCATCCGCTTGATTTTCAAAGTCGGCATTTATCCATCCCCCTTGCTCTCGTTGTTCCGGCAGAAATACGGCCCGCACCAGCCGTCCTCATGGGTGTGTACATAGGTCCACCGGAAGTCCTCATCCACCACATACACGTCCTCCTCATTCTGGTCCAGCTGGGCGGCGGTGATCTTACAGGTTTTTCCCATCCCGTCAAATCCCGCCCGGAAGATGATGGCACGCTCATATTTCTGGGCGTCAAAGGCCCGTTTGGCCTCCGCACCCGACAGGCAGTCCCGGCCTCCCAGAGCCGTCCACATGCAGGAGCCCGAGCTTCTGTTAAACGTATACCGGTGGACATCCTCTGCCGGTACATGGGGCGCAAAGGCCCGGAACCATCTTCGCGACACCTCCGCGTCAAACAGCAGCAGTTCCTTCAGGCTGTCTATGGTTTCCACAATAAAATCCGCGCCCGCTTCCTCCAGCTCCTGCCGGTCGCCATAGCCGTACAGCACGCCCACGGCGGACAGCCCTTTTTCATGGGCGCCCAACACATCGTGCTTCCGGTCGCCCACCATCACCGCGTCGGTAATAAAGGGGCCATGCTCGTAATAACTGAGCGCGTTTTCGATAATCCGGGACTTTTTTGCGCCGCTGTGCTCGTCCATGGGCGCGCCGCAGATGTGGTCGAAATACTGCGCAAGGCCGAAGTGCTCCAGAATCCGCACCGCGAAGGCCTCCGGCTTGGACGTCGCCACCACCAGATGCTTTCCCGCTTCCCGCAGCGCTTTCAGCAGCTCCTCGATACCGGGGTAGGGCGCGTTTTCCAGCCAGCCCTTTTCGCTGAAATACTCCCGGAATTTCTTCGTCCCCATGTCGATCTGTTCCGCATTGAACCCGTAGACCTCCCGGAAGGTGTCGTGGAGGGGAGGCCCCACGAAGGCGGTCATCTTTTCCCGTTCTTCCTGAATGCCAAAATAGTCCAGGGCGTTTTTGACGGAGTTGACGATCCCCTCCTGAGAATCCGTCAGCGTCCCGTCCAGGTCAAATAAAATCGTGTTCCACATAGCTTATCCGACGAACTCCGCCACGCACCGCCGGTACGCGGCCACCGGGTCCGCCGCCTGGGTCACGGGCCGCCCCACCACGATATAGTCGGAGCCAATCTCCCTGGCCTTCTCCGGCGTGGTCACCCGCACCTGGTCCCCCACGTCGCCGTCGGCAAACCGCACCCCCGGCGTCACGGTGAGGAACTGTTTCCCGCAGGCCTCGTGGACCTTGCCCGCCTCCAGCGGGGAGCAGACGATGCCGTCCAGCCCCGCGTCACGGGCGCATCTGGCGTAGTGCAGCACCACCTGGTCGATGGGCTCATGAATGAGCAGGTCGCTCTCCATGCGCTCCTGGCTGGTGGAGGTCAGCTGGGTGACGGCGATTACCAGCGGGCGGGAGCCGTCGGGCCGGGTCACGCCCTCCAGGGCGGCCTCCATCATGGCCTTTGTCCCGGCGGCGTGGAGGTTCAGCATGTCCACATCCAGGCCGGAGAGAACGGACATGGCCTTTTTCACGGTGTTGGGGATGTCGTGGAGCTTCAAGTCCAGGAAAATCTGGTGGCCTCTGGCCTTGATCTCCCGCACGATGTCCGGACCGGCGGCGTAGTACAGCTCCATGCCGATCTTTACGTAGGGCTTTTTCGGCTCGCCGGAGAAGTTGTCCAGAAAGCCCAACGCCTTTTCCTTGCTCTCAAAATCCAACGCGATAATAACGTCCTTACCCATGGTGCGCGCCTCCTATAATCTCTTTCAGATTGGTTATGCCATATTTTACCATTACCTGTGGCAGTTGGTCAATAATTTCTTTACAGGCGAAGGGGTCCACCAGATTGGCGGCCCCCACCTCCACGGCGGTGGCCCCCGCCAGCATCATCTCCACCACGTCCTCCGCCGAGCTGACGCCGCCCATGCCGATGACCGGGATGTCCACCGCCTCATACACCTGATAGACCATCCGCAGGGCCACCGGAAGAATGGCGCTGCCGGAAAATCCGCCGGTGCCGTTGGCCAGCAGCGGCCTCCGGGATTTCAGGTCGATGCGCATGCCCAGCAGCGTATTAATCAGGCTGATGCCGTCCGCCCCCGCGTCCTGACAGGCTTTTGCGATGCCGGCGATGTCGGTGACATTGGGGCTGAGCTTCATAAAGACCGGCTTGGTGGTCACCGCCTTCACGGCCTTTGTGACCTCCGCCGCGGCCTCCGCGCACACGCCGAAGCTCATACCGCCGTTGTGTACGTTGGGGCAGGAGATGTTGACCTCCAGCCACCCCACCTGCTCCGCCTTATCCAGCTGCGCACAGGTGTAGGCGTATTCTTCCACGGAAAAGCCGCTGACATTCGCCATCACCGGCTTGTGGAAGCACGCCTTCAATTTGGGCAGCTCCTCGGACAGCACCTTGTCCACGCCGGGGTTCTGCAGCCCCACGGCGTTGAGCATCCCGGCGGGGCACTCCGCGATCCGGGGGGTGGGGTTGCCGAAACGGGGTTCCTTCGTGGTGCCCTTGAAGGAGAAGGTCCCCAGACAGTTGATGTCGTACAGCTGGGCGAACTCGTAGCCGTAGCCGAAGGTGCCGCTGGCGGGGATCACCGGGTTGTCCAGCTCGATCCCGGCCAGATTCACGCGCAAATCTACCATATGATCTCCCCCTTCTCCAGCACCGGGCCGTCCTTGCAGATACGCTTGCTGCCGTACTTGGTCTTGCAGCTGCACCCCATGCAGGCCCCGAACCCACAGCCCATGCGCTCCTCGAAGCTCAGCAGCCCGGAGGTGCTGCTGGCGTTATACACCGCTTTCAGCATAGGCAGCGGCCCGCAGGCGCAGAAGTAGTCGTATGTCTCCGGCAGCGCGTCCGTCACGAAGCCCTTTTGTCCATAACTGCCGTCCACAGTGGTCACAACCGTCTCAATGCCCAGCTTCCGGAACTGGTCCTCATAGAAAATCTCGCTTTCGGTATTAAAGCCCAGCACTGCAGAGGGGGCCTTTCCCGCCGCCAGCAGCCGCTTTGCCAGACCGTACATGGGCGGCACGCCCGCGCCGCCGCCGATGACCACCGTCCGCTGCCCGCATTTGGTAACGTCGAAGCCGTTGCCCAGGCCGGACAGCACGTCCAGTTCCTGCCCCGGCTGCATGGCGCGCATGGCCGCTGTGCCCTTGCCCACCACTTTATAGATAATGGTCAGGCCCCGGCTGTCCCAGTCGCAGACGGAGATGGGGCGGCGTAGGAAAAAGCCGTCGAGATACATCGGTGACTGGAGTTCAGACGTGTGCTCTTCCGATCTCCGGCGTGGTAATGGGGGACGTATCCCCGGCCAGGGACATCTCCCACACGCCGGGGGCGAGCTCCTGGTTGCCGGTTACTGTATAAAGAACCTGTTTCACGCTTCTCCCTCCTGCCAAACGATGTTTCCACCGATCATAGTCATCCTGCACACGCCATAGAGCGTCATCCCCGCGAAGGGCGTGGCGCGGCCCATGGACAGGAATTTCTCCGGGTCCACGGTGTACGCCGCGTCCAGATCAAATACGGTCAGGTCGGCGGGCTGTCCCGCCGCCAGGGGCGTGCCAAAGCCGAACCGCCGGGCCGGATTGTCGTGCATCAGCGCTATCAGCCGGTCCATGGGCAGGAGCCCCGGCCTGACCAGATGGGTGTACAGCACGGAAAAGGCGGTCTCCAGCCCCACGACGCCCATGGCGCTCTTCTCCAGGCCCCGGCTTTTTTCCTCCCGGCTGTGGGGGGCGTGGTCGGTGGCGATCATGTCGATGGCGCCGTCCAGCAGTCCCTCCCGCAGGGCCTGCCGGTCCGCCTCGCTCCGGATGGGCGGGTTCATCTTAAAGCGCCCGTCCTCCTGCAGATCCATATCCGTGAACACCAGGTAGTGGGGTCCCGTCTCGCACGTCACGTCCACGCCTCTCGCCTTAGCCCTGCGGATGAGCTCCACGCTCTCCTTGGTGGAGATGTGGCACACATGGTACTTGCACCCGGTCTCCTCCGCCAGCTCCAGGTCACGGGCGATCTGGCCCCACTCGCTCTCCGAGCAGATGCCCCGGTGGCCGTGCTCTTCGGCGTACTGCCCGTCGTGGATATAGCCGCCCCGCAGCAGGGCGTTGTCCTCGCAGTGGGCGGCGATGATCTTACCCAGCCGCTTTGCCTCCAGCATGGCCGCACGCATCATCTCCCGGCTCTGCACGCCCCGGCCATCGTCGGAGAAGCCCGCCGTATGGGGGGTCATGGCCTCCAGCTCCGCCAGGGCCTCGCCCTTCTCCCCCAGGGTAATGGCCCCGTAGGGATGAGTATGCACCACGGCGTCCCGGTCGATGATGTCCAGCTGGGCCCGCAGGTGCTCCGCCGTGTCCGGCACGGGATTCAAATTCGGCATGGGGCACACGTGGGCGTACCCGCCGTGGGCGGCGGCCAGCGTGCCGGTGCGGATGGTCTCCTTATAAGAAAATCCCGGTTCTCGAAGATGGACATGGACATCGACGAAACCGGGGAACACAGCGGCGTTATGCAAATCAATGGCAGTGAAGCCGGGCAGGCATTCAAGATCCTCTGCAATAGAAACAATACGGCCCGACTGAACGGCAACGTCAGCCGGACGGAACCGGCTGTCCTCCAGGACCATTGCGTTTTTCAGGATATAATCCACAATGACTCTCCTTTCCCGGTCCGCGCGACCGGACGGTACAAATCGCATTTCGGTTTATTATACAGGATAGGCCACCCCCTGTCAACACCGGATTTCTGTTTTTCCGGCGCTTTTTCCGGCGCTGGGGGGCAGACGCCGGAACGGGGCCGCCGGCGGATTGCCGGCAGCCCCATTCCCCGTCTCACACGCTCTCTTGGTTGATTTGATACTGCTGCTGATAGGCGTGATAAGCGGCGTTGAACTCCGCATTGTTCTTGCTCTTGACGCTGTTGAGGTACTTGTGGGCCTGATAGGCGTTCTGCGCCGTCTCAATCTGGGCCACGGCGATATTGGAGCAGTGGTCGCTGACCCGCTCGCAGTTGGTCAGCAGGTCGGAGAGCACGAAGCCGAACTCTATGGTGCAGTCGCCCTTCTGGAGGCGGTCGATGTGGTTGCTCTTGATCTCCGTAATCAGCAGGTCGATCACCTGCTCCAGAGGCTCTACTTTTGATGCAAGATGCAGATCATTCTCCGAAAACGCCTGGATGGTGATGCGCAGGATTTCCTTCAGCGCGGACAGAAGCGTGTCGATCTCCTTCTGAGCGGAGCCGGAGAAGGTGATGCTTTTCTCGTGAATCTCCTTGGCGGTGCCCAACAGGTTCAGGGCGTGGTCGCCGATGCGCTCGAAGTCGCCGATGGTGTGCAGCTGCTTGGATATGCTGCGGCTGTCGGACTGGGAGAGGGACTTGCTGCTGATTTTCACCAGCATTGTGCCCAGGCGGTCCTCATACAGGTCCAGCTTGTCCTCGTTTTTCCGGACCTTCTCGGCAATTTTGTCATCGTAATTCTCCAGCAGCCGCAGGGCCTCCAGCAGCGTGCTCTCGGCCAGCTTCGCCATCTCCACGGTTTTCGCGCCGCACTCGGCAATGGCCACAGAGGGGGTGGCCAGCAGCAGCGGGTCCACGAAGGTGTACTTGGGCTTCTCCTCCGCGTCCTCCTTGATGACCAGGTAGGCCAGCCGCTCCAGCTGTTTGGTGAAGGGCAGGAGCAGGACTGTGGTGGCGATATTGAAGATACTGTGCATCAAAGCGATATGGGTGGGCTGGATCACTGCGTCCATAAAGGCGAAGTGAAAGAACAGGTCGCTGCCGTAGAAAACGAGCATAAAGACCGCTGTCCCGATGAGGTTAAAGGAAATATGTACAATAGACACCCGGCGGGCGTTGCGGTTCGCGCCCACACCGGTGAGCAGGGCGGTCAGGCAGGTACCGATATTCTGGCCCATGATGATGGGCAGGGCGATGCCGTAGGTGATGCTGCCGGTCCTGGACAGCGCCTGCAGGATGGCCACGGAGGCCGCGGAGGAGTGCAGCAGCGCGGTAAAGACCGCGCCGACCACGATCCCCACAAAGGGGTTGGTAAATGCGGTGAGGATATAGGTAAACTGGGGCATTTCCGCCAGCGGCGCCATGGAATCGCGCATCATGACGGTGCCGTACATGAGGATGGCGAAGCCCACCAGAATGGTGCCCGTGCTGCGCATCTTGCCGTCCTTGTATTTGGTGCGCAGCACGATGCCGATGAGCGCCGCCACAGGGGAGAACACCTCCGGCTTGAGCAGCTGGAGCCAGATGACGTCGCTGTCAATTCCGGACAGAGACAGAATCCAGGCGGTAAGGGTCGTGCCAATGTTGGAGCCCATGATCACGCCGATGGTCTGCCCCAGCTCCATAATACCGGAGTTGACCAGACCCACCAGCATAACCGTCACAGCGGTGGAGGACTGCATGGCAATGGTGATGCCCGCGCCCAAGAGCAGGGCCTTGAAGCGGTTGGAGGTCATTTTCTTGAGCAGCTGCTCCAATTTGCCGCCGGCCAGCTTCTCCAGCCGGGAGGACAGGACCGACATGCCATACATAAAGAAGGCTATGCCGCCGCATAGTGTAAAAATTGAAAAAATATCCATCCGGTACGCTCCTTGTATCGTCTTTCTTTATGATTCGCGCTCACTCCAAGTATGTTTTACTATAGCAGATACCGGACAAAAAGTACAGTGTGCATTCCTACAAATTTTCCCGCGCCCACCCCCATTTTCCATCTCGAAAAGGGTCGGACTGCCGGGGTTGTAACCCTTTTGTCATTTTTTTCACAGGAAGAAGCACTTGGTTTGTAACCTCCGGTGTGCTATACTGGGGTTACAGATAAAAAGGGCGGACTGCCGCCCGCAGGAGGTATACACCATGACAAAAAAGGCCCTGGCGCTGCTTTTGGCGCTGACACTGCTGCTGGCCCTGGCGGCCTGCGCGGCTGCGCCGTCCCCCGCACCTGACCCTGCTCCCGACAGGACGGAGCCGCCCGCCGACAGTTCCCCCGACCCGGAGCCGCCGGAGCCTGCGGAGCCCCCCGCGCCGGAACCGGAGCCCTATGAAATAGCCGACCCCAAGGTGATGCCGGAGGGCGGCGTCAAGGACGGCGTCGCCTACGCCGCCTATGACGGCCTGGTGGAGCACCTCTTCTTCCATCCTGTTATCGCCTACCCGGAGCTGGCCTTTGACGGCGACGCCCAGGAGAAGGGGCTGGACGACTTTATGGTGACCGTGGATGAATTCAACAAAATTCTCAGCAGCGTCTATGAGCGGGGCTATGTGCTGGTGGACATCGCCGACGTGTGGAGCGAGACTACTGATGAGGCGGGCAATCCCGTCATGGTCCGCAACACCCTCTATCTGCCTGAGGGCAAAAAGCCGGTGGTTTTCTCCTATGACGACACCAACTACTATCCCTATATGTTGGAGAACGGCTTTGCCTACAAGCTGGTCATCGGCGAGGACGGCAAGGTCTGGTCCTGGGGCATAGACCCCCAGGGCAACGAGGTGGTCAGCCGGGACCTGGATGCCATCCCCGTCCTGGACAAGTTCGTGGAGGAGCACCCGGATTTCTCCCCCTTCGGCGCAAAGGCCTGCCTGAGCCTGACGGGCTACGAGGGCATCCTGGGCTACCGGACCCAGACCGACACCAAGGCGTGGGACGACGCCAAAGAGGCCAACCGGCAGGCGGAGCGGCAGGCGGTGCAGCCCATCATTGAGGAGCTCAGGCGCACAGGCTGGACCTTCGGCAGCCACACCTGGGGCCACATCCGGCTGGGCAGCGGCAACCTGGGTAAAATTCAGGCGGACACGGAGAAGTGGATGGATGAAGTGGGCAGCCTGGTGGGTCCCACCACCATTCTGTTTTACCCCCACGGCGAGCGGCCCGACGGCAACGACTGGAAGCAGACCGGCCCGGTGTTTCAGTATCTGCAGCAGCAGGGGTTCCGGGTGTTCTGCTCCGTGGGCGTGGAGAGCTTCAGCTACATAAAAAAGGATATCTGCGCCGTCATCTGCGACCGCCTGCATCCGGACGGCACCACCCTGCGGTATTCCCGCAACCGCTATCTGCAGTTCTATGATGCCAAGGATATCATGGACACCTCCGTGCGCCCTGATCTGGGCGTTGGGGAGGACTGGGCCTGAGGTCCTGCCGGACCGGCAGAGCGCTTCGCGTCCT
>CAJULJ010000051.1:7240-8825 GCA_910587395.1 uncultured Oscillospiraceae bacterium | reverse complement strand
ACAGGAAATTCAGCGGAATTCGTATGGTTTTGAGCACAGCAGCTCATCAGTGAAAGGAGAATGATCGATGACAAAACAGGAGCTTTGCCGGAGAGCGCGGGACATGCTGTCCCGCTCCTACTCCCCGTATTCCCACTTCCCCGTAGGCGCGGCCATCGAATGCGCGGACGGTTCCGTGTACACAGGCTGCAACATTGAGAACGCTGCCTACGGCCCTTCCATCTGTGCGGAACGGGTGGCGGTGTTCAAGGCGGTCAGCGAGGGAAAGCGGGATTTTGTCCGGATTGCCGTGGCCGGGGCGACGAAGGCGTTCTGCGCGCCCTGCGGCGTGTGCCGTCAGGTGCTGCAGGAGTTCGCGCCGGAGCTGGAGGTCATCTTGGTCAATTGTGACGGGGAGACGCTGGAGCTGACCCAGAAGGACCTGCTGCCCTACAGCTTCGGCAGTGAGAATCTGTCGGCGGAATAAGGCTCAGGGGGAGGAGATGGGCCCGGCGGTCCGTCTCTTCCCCCTTTGCATATGGCATGAAAACAGAGGGGCGCTGCACAGCAGCGCCCCCAACAGCGCGAGTGGGTTATTGCTTTGCCAGCAGGTCCAGATATTTCCGCTGCTCAGCTTCCGGAATTTTCAGTGCCGCCATTGCCTTTTCAACAGATACGCCCATAGTTTCCATAAGGCTTTTGATCGAAGAAAGAATTCCCTCGGTCATTCCCTCTGCCCGGCCCTCTGCCCGGCCCTCTGCCCGGCCTTCTGCCCGGCCTTCTGCCACTGCGTCCTGGTATTTAAGCTCCCACATCATATAGGACACCTCCATTTTCTCATCACTGCGTACTTCCTGAACGCGCTTTACCGTTTTATGAAGCAGTTCGCTGGTGTAAGTTTTCGTATCGTCATTGGTGCGGATATAATCCAGATATTCCGTAATCGCCGGACCGGCATTTCCCGTCACATAGTGGCTGTTGAGGAACAGCACGTGGGAACCGTCCTCATACACGCAGTCCGTGCCTTTGATGTGCGATACCCGCTCGTTTACAGCGAGACCAGTCCCAAAATAATCAAAATCACAGATGAAGATGACAAAACTCTCCGATAGCTCGCTGTATGGACGTCCCTTCAACAGTTCGTTCCTGTCAATGGAGCCCTGATAAAAACGGACCCGCAGCTCCAGGTCTTGCTTGTCCGTGGTCTGCATCTCGATCGCGTAGACGGCGCCTGTATTATCGCGGACGTAGACATCCAGACGGATCCCGTGATGCGCATAGCTGTCGCTGATTTCCTTTTCTCAATATATTCGATCCGGTCAATTTTCATCCCCAGCAGTTCTTCCAGAAAAAGTTTGCAGATTTCCGGATTCCGCATAACCTGACCAAACATAAAGTCATTCTTCAAAGGTAATTCCCGCAAAGGAATGATTTTTCGTTTCAAAAGGCCAGCCCCCCTCTCCATAATTGATTGTATTATAACATGCCGCCCACGGAAAGTCTACGATCTGCGCTGATTTTTCCTGCACAAAAATAAAACTGCCCGGAACCATCACAGTTCCAGGCAGCTTTGGTGGGAGCGGGTGGATTCGAACCACCGAAGTCG
>CAJULJ010000051.1:1130-7205 GCA_910587395.1 uncultured Oscillospiraceae bacterium | reverse complement strand
ATTACAAATCAGCTGCTCTACCAACTGAGCTATACCAGCACGGTTATGACCGGCAACAGAACGCATTATAGCAGGACGCGCGGATTTTGTCAAGAGCAAATTTTCAAAAATCCAAAATATTTTTGCCTGAGCCGATGGCAGGTTGCTGGCCCCCCTCAGTCAGCCGCGGCGGAGAGGCCCCGCCAGCAACCTGCCGGCGTTACCGAAGCGGCAGCCGCAGCTCCGCCTCCCCGCCGCAGGCCGTGTTCCGGAGGTTCAGCTCCCCGCCGTGGTCCCGCGCCGCCTGCCGGGCATAAAACAGTCCCCAGCCGGTATGCCCGTCCTGCGGGCGGCTGGCAGAGCCGGTAAACAGCTCCCGTCCGGCCCTGGCAAGGGCCTCAGGCTCGAAGCCAGGCCCGGTATCCGCTACAGTGACCGACAGCATATCCCCCTCGGCCCGGACGGTCAAACGGACCCTGCCGCCCTGGCCGGCAAAACGTGCGGCGTTGTCCAGCAGGTTCAGCACCGCCCGGTTCACCGCCTCCCGGCGGACGGTGCATGTCAGCGCGGGCGGCTCCGCCGCCAGGAAATGAATACCTCTGGGGCCGCACAGGTCCTCGCCCGCCGCCCGCCATATGTCGAACAGGTCCGCCAGCGCCGCGGATACCGGCGCTTCCTCCTCTCCGGCAGAGAGAGCCCGCAGCCGTCCCGCATAGTCCTCCAGCCGGGCCGCTCCCCGGAGGATGGCGTCCACGCTGTCTCGCTGGGCGGCGGTCAGAGGTTCCTCCGCCAGCAGCTCCCCGTTGCCGCATATGATGGCCAGCGGCGTCTTCAGGTCGTGGGCCAGCGCCGCCAGGTCCCGCTGGCGCTGCTGCTCCATCGCCCACTGCCGCTCCAGGGCCTTCCCCAGATTCTGCCGCAGCAAATCCATTGCCTCCAGGGCCTCCCCCAGCTCCCGCACCTTTGCCGCGCCGGTCAGGGGCTCCGCCAACTGCCGGTTGGCAATGGCGCGGGTAGCGCCGGCAATGGTCTCGGCGTCCCGGCGGAGAAGCCGGGCGTAATGCCGGGTGCACAGCGCGGCTGCCAGCACCCACAGTCCAATCAGGACCGCCGTGGCGCACAGCTGAAAATCCGGCAGGACTTTTTGCAGCGCAGCGCTGGCGTAGGGGATAGAGTAGTCGTATTGGAGGACGCCCGTACTGCCGTCCTCCAGCGGGAAAATCAGGTGGTACTCCGTGTACGGAAAGCTGCGGGCGCTGGAGCCGCCCTGCAGCAGGGATTGTCGGGCACATTCCAGCTGGCGGCTGCTCATGCCGCCGCAGCGGATGGTACCTCCCCTCTCCGTAAACACAGCCCAGCGGTAGTAATGGGGAATGTCCTCCGGCGAAAAATCCGCTGTCAGCATTTCCGCCGTTTCCGCCGCGTGGCCGGCGGCGTAGCCGGCGGGCAGAACAAATTCCGCCCGGACCATCAGCAACATCAGCGCCGCCCACCAGACCAGGGACAGGACCGCAATGCCTGCTCCCGCCGTCAGCAGGTACCGCCAGAAGAGAGCGGCCAGGCCGATGGTTTTCTTCACTGGCTTTTCCATTTATACCCCACTCCCCACACGGTTTCAATGGGCTCCTGCCCTGCTGCCCGGAGCTTGGCGCGGATGTTTTTGATGTGTTCGGCAATGGCCGATTGGTCTCCCGTGCCGTCGAACCCGAATACCGCCTCATAGAGCTGTTCCTTGGTGAAGGTCTGTCCCGGCCGCAGCGCCAGATGCTGGCAGATGGCGAACTCGCTTCTTGTCAGCCGGACGGGCTGCTCCCGGCAGAAAACGGCCTGCCCGGCCAGGTCAAAGTCCAGCTCCCCCCGGCGCAGGCGGCTGTGGGGCGTACGTGTCTGACGGCGCAGGTGGGCGTTGACCCTGGCCCGTAGCTCCGCCAGCCGAAAGGGCTTGGTGAGGTAGTCGTCCCCACCCAGCCCCAGGCCGGTGATGACATCTGCCTCGCCTGTCTTCGCGGTGAGAAACAGGATGGGGCAGTCCGCCATCTCCCGGATGCGGCGGCAGGCCGCAAAGCCGTCCTCGCCGGGCATCATCACATCCAGCAGGATGCAGTCCGCCCAGCGGCAGTGTTTTTCCCCGATCTCCCCGCCGGAGGACAGAACCGTCACCTGGTGGCCGTCCCGCTCCAAGGCGGTCTTTAACAGTGCGCGGAGGTCCGCGTCGTCGTCCACAGCGATGATGTGCGCCATTTGTCTCCTCCTAGTTCAGCAGCAGATACAGCACCCAGGACAAGGCGTAAAAGCCATAGATGTGGGCCGGGTAGAAGGCGTAAAAGAATCCCTTGCGTCCGCTGCCCCGGCGTCCATTATAGCACAGCATGAGGATTCCCGCAGAGACCCCGTACCACTCATAATACATGGTAAACATCTGCGTCCAGTGGAAATCCGGCAGCCTGGCGCACATGTAGCCCATATACACCAGGTAGTAGAGCAGCTCAAAAGCGGCGAACGCGGCGACCTGCCGCCGTCTGTTTCCACGGAAGAGGTAGAGCAGGATCCCCGACACCAGCACAGGGAGGCAGGCGTCCAGACTGATGTTCCACGTGGGGACCAGCGTAAAGCCGATGATTACCAGCGGCAGCCGGAGCGCGGGGAGGCCGGACAGCAGCGCCGTCAGCAGCACGGGCCAGGCCAGCGGCAGCACTACCGCCGCCAGTCCGCGCAGATACCGCTTTTCCCCCAGCCAGTCGATTCCCTGCCAGACGATCATCAGGACGGCATAGGCGGTCATCATGCCGTTCATGGGGTAAAAGCCGTCTGGCCGGACCAGAAGGCCAAAGACATGCATGAGCAGCAGCAGTCCGGTCATCAGAACGGAGAGGCCATAGACCCGCAGGAAATATTTTTTCCGGCTGCGGGTGTGGGTGAAGCCCTCCACAGCGCAGAACAGGAACAATGGCGCGGAGAGCCGGCCCAGCATGCTGCACCATTCCGGGATCCAGCCCGTGAAGCCGAAAAAGTAGTGGACGTGGTCCAGAACCATGAGAATCAGGGCGGCCCATTTCAGCCCGGAGGACGTCAGGCCCCGGCATGCCTTGGATTTTACTGCGATTGATGTTGCCATTGACGAAAGCTCCTTTCAAGTTCTTCCGCCAATGGTACAGGGAAATTATCAGGAAATTATCAGGAATCTCCACTTTTTTTCCGGACAGCGCAGTGGGAACGGAAACAATGACCGGGAGGTTCCGGAGAACCGCGCCGTGGTTTTCCGGAACCTCCTGCTTGTATGTCAGATTCAGCGCGCTGTGAGCACCACAGCGTCCGGCTCCTGGGCCAGCTCCAGGTGCAGCAGCTCTGCCGCTGCCGGCAGGGATACGTACAGCGTCCCGCGGTAGGCGAAGCCGGCAGCGTCTGCTGCCGCGTCCCCCCTCCGCAGCGCCACGGACGCCGGGAGCACCCGATCCGTATTCCCCATGGGGACCGGACATTTGGCGGGTTCAGGCTCCTTGTCAAAGGCCTGCTCAGGTTTCAGCCGGGCGGCCGCCTCCGGCTCCTCCCCCGGCACGCCGGGCAGCTCCAGGTCCGGGAAGGCCTCCCGCAGAGCGGCGGCAGGTACGCAGCAGACGCCGTCCAGCAGCCGGACCGGCCAGTCCCGCGCCTCCCCATTCAAAACAACACCGCCGGAAAAGGCCGCGGACAGGGGCATCTCGCGGCAGAGGGCGTCAAAAGCCTTCGCAATATCCGCCCGGATGGTGTAGGGGCTGACGATATAGCTGTAATCCCCCAGGGAGAAGGTGAACGACTGCTCCGCCAGCCCCGTATAGGCCAGGGCGCGGTTCAGGATCGTTTGGGCGGACTGGGGGGTGATGTAGCGGTCCGGTAGGAAGCGGTTGTCCTCCCCGCCGTCAAGCAGTCCCGCACTGCGGGCCGCCATGACGGCGGCATAAGCGCCGCTTTCCGGCGGCACATCGGCAAAGGCGGCGGTCTCCGGGGCGCAGCCCTGCAGGCCGAAGAAGTCCACGGTCATCTGCACAAATTCCGCCCTGGTCATGCCGTGGTTGGGGGAAAAGGTGTGGGCGCTGGTGGGCTCCATCACGCCGGCGCTGCAGAGGGACTGGAACACCGCCGCGCTCTGGGCGTGGCGGCCCAGATCCACAAAGCCGTCCAGCGGAAGGCCCGTCCGGTCGCCATAGGCCGGGATGCCGTAGCCGTGGATCCGGGGCGCGTCCAGGGGGTAGCAGTTGACGGTGACATAGTCCGGCGGCTCCATGGCGTCCACCCGCTGCTCCGACACGATGTCATAGGGGAGGTCCAGGCGGTTTGCCAGCGCGTTGCCCTCGATGGTATACACATAGCCGTCCTCCACATACAGCACCAGACCGGTGTGATTCTTGACCGACCCGGAGGGGTAACGGGTGTTGTTGTAGAAAAAAATGACGTCGCCCTGCTGGGGGATGTAGTTGTTTCCGCGGGCCATGCTCTCCTGGTACCTGCCCATTTGGACAAAGCGCTTGACATGATCGGTGCAGGAGCAGTGCCGGGGGAATTGGTCAGCGGGGACATTCCCCCGCATGGCACACCAGGAGACGAACATATCGCACCAGTAGGAATTGGGCAGGCCGTACCACTCGCCGTATTTGCTGTATTCGTTGGGCCCCTCGGCATTGCCCACCTCCCCCAGGGCGGCGGCAATCACGTCGGCGGAACGGGTGGAAGAGGCGCAGGCGGTGGAGCTGAACAGCACGGCGGCCAGCAGAAAAGCGGCGGCGGAACGGAACAGGCGGAGGAAATTCATAGACGCAGTACTCTCCTTTTGTCTGATTTTGTTGGATATCAGGATAGCACATTTGCAAAAATCCGTCAAGCCGGACGCCGCCGAAGCGGACGCCTTGCTGCCGGCCTGCCGCCAGAAGGTTGTACAATGTTGATGAAATTTCCAGAATGCTGTTGCTATTTTCTGGGATATATGCTACAATGTGAACATCAGAAAAAAGGAGGGCCCGATGATGAAACTCAGCTTTTTCGGCGCTGACCAGTGTGTCACCGGCAGCTGCCACTGCCTGGAGGTAAACGGAAAGCGAATCCTGATCGACTGCGGCCTGCAGCAGGGCCAGGACAACATTGATAACCGGGAGCTGCCCTTCGCCCCCAACACCATCGATTACGTCCTGGTCACCCATGCCCACATCGATCATACCGGGCGCATTCCCCTGCTGGTAAAGCAGGGCTTCCAAGGCAATATCTATTGCACCCGCGTCACCGCCCGCCTGATGGAGATCATGCTGGTGGACAGCGCATATATCCAGGAGTCCGACGCGGACTATGAAAACCGGAAGAATCTGCGGGCCGGCCGGAGCAAGGTGGAGCCCCTGTACACCGTGGCGGACGCGGAGCGGGTGTCCGGCTATGTCCACGCCCGCCGGTATGGGGTGCCCTTTGAGCTGTGCGAGGGCGTCACGGTCACCTTTACCGACGCGGGCCATCTGCTGGGCTCCGCCAGCATCACAATCGACGCCACCGAGGACGGTGTGACCAAGACCATCGTCTTCTCCGGCGACATCGGCAACTGCAACCAACCGATTATCCGCGACCCGGTGCTGCTGACGCGGGCGGACTATGTGGTCATGGAGTCCACCTACGGCGACCGGGACCATGTGGAGGTGTGGAGCTATACCTCCGAGCTGGCCAAGGTCATTGACCGCACCCTGGGCCGGGGCGGCAACGTGGTCATCCCCGCCTTTGCGGTGGGGCGCACCCAGGAAATCCTCTACTTCCTGCGCCGCATCAAGCAGGAGCGGCTGGTCCGTTCGGTGGACAATTTCCCGGTGTACATCGACTCGCCCCTGGCCAGCAAGGCCACCACCATCTTCTGCGGCGACCTCCAGGGCTACCTGGACGACGAGGCCCTGGAGCTGGTGAAGGATGGGACCAATATGTTCTCCTTCCCCGGCCTGCGGATCACGGAGTCCCTGGAGGAGTCGAAGATGCTGAACTTCGACAAGACGCCGAAGGTGATCATTTCCGCCTCCGGCATGTGCGACGCCGGGCGGGTGCGCCACCATCTGAAGTACAACCTGTGGCGTCCGGAGAGCGCCGTCATCTTTG
>CAJULJ010000051.1:0-1120 GCA_910587395.1 uncultured Oscillospiraceae bacterium | reverse complement strand
TCGACCGTCGTGTTCGTGGGCTTCCAGTCGCCGGGCACCCTGGGGCGTACGCTGCTGGAGGGCGCGGCCCATGTACGGCTGTTCGGGGAGGATGTGGCTGTGCGGGCGGAGATTGTGAACTTCAAGGGCCTGTCCAGCCACGCGGACCGGAAGCATCTTTTGGAGTGGGCCCAGTCCTTTGAAAATCCCACCCGCTTCTTTGTGGTCCACGGCGACCGGGAGGTGGCCCCTTACTTTGCCGACAGTCTGGAGCGGCTGGGCTACACGGCCCACGCGCCCCAGTATACGGAGGTGTACGACCTGACCGCCAACCGCCAGCTGGAGCGGGGCTATCTGCCGGAGCGGAAGACGTACACAGCCGGCGGCAAGATCTCTGCGGCGTACCAGCGCCTGGTGGCTGTGGGCAAGCTGCTGCAGGAGGTCATCATCCGCAGCAAGGGCCGCACCAACAAGGATCTGGCCCGCTTTGCCGACCAGCTCAAACAGCTTATCGACAAGTGGGAGGAGTAGCCCTGGGCCGGCGGCGGCTTGCAAAGGCTGGGGGTTGTTTATTGCAGCATTTGTGGTATAATAGGTGTGCGAAATAGGTGAGGGGGGAAACATGCCGGAAATGAAACGTACTGTAAAGGACAGTGTCTTCACATATCTGTTCAGCGACCCCCACTACGCCCGTGAGTTGTATCTGTACCTCCACCCGGAGGATACCGCTGTGACAGAGGAGGACTGCAAGCTGGTGACGATCCAGAATATCCTCTCTGATGGGCAGTATAACGATCTGGGCCTGCAGGTTCGGGATATCCTGCTGATTTTGGCGGAGGCCCAGAGTACCTTTTCACCGAATTTGCCGATACGGGTATTGTTGTATCTGGCAAGGGAGTACAAGAGATATATTGACGAGCATAAGCTGCGGCTGTATTCCACAAAGGCTGTGACCTTGCCCAGAGCGGAGCTGTATATGATCTACTCCGGAAACAAGAAGGATGTGCCGGATGTCCTGCGCCTGTCCGATCTGTGCGGCGGCGAGGGCGGCGCAGAGGTCATAGTAAAAGTCCTGCGGGGCGGTGACAACAGCATTGTGGGACAGTATGTGGCGTTCTGCAAGATCGCGGATGAGCAGAGG
>CAJULJ010000050.1 GCA_910587395.1 uncultured Oscillospiraceae bacterium | reverse complement strand
ATGGAGCAGGCCAGCTCCGTTGAGGAGCTGGCGGCCACCATCAACGACATCTCCGCCAGCGCCCAAAAGACCTCCGCAGCCGCCAAGGAGGCCGGCCGGTTTGTGGGTCTGGCCGGCGCTCAGCTGGGCACCAGCGTAGAACACGTCAAGGAGCTGAATTCGGCCATGGAGCAGATATCCCGCTCCTCCGAGGAGATCTCCAAGATCATCGCCGCCATTGAGAACATCGCCTTCCAGACCAACATCCTGGCCCTGAACGCCGCGGTGGAGGCCGCCCGGGCGGGCTCCGCCGGAAAGGGCTTCGCGGTGGTTGCGGACGAGGTGCGCAACCTGGCTTCCAAGTCCGACGAGGCCGCCAAGGCCACCAAGGAGCTGATTGAGAGCTCCATCGCCTCCGTCGCTGAGGGCGGTCAGGCAGTGGGCCATGTCACCGAGTCTCTGGAACGGACCAGTCAGCTGGCGGGCAACGTGTCCGCCCAGATGGCGGTGGTGGTGGAGGCCGTGGAAAACCAGACCGCCGCGCTGACCCAGGTCACTGAGGGCATCGACCAGATTTCCTCCGTGGTGCAGACCAACAGCGCCACCGCCCAGGAGAGCGCCGCAGCCAGTCAGGAGCTGTCCGCCGAGGCGGCCGGATTAAAGGCTCTGGTGGATGAGTTCACTCTGGCGACGGATTGATCATCTGAAGGAAAAAGGGTAATTCGCAATGCCTACGGCAGCAGACCGTCCCTGTTAGGACCGGTCTGCTGCCGCAGGCATTTTGCTATGCGCTTCATTCACACGCCGATTCCATTCAATTCGCCATATAGCGAACAAAGTTGATCGAGACTGTCCACGATCAGTCAATTGACATTCCGGACTGCTTTTGATAAAATGGCTCCTAATTTCAAAAGGAGGCTGAGAGCAATGCAATACCGCAGATTGGGCAGGACCGGATTGATGGTCAGCGAGATCGGTTTTGGCGCGGAATGGATGGAGCGGCATACCTCCGAGGAGTGCAAAGCGGTGCTGGACCGGGCCCAGGAGCTGGGCATTAATATCCTGGACTGCTGGATGTCCGAGCCCAACGTGCGCACCAGCCTGGGTCATGCCTTGGCCGGCCGGCGGGAGCGCTGGTACATCCAGGGCCATATCGGCTCCACCTGGCAGAACGGGCAGTATGTCCGCACGCGGGACTTGGAACAGTGCAAAGCGGCCTTTGAGGATCTGCTGGCACGGCTGCAAACGGATTACATCGATTTGGGCATGATCCATTTTGTGGACACGGAGGACGACTGGGACGCAGCTATGAGCGGCCCGTACCTGGAGTATGTGAAGGCGCTGAAGGCCATCGGAAAAATCCGTCACATCGGCATGAGCACCCATAATCCCGCCATGGCAAAAAAGGCCGTGGAGAGCGGCGTGGCGGAGATGCTGCTGTTCAGCGTCAACCCGGCCTTTGACATGCATCCCGCCACCGACAGCCTGGACACCTACTTCGCCTGGGAGGACTATCAGGCGGACCTCAGCGGCATTGATCCCCAGCGCGCAGAGCTTTACAGGCTGTGCGAACAGCACGACGTGGGCCTGACGGTGATGAAGCCCTACGCCGGAGGGCGGCTGTTTGACGCCGAGCGCTCCCCCTTTGGCGTGGCCCTCACCCCGGTGCAGTGCATTCACTACTGCCTCACCCGGCCCGCCGTGGCGGCGGTGATGGCGGGGTACGACACTCCGGAGCATGTGGAGCAGGCCGCGGCCTATGAAACCGCCAGTGACGAGGAAAAGGACTACGCCAGCGTGCTGGCCCATGCCCCCAAGCACACGTTCGGGCAAGGGGAGTGCACCTACTGCGGCCACTGCAAGCCCTGCCCCGTCAACATCGACATCGCCATGGTAAACAAGTATTACGACCTGGCCGACATGCACGCAACGGCGCCCGCCACCGTCCGCGCCCACTATGAGGCCCTGGAGCACCATGCGGACGAGTGCATCGGCTGCAAAAGCTGTGAAAGCCGCTGCCCCTTTGGGGTGTCCATCGCCGACCGCATGGCGAGGGCGGCGGAGCTGTTCCGGCCGAAGATCTGACAGATGAACGGACCGCACCTCGGCAGTTTTGCAAAGCAGCGGTTCCGGAATGACAGCTCACCCCCATAAAATAAAACATACAAAGCAAAAAATCCGCACAAGGGTGACACTTCCTTATGAAGTGCCACCCAAATATGTGGATTTTTTGCTTTGCAAATCACCATTCTCCCATGGAAAACGCTTACTCCCGCCCCTGCTCGGCGCCGTCCTTTTTCTCCGTGCGATTCCGCTTGAGCAGAAGAATATCCTCTCTACAGTAGCGGCGCATATATTCCAGCACCCGGTAGCTGAACAGCAGCCGCTCCCGCAGGCTGGGATCATCCAGGCTCTGGCCGATGATGTCCTCAATCTTACGGATTTTGTAGAGCATGGTGTTGCGGTGGATATACAGCCGCTTGGCCGCCAGGGCGGCGTTGCGCTCACAACACAGGTACTCGTAGAGCACGTCGGTGAGATTGCCGCCGGTGCGTTTGTCGTCCATCACCATGGCGATGAGGGCGGGATGGCACAGATGGACAATGTTCCGGCTGCCCATCTCCTGGCGGAGCATCTGGGCGGCCATCTCCACCACCTGATACATGCTGTAATCCTCATAGACGTAGACCCGCTTGTCCGGATCCAGCACCTGCCCCAGCCGCAGGGCGCTTTTGGTCTGATAGTACATAGCGGGCATGGAGGTGAGGAACTCGGAAAAATTACCGAAGGCGGCCTTGCCGTTGTAGCGCTCCAGCAGCTGCTCCAATGCCGCTTCATTGTAGCGCGGGCGGTGGCCCTTCTTGGTTTTGCGGATGATGAGCAGAATCTCACCCCGGTAAGTGGTGGCGTTGCAGAAGGGAAAGATATGCTCCAGCAGACTGATGATATAGTTCCAGGGGATGCTCTCCAGATCGGGCTTGTCCCCAAAGGAGACGATCATCGTGTGGTAATACCGGCGCACCGCCAGCTGGATCTGCTTGAGCCGCTGCTCCAGCTCCTCCGGCTCGGTGAGGCGGAATTCGATGAGATCGGACACCAGACTGCCAAAGGCGGCGTTGCTGTTGTAATCCACGCCCTGGTTGCTGAACATGAACTGGGAAAGGTATCCGGCGGCGATCTCCGCCAAATCAGAGCAGTATTGGTCGGGCTGGACGCTGCTGCGTATGACCAGCAGCCGGGCGGCCAGGGTGTCCTGATAGATGATGTCCCGTATCACAACGTAATTCTGATTTTCCGCGGAGACGAACTCGACGAAGCCTTTTCCCTTTCCGCCGCGCAGGGGAGTCTGGCGGCGGGTGGACTGGATCGTATCAAAGGACAGGTAGCCGCAGCTGCGCACCTCCTGCGCCACGTGGTCGGTCACCTGGGGATCATAAACCGCAGCCATGCGCTTATAGCCCGGATTAAGCAGCAGCAATGTGGCGGGGAGCACCGCCGAGGTCCGATCCAGCAGCTCCTGCACACCGGAATTGGTGTACACCGCCTCCTGCATCTGTGATTTCCACTGAAAAAACCGGTGGAGGCTTTCCTGAAGCCGGTTGTAAAGAGGCGCCAGGGAAAGACCGGTCTCCACCAGCGTCACATGACGAGGAAGCTCCCTCCCTTCCCAGACGGTCTTCCCTGCGCTGGACACAATGAGGGCGCCCTCTTCGGACAAACGGCCCGAAGCTATGGCATGGGCTGCGGTGTCCGGCTCACCCAGATATAGAAAAGCAGGGCCCAGCGGCTCCTCCGAACCGTCCAGCAGCCGGATGCCGCCGGTGCAGGAGGGAAAGGAGCGGCCTTGTTGCAGCCGGACAACAGCGCCATCCAGCCAATGCAGAAGCATGGAACAAGTAAAGACTTCCATAGCGGCCTCCTCTCATTCGACGGAAAACATGGGAATCATACTGTAATTTATTATATTCTCCGCCATTTCAAAAATCAAGAGATATGAATTGTGCGCGTTCTGCACTCTATCTGGACCGGCGCGGGCATTCCGCATGTGCAAGGTGCACATTCTGGCCGGAGATTTTTGGGCGTGGCATATCTATTTTTCCTCAAAACGCGATGCTATACTGAGGATGATTACGAAATGTCCCTATTTTGATGAAAGCTGTCCAAAACAGGGCATCATATCCGCAAAAAGGAAAGTGAGGTGACATCCCGCAGAATTGAACCCCAGTCCCCGCGAGATAAAAAACAAAAGAGAAGGAGAGAATCACAATGTTAGCTGCTGTTGGTTTTATCCTGGTCATCGCCATGGTGGCGCTGATCATCTGGGGGCGGGTGGCTCTGCCCCCCATCCTCATCATTCTGCCCACCATCGCCGTCATCATCCTGGGACTGATGGGCTATCTGGTCCCGCCCAAAGCGGAGGCCGCCGCGCCCATGGACCTCCTCACCTGCTTCAAGACCCTCCAGGGCTACCTGGGCACCGGCCTGAGCAGCACCCTCAACACCGCCGCCCTGTTCACCTTCGCCGTGGTGTTTTTCAACGTGCTGGGCGACGCGGGCATGTTCGACTTTATCGTGGGCAAGATCATGAAGTACATCGGCAACAACGTCAGCCTGATCCTGCTGATGACCTGCCTGCTGACCGCCATCTCCCATCTGGACGGCTCCGGCGCCACCACCTGGCTCATCACCGCGCCGACCATGCTGCCCCTGTTCAAGAAGATGCGGGTGAGTCCCATCATTCTGATGCTCTACGTGGCCCTGGTTTCCGGTGTTGAGAATATGCTCCCCTGGACCTCCGCCCTGGCCCGGGTATCCGCCTCCACGGGCGTTGAGGCCCGCGCCATTTGGACCGCCCTGCTGCCCGCCCAGATCATCGGCCTGGTGCTGCTGTTCGCCTCCTGCTTCATCGTGGGCCCCATTCTGAAGAAGAAAGGCTGCGGCATGACCGATGAAGAGTTTGCCGAGCTGAAGTCCGGTATGCTCAAGCTCAACGACCCTGTGCTGAAGGTCGGCAAGGGCGTGCTGTTCTTTGACATGGCCTTCCTGGTGGTGCTGGTGGTCTGCCTGCTGATGGGCTGGATCAACACCAACGTGGCCTTCATGATCGGCCTGTCCATCGCGCTGATCGTCAATTGCAAGGACGCAAAGGAAATGACCGCCCAGATCAAGAAGCACGGTGCCAATGCCCTGAACATGGTCATGATCATCTTCTCCATCGGCATGCTGGTGGGCGTTATGAAGGACTCGGGCATGATGAACGCCATGACCGATACCCTGATGAGCCTGGTCCCCGAGTCCATGGGCACCCACCTGACCTTCATCATCGCGCTTCTGTCCGTGCCTCTGTCCATGGCCGTGGGTTCCGACACCCTGTACATGGTCATGGCCCCCATCTTCGGCAACATGGCCATCGCCTTCGGCGGCACCATGCTGGCCGGAGCCGCCGCCTGCACCGTGGGAGCCTGCGTGGCCGTCAACCTGTGCCTGGTGGCCCCCACCCCATACCTGGCCCTGGGTCTGTGCGGCGTGGAGATGAAGGACAACCTGAAGTACTGCTTCATCCCCACCTGGATTCTGGGCATTTTCCTGGCCATCGTGGGCGCTATCACCGGCGCATTCCCTTTCTAAGCGAAATGTGATATACTGATAATTAATTTGCCCGGGCGAGCCGTACGCCGCGCCCGGGCAAAGACACTATTGCTAAAGAGAGGCAGAATGAATGAAAAAGGAAAACGTCAAGCAGATTTTTATGCTTCTTGTTATCGCCATATTGGTGGGGATTTTGATGACGATCCTTAGCGCTGTCCCTCCTCTCTCGTTGATTTACGAATGGGCGGAACGCAGTAATTTGAAATTCATATGGTATGGCTTAGTAGCTGGGGTCATAGGTTTCTGCCTGATGTTATATCGTTCAAAAAGGAAGTGATCGTTTCATGAGTATCCGCCCCTGCGCGCTGGAGAGCAAAGCGTTTCTGGCGCTGAAGGAAGTATATGACCACCGGGAGGCCCGCGCCGCCCAGTGGCGCTCCCAGGGCAGAAAGGTGGTGGGTCAGCTGGGCTGCGACGTACCCGACGAGCTGATCATCGCCGCCGGAATGCTGCCCGTCCGGGTGTACGCCGATCCGGAAAAGCCGCTGACTGAGACCGACAAATATCTGGAGTACGCCTTCGATCCCACCGTTCGGGCCCAGTTTGAGAAGATCGTGGACGGAACCTATCGCGACCAGATCGACTATCTGGCCATCTCCAACAGCACCGACGTGGTCATCCGCGTGTTCCTCTACCTGCGGGAGCTGAAGCGGGTGGAGCCGGACAAGCCGGTGCCCCCCATTGCGTTCATCGACTGGCTGTTCACCCGCCACCGCCTGCACCAGACCCGCAATGAGTTTGTCATAGACCTGTTCAAACAGCAGATGGAGGAGTGGGCCGGCCGGGAGATCACCGACGAGCAGATCCGCGCCGCCGGGAAGCTCTGCAACGAGAACCGTCAGGCCCTGCGGGAGATGGCCGGGCTCCGCCACGGGCAGCAGGTCCGCCTCAGCGGCTCCGAGGCCCTGGTCATCATCGGAGCCGGACTGTTTATGGAAAAAGCCGAGCACACCGCTCTGGTCAGGCAGGTGACCCAGGACGCCGCCCAATGGCCCGTCCTCACCGGCCCCCGTGTGTTCTACACCGGCGCCAACCAGGAGGACACCGCCCTTTACGACAAGATCGAGGCCGCCGGCATGGTGGTGGTGGGCGAGGACACCGATTGGGGCGAGCGCCACTACGACCGGGACTATAATCCCGACTACCCGGTGATCCGCGGCATTGTGGACCGCTATATGCTCCGGGAGTTTTCCGCTAAAAAAGCCTTTGTGTCCCAGCGGGTGGAGGCTTTGGACCGAGAGGTGGACGCCGCCGGGGCCCAGGGCGTGATCTTCTACACCAACCAGTACGACGAGGTGGCCACCTGGGATATGCCCAGCCAGCGCAAGAGCCTGAACGCCCGTGGCATCAAGCATATCACCTTCGGGCGGATGCTGTGGCCGGTGGCGAAAAACGAGGACCTGGACGAAAAGCTGGCCGGATTCGCGGCCGAGATGAAGGGGGGCGCGCGGTAATGGTGGAAGAGAAAAAAGCGCCCGAGTCCAAATCCGCGGTGGTAAAGAAGCTGAAGGCCACCAAAGCGGCCAGCGTATACCAGAAGGACTGGTTCTTCGCCATGAAGGACCGGGTGGAGAAGGAGCAGTGCGACTTCGCCGTTTTAAATGCCGACGTGCCCATGGAGATTTTCCGGGCCATGGACATTCCCTTCGTGGTCAACCAGTGGTGGGCGGCCATCTGCGGGGCCAAGCGGATGACCCGCAAGTACTTCGGCCTGATGCAGGAAAACGGCTACCGTCCCGACCTGAACAGCTACGACGCCCAGGCCCTGGCCGAGAGCTTTGACCCCGACGACAAGAAGCTGGACGCCGAGGGCAAGCCCATGGGACCCTGGGGCGGGCTGCCCCGCCCCACCATCTGCATCACCCGGCTGACCGGCGACGTGCAGAGCAAAATCTTCGGCCTGCTGGCGGAGAACTACGGCGCCGATCTGTACGTGATGGAGAACACAGTGGCCCGCAAGACGCCGCTGAACTGGTACGAGCTGGCCGCCGACCGCTGGGAGGAGATGTACGACACCGACCGCATTGATCTGGCGGTGGAGGAGCTGAAGGAGCTGATCCGCTGGCTTGAGATGAAAACCGGCAGGATGTTCGACATGAACAGGCTCCAGGAGGTCATGGACCTCATCAACGAGCAGGAGGGCTATTATAAGAAGATCCGCGACCTGATCGCCCAATGCCATCCCGTGCCCGTCACGGTGGTGGACACCATCAACGCCGTCATGCAGGCCCAGTGGCAGCGGGGCACCCCGTGGGCCGTGGAGCACGCCAGGGGGCTGTACGAGGAGATCAAGGCTCTGGCCGACAGGGGCGAGGCCGCCGTGCCCAACGAAAAGCTGCGCATGATGTGGCTGGGGCGCGGCATGTGGCAGGATTTTGCCTTCTATCAGCGGTTCGAGGAGAAATACGGCGCGGTGTTCATGTGGTCCATGTACCTTGCCATGGGCGCGGACGCCTACATCCGCAATCATGTGGAGCAGGACCCCCTGCGGGCCCTGGCCGCCCGGTTCATCGGCATGGAGGACTTCCTCCATATGCCCCCCTGGAACAGCAGCTGGTTCCTCCAGCAGGCCAGGCAGAACGACATCGACGGCGTGGTCTACATGATCCCCGACAACGACATCCAGGCCGTGGAGGGCAGCTATTTCATCAAAAAACGCCTGGAGGACGCGGGCATCCCCGTTCTCACCTTCCATGCCGACCCCGTCAACCCCAGGAAGTGGAACGCCGAGACCATGACCGGCCTGGTGGAGGAGTTCATCGAGCAGCGGGTCATTCCCAACAAAAAGAACAAATAATCCTTGCGATATATGGAAATAGGAGGTACAATTATGGCTTGTAAAGGACCGCTTTCCGGTTACCGTGTGCTGGACATGACTCAGTTTGAATCCGGCACCTCCTGCACCGAGACCCTGGCCTGGCTGGGCGCCGAGGTGCTCAAGGTGGAGCGCCCCGGCCGGGGCGAGCTGGGCCGCTACTCCCAGGCGGAGCCCGGCGTCGATACCTACGGCTTCCTGGCCATGAACATGAACAAGAAGTCCATCACCTGCAATGCCAAGGCCCCCGAGGGCCTGGAGCTGCTCAAGGGTCTGGTGGCCAAGTGCGACGTCATTGTGGAGAACATGGGTCCCGGCTCCATGGACAACCTGGGCCTCACCTACGAGGCATGCAAAGAGATCAATCCCAAGATCATCTACGCCGGACTGAAAGGCTTCTCCCAGATGGGTCCCTATAAGGATTACCCCGCCTTCGACCCCATCGCCACCCACACCGGCGTCATGGTGTCCGCCACCGGCCTTCCCGAGCGGCCCATCAAGTGCGGCATCTCGGTGGCCGACTCCGGCACCGGCCAGATGCTGGCCCTGTCCATCATCGCCGCCCTGCTCCAGCGGGAGCGGGAGGGCATCGGCCAGCGGGTGGACGTGGCCATGCAGGACTTCATGATCGGCCTGAGCCGCAGCCAGTGGGAGCCCTACTACAACAACGGCGGCGTGCCCAACCGCCGGGTGGCAAACGGCATGCCGCTGGAGGATGTGGGTCCCTCCGACACCTATCCCTGCAAGCCCTTCGGCCTCAACGACTATGTCCACATCTACTGCTCCCGGGCCCCCGGCAGCAAGCAGTGGGACAACCTGTGCGAGGCCATCGGCCGTCCCGATTTGAAGCAGGACGTGTGCCCCGAGATGGCCACCCCGCGCCTGCGCTTCCAGAACCGGGAGATCTGCGACACCGCCATCAAGGACTGGCTGAAGGACCATGACAAGTTCGAGGCCATGGACATCCTGTGCAAGGCCGACGTGCCCGCCGGCGCCCTGCTCAGCGTGGACGACATCACCAATGATCCCCAGTATTACGCGCCTGAGCGTCAAATGATGGTGGAGGTGGAGCATCCTCAGCGGGGCAAGGTGAAGCTCCCCGGCTTCGCGCCCAGAATGAGCGCGGTGACGGTGGACTACCAGAGCAGCCCTGAGCTGGGCGGCAGCAACGTGGAAGTGTACGGCGGCCTGCTGGGCCTGTCCGAGGAGCAGCTGGCCGAATTGAAGGGCAAAAAAGTCATTTGAGAAGGAACGAAGCAGAAGCTTCGGCACGCCGCGCCGCTCCCCACCGCTGTGGGGAGCGGCTGTGGCGCGTTGAAGGGAAGGCCGCAAAACAGAACATCAAGCGAGGGGTTGGACGCCTATGGGGCTGTTTGTAAAGGACCGGGAATTCTACAAAAGCATATTGGTCATCGGCGGCCCCATCGCGGCCCAGCAGGTCATTACCGTCGGCGTGAACATGATGGACACGGTGATGCTGGGTCAGCTCAATGAGACGGCCCTTTCCGCCAGCGCCGCGGCCACCCAGGTGCACAGCCTGTTCCAATTCATGTCCATGGGGCTGGGCATGGGGGCCAGCGTGCTCATCGCCCGCTACTGGGGGGCCGGTGAACTGCCCAGCCTGCGCAAAGCCCTTACGCTGATGTACCGCTTCTGCCTGCTCATCTCCCTGACCTTCACCGCAGTGGTGGGGCTGGCGCCCGCCCAGGTGCTGTCCCTGCTCACCCCGTATCCCGAGGTGGTCGCCGAGGGTGTGCGCTACCTGCGCTGGGCGCTGCCCTGCTTCCTGCTGTTCGGCCTGTCCACCACCACCACCATCGTCCTACGAAATCTCAAGCAGATGCACATACCGCTGTACGTGTCCATCGGCGCGTTTTTCATCAACATTTTCTTTAATTGGATGTTTATTTTCGGCAAACTGGGCTCCCCCGCCATGGGGGTGGCCGGGGCGGCGCTGGGCACCCTCATCAGCCGGTGCTTTGAATTTGCCACCATCTGCGGCTACTTCTTCCTCTTTGAACAGAGGGCCCGGTTTCGGCCGAAGGACATCCTGGCCCCCTGCGGCGACCTGACGGCGGAGTATCTGCGCATCTCCCTGCCCGTGATGGTCAGCGACACTCTGCTGGGCCTGGGCAACAGCTTGTCCATGTCGGTGGTGGGCCACATCAGCGACGTGTTCATGTCCGCCTACACCATTACACAGGTGACCCAGCAGCTCACCACCGTGTTTACCAGCGGCCTGGGACAATCCGCCGTCATCATCACCGGCAACACCCTGGGCGAGGGGAACCCGGATAAGGCCCAGCGCCAAGGGGTCACCTTCACCGTATTGGGATTCCTGCTGGGCGGGATCTGCGGCGTGATCATTGTGCTGATCAGCCCTCTGGTGGTGGGCGGCTACAACATCCTGCCCGAGACCTACGATATCGCCATGGAGCTCATGTGGTCGGTGGGAACCATCACGGTCTTTATGGCTCCCGCCTCCATCCTCACCAAGGGAGTGCTGAGAGGCGGCGGGGACACCCGTTTCCTCATGGTCGCCGACGTGGTATTTTTGTGGGCGGTGAGCGTCCCGCTGGGTTATTTCACCGGGCTGGTGTGGCAGTGGCCCCCCTTCTGGGTGTTTTTCTGTCTGCGGATGGACCATGTAATCAAGGCCACATGGTGTGTTTTCCGTCTGCGCAGCAGGAAGTGGATCAAAAAAATCAAAACCGCCGGTGACACGGCCTGACTCCAAAGCCTTCTGACCCGGCGAGGCGTTTCAACACAAAACAACATAGAAACAGAGGTGAGTCTATGGTGACCAAAATCTGGGACAACCCGGCAGTGTTCAGCATTCAAATTGATCTGCCAAATAACCCCCTGCGGTCTCTGAACGTGTATGTCATCGTCACTCCAGCGCAGAATCTGCTCATCGACACAGGCTTTAACCGCCGCGAGTGCCGCGACGCCCTGTGGACGGGCATCCGGGAGCTGGGGCTTGACTTGAAGAGGACCCGTGTGTTCCTCACCCATCTTCACTCGGATCATACCGGCCTGGCGGGGGATTTTGCCCAGCAGGACTGTCCGATTTACATGGGCAGGATTGACTATGAATACCTGAACCAGATGAAAAATGGCAGGAATCTTTCCGACATGGAAGAGATTTTCCGGTGCGAGGGCTTTCCGGAAGAGGTACTGAGTTTACAGAACCAAAAAAATCAGGGGCGGCGCTACGGCGTGCAGCAGATGTTCCCCGCCCGGCTGGTGGACGACGGTACCGTGATCGGGCTGGGGGATTTGGAAATTCGATGCGTCCACACTCCGGGGCACACCCCGGGGCACATGACTCTCTACCTGCCGGAGCAGCGGCTGCTTTTCACCGGAGACCACATCCTCTTTGACATCACACCCAACATTTCCGTGTGGAACGGGGTTCCCCGCTCCCTGGAGGACTATCTGTCCAGTCTGGATAAAATCCGCTCCCTGTCCGTGCGGGCGGCGTTCCCCGCGCACCGGCACGGGGAATCGGACGTGTACCGGCGCATTGATGCCCTCCAGTCCCATCACAGGGAACGGCTGTCCGAAGTCCGTCAGGCCATCGAAACCCATCCGGGAGCCACGGCCTATCAAATCGCAGGAATGATCTCCTGGTCCGCCCAGGGGCTGGGCTGGGAACAGTTCCCACCCCATCAGAAATGGTTTGCCATGGGAGAGACCTTGGCCCATCTGCGCTATTTAGAGGATCACAAGCAGGCAGTCAGGACGAAGCGCGACGCCTTGTTTGCCTATTACGCTGTTTAGGAGCCCTGCACCGGAGCATAATGATTGAACCAGCCTGGATTTTTGAACGCTATGGGATGCGATATCCCCTAAGCACGGTGAATCGCTCCTTCTGTGATTTGCGCGGCTGTGACCGGCCGGATATCCGTGAACAGGGCCCGGCCGGCTCTCTTTTTTCTTCTGTCAGATCTCGAACCAGCGGATCTCGTTGGCGGCCAGCCTCAGCGGGAAGCTGGAGCCGTCGCCCCGGTACACGGTGGTGGACTGGAGCTCATAGGTATTGTTGACCACGCAGAATTTTCCGCTGTCCACATAGGCGTGGACATCCACATTGCAGTTGGCGGACAGCCAGCGTTCCATCTCCTCCTCGCTGTGGGTGGACCACAGCACTGCCCGGTGCAGCAGCCGGCTGTTCTCAAAGGAGTAGGGCAGCCCGGAGATATACACCCCCCGGCCCGCTCCGTACTCGTTCACCGCCATCTGGACCTCCTTATCCCGCTGAACCAGGACCTGGGCTCCGTGCAGAGCGTAGATGCTCTTTTTCCCCTCGCCGAAATCCACCGCCCCGGCGCAGGAATAATTCTGCTTTTGATACAGGGCGTGGTGGACCATATGGCAGCCCCAGGACCGGGCCTTCCCCCAGCTGTTGAGAACGGCCACGGTTTTGACGCAATAGCGGATCACGTCCACATAGGGGTAGTCCGCGATGAATTTCCGCAGGCGCTCCATGGTAAAGGCACGGGTTTTTGGCTGGCGCACGTCAAAGGTGATCTGGTGCTCGAAATCCGTCCAGCCGTTGGTGACGGCATTGTACATATGCACCGGGTCCCAGATGAGATAGGCCAGAAAGCTGGCGGTGTAGTCGTGGAACGCCTCCGGCTCGGGAATCACCACACAGCCCGTCTCCCCCTCGTACCGTCAGGCCTCCGAGGGCAGGGGCGCTCCCGTGGTGCGGTCCACCACCTCCCACCAGCGCTTGGGGTCGTCCCGGGTATTCACCATCATCAGCTCACCGCTGATCCCCTGCATCAGGGGAATGGACAGCGGCCTGCCCACGGCGGTGTGGAAGCCGGTCATGATATAGCACTGCTGCACCTCGTCGGGATTGGCGCGGGCCCAATCGTTGTCCTTCCGTGTGGTGTAGTAGGTGGAATAGACCTTGGCCCACACCTCCTTCAGCTCCTGAAGGAAATCAGTGCCGTCGCAGTCCCGGATGGCGTCCGCCCCCCAACGCTTGAGCAGTTCCAGGGTTTCGGGCACCACATCCACGTCGGTGGGGATGGTGACCCGGCCAAATTTCTGTTGTTCTTCGCTCATTGAATCCTCCAAACCGGGGCTTATCCCTTGACGCCGCCGCCCGTCACGCCGGCGATGATTTTTTCAGACATGAAGATGTACAGCAGGAAAGCTGTGCTTGGTGTGGCCCATCGAAAAACCGCCAACACCGCCACTTCTAAGGCTGACCTCTTCCTTGCCGGCATCATCCAGCTCCTTTGCGTCCTTCTCGCCGGTGCGCTCCATGACAAACTCTTGTTCCGCAGAATTCGCCGCCTCGCCGCCTGATCTTTATCTCATAGATCCTTCTCCACGCCTCCCGGCGGTTATCTTTTTGCGCCCTTTTGTCCCGCTTCCTCTCCCTTGGCAATTACTTCTTCTTTTCGCGCTTACTTTCGCAATCACCTAGTTGATGTAACGATGTGGCGGGGAGCTCTCCCCGCGCCTTACAAATTTAAGGTAACTGGTTTTCCTGCTTTTAGCAATCGGATTATTGCTTCAATTTTTATAAATATTGCTCTATTCTGCATTTTGGTGTAAAGTGCCGGTGTAAATCGGAGCAGCTTTGGGTAAAATCTATGATTCTCCTGGGAATTACGCTAAGAAACCGGTGTAAATTTGAACGGAGGCGCCCGTGTAATCGGGGATTTTTTGAACCGTTGCACAATTTTGAAAAAGAAGCTATAATGAAAGCGGCGGCTCAAAATCATATTTTTTGCAATCTTGCGTGAATCAGGAGGAAGACGGTGAGCACTCATCAATATATTTTGACCGGCGCGGCCCTGCCGTCGGAGCGCGAGCACCCCCGGCTGTTGTATGTCACATATGCCCACTACAGCCGGGAGTGGCGGTCTCAAATCCACTCCGACACCTGCTCGGAGATGTTTTTCATCACCGGGGGAAACGGCGCGTTTCTCATCCGGGAGGGCAGGTTCCCCGTGGCCATCAACGATCTGGTGGTGGTGGACCCCGGCGTGCCCCATACGGAGACCAGCCAGAACGGCAGCCCCATGGAATATGTGGTGCTGGGACTGGAGGGGCTGGAGGCCGCCCCCGGCGGCAAGGGTCATGCCCTGCTCCACCTCTTTGCGGAGGACGCGGTGTCCAGCTGCCTTCGCACCCTCATCCAGGAGAGCCGGGAGTGCAGTCTGGTCAGGCAGTACATCGACAACCATTTTAAAGAAAATCTCTCGCTGGACCAGCTGGCAGAGCTGGCCCACGTGAATAAATACTATCTGGCCCACGCCTTCCGCCGGGAATTTGACACCTCCCCCATCAGTTACCTCATTTCCCGGCGCATCCGGGAGAGCCGGTTCCTGTTGGCTGAGACCGACCACTCTCTGTCTCAAATCGCTCAGATTCTGGGCTTCTCCTCCCTAAGCTACTTTTCCCAGAGCTTCCGGCGGTTAGAGGGAATAAGCCCAATGGAGTACCGCAAGCGAAATCGATAAGTGCGCTCCGTCATGGCAAAATCATCTCAGCGTCCACAGAAAAAAAGCGCCCCACCTGATCCAAACAGCCGGCAGCAGCTGGTTCAGATCGGGCAGGGCCGCTCATTTTTTGATGCAAGGATGTAATTTAATGCAATGACCGGGGATTTTCAGCACACCTAAAAAATGTGCTTTATTGGGCGTGCCTTGACAGAATACCTCGGAATGTATTGCAGCGGTGTATCTTCACAGCTGGCTTTGAAGGGACTCCAAAAAAAGGATCGCTTCTTGGACGGTGGTGAAGGTGTGGCTGTTTCGATGGAGCCACTTGTCCCGTTCGTCCACATCCGAATTTGCCCCTTTGCGCGCCTCCAAAGGCATACCCTCCGCTTCCAGACGTTTGAGTACCTGTCTGCCGTTCTGGACCGCCTGGGCGTAGTTCTGCGCGATTTGGCCGATGGTTTTGGGATCACCCTTGAAATAGCCGGGAACCAGCTTTTGCAGGTGATGGAGCTCACGGTCTTTGTCGGCGTCAATATGGAGAGAAGGCACGGCCATCTCAAAATGCAGCCGAAACCAGTATTCCACACATGCGCTGGTCATCAACAGCCGCACCCGAATATTGGGTTTTTTTCGCAGGCGGCGAAGGTGCTTGATGATCTTTAGCCGCTGCTCCCATTTGTCTGCGTCACTATCCTCGGCATCGAAGAAAAACCAAATCTCATCCGTCACCTCGGCGTCGCTGCGCAATCGGATATCCTTTTCAAATTTATCTTTTGCTTCCTGAAAAAGGCCGCTGGACGCGGGCGGAGGAATTCGCAGAACCGCCACATCATCAAATCTGGCCTTCAGGCATTTTGCATACTCCTGCTCACTCTCGCCCTCACAGAAAATATAAATTAATTTTTTGGCGTTTTGCAGCCTCCTCCCCATTCACCACACCTCCTCCGGCGTGATATCAGGGGTTGCCCCGTATTTACCTGCCAAATAGCCCTTGAGGATGTTCTCCGCCGTAGGAGTGGAAAACTCGCTGATGCTGTAAAGCGTAGAGGTTCCGTCCCGCCGGTCCTTGTCCACAAAATAAATCTGGTCCTTCCGGAGCAGTTCCTCGTTCAGCAGTTGGATATTATGCGTGGTAAAGATTAACTGGGCATGATTGCGGTTCGTATCAGGGCTCTGGAATTTCGAGACCAGAAAGGCCGCCAGTAACGGATGCATTCCATTCTCCAATTCATCCACCACCAGTACGCCCCCCAGCTCCAGCGCTCGTTCCACCGCCGGAGCCAGGGCCATCAGTATTCTCGTGCCGTCGGACTCCTCCTCAAGAGGGAGCGGATAACGTGTATGACTCCCATCTCTGCTGACACCGGCATGAAAGGAGGTGGCGCTCACCTGTCCCATTTTCAAACTGCCTTCTGCGACGTTGGGCGACGCCGACAGCGCCTGCATAAATTGCTCCACCGCATTTTTAATTTCCTCCGGCATACCGGCAATGGAGAGCTCCTCAACGCTTAATTCTGCATTTTTAACCTCAAACCTGATATCTTCAATGCCCAGATCTGCATTGATCGCATAGCTTGTGATGGCCTTCAGCATACCAGGGTCCTCTGAATACTCCAGCAGCTGCTCAGGAATGTCCGTGTAGTCCCGGGAGAAAAACAGGTACTCCCGGAACCAGCGCATAGCGGCCGCGCAGGCCGGCTCGTTCATGGTACAGGCTACAGAGAAATATAGCTGATTTTCCGCCACGGCGGCACTGATGAGCTCCCGACGCTTCTTTTCGGAATTCTCCCGAAACATAAAATACTGATTCTCTCGGGAAAATACCATCGCCCTCTGCCCTTTGGGGGCATAATATAGATACTCCCGCAGAATATTCTTCCTGGTGGCGGAAAAACCGTAGATGTATTTAACACCGTCCAGTACGTAGGTATACTCAAAGGAAGCGGGCTCATCTGCCGAGTGATCATTCAACAGAAAGGGTTTGATTGGAACAGGGGAGTTCTCGTGCTGTGTTCGCTGAGCGTTGCGGATAAACTGCGCTCCCAGCCAAAAAGCGCGAATAACGTTGCTTTTTCCGCCGCCATTTTTTCCAAAAATTGCCGCAGCCGGCAGCAAATCCGCGGGCTTAAACGAAATCAGGCTCCGTTTTTTTGCTCTCAAACCGGTAGCCTCCATGGACAGACATGCCTCATCCCGAAAGGAGCGGTAATTGGAGAATTTGAATTCAATTAGCATGGCATTTCCTCCTCACAATTTAGTATATCCAGATTTTTTAAGAAATTCAACCCCTTTTGCGAAAAAATTTAAAAATTTCCTATTGATTTCCATAAAAATCAGGTGTTGACGAGTTCCTCATTACAGCTGCGGCAAACTTAATGCACTCGTTTATTTGTAGACAGTTTATCAAAACTATTTTTGCCGGCAGATGAATACCCGCAAAAAGTTACACGTTTGCGTCAATCACCCAGCAAAATTTTTCATGCAGGGCGGAATAGCCATATGCAGAATTTTTCCGGCATCTCAGCAATTAGGTATACGATCACAGGCAGCATTGCGTGTGCGGCCTATAGCCGCGGCTTCGCCATTCCAAGAGCTGCACCGGGTTATGAGGCAGGAGTTACTGAAGTCAGCGCATCCGTGATGGTATTCCCATAATTTGAAATTATATGCCGCAATACAAAACCTTAGCAGACATTCCGAACAGCTGCCGGCCCTCCATCCGCAAGCCAATGAGGAAGAGGTGCCGCGGGGCAAGGAGGCCCCTGACCCCAGCAGCCTGCAGAATCATGTGCTGAATCCGTCTGAGGCCTGCTGCCGGATCATGGTTGAAGAAGCTGGATCAAGCTGGAGAAAGGCCGGGGATTACTCCCCGGCCTTTCTGTTTATACCATAAGATAGCAGATGCATACGGCTGTCCGGCTTCATTTGAAGGCAATCTCCAGTATCTTCCGAAAATGGAAGAGCACCTCTTCCTGGTCGGCAGCGGAAAGCTTTTGAAACCAATCAATAGATTTTAATATGTGCTGTATGAGGTCTATCTTTCCCGGCATATGGTCGTCCCCCACCAGGCTGTCCAGGGGGATGCCTAGGGCGTCGGATATCCGAATCGCAGTATCCAGTGTGGTGTGGCCGTTGAGCCGAATGGATTGCAGCGTGGACTTTGGGATATCAGCCGCTCTGGCAAACTCCGCAACGGACTGGCCGTTTATCCTTCGGATGGTTTCCAGATTCTGCGCGAATGTTTCTTGTTTGTCCAACAGCATCCCTCCTTGCCCCTGTGGCATGATAATGGGATTCTGCCGGGCGGCGAAACGGGTTTGAAAATTGCAAGTCGGTTTGTCAGCCGGCAAAGTGGGAATGTTTTTTTTGGACGTTACCCGTAAGGCGGAAAAGGAATCGACTCTGTCAAAGGGGGCGAAATTCCCGGGAGTGAAATTGCTTTTTGGTGAACTCCAGCGCCGGACTGCTTTTGATCTCAACGTTATTTCCTGCTGCCGATAATACGATGATATTTTTCTATTCTGATTATCTATTATATTTCCCGATGTGTCAAGAGAAATCTGTTTTTCTTGAAAAATGATTTTCTATCATCTGCTTCCATTCAACAGATGAAGTGATTCGAAACGTATCATAGCGGCAGTGGTCACGCCGGTGTGGTTCGGGGTACACTGCCAGACGACAAACTTGTACCCTCGGTCACCCTCCAATTCCCGCCCCGCCAGCACCACGCCATTGACATTCGCCAGCAGGCGGAACCCCTCACCCAGTTCGTCCGTAATCAGCATGGGTGCTTCAGCCATAGCCCCAGTTACTCGTGCACCTGAGTGTTGATCTCCGCCACCATGTCAATGAAAGAAACGCTTTTCGTATTGAAAAAGGCCCTGCCCCGGATTATATTACTCCCGAATTAGAACATAGGAAATCTGGTTATGTTGAAAGAAAGCGGAG
>CAJULJ010000049.1 GCA_910587395.1 uncultured Oscillospiraceae bacterium | reverse complement strand
CCCCGCCGCCGTACTTCCCGGCGATCACCGCATACCGGCGGCTGCCCACGGGGTGGCGCTGCTCTGCCCCCTCGAAGGGGTTGGTTTCCGTCTCCTTCACCGAGATCAGCAGCTCCCGCTGGCGGGCCCTGTAGCCCTTCACGATGCAGTCCAGCTCGTCGCCCGGGTGGTACTGCTCCCGCAGGTCGGCAATGGCGGTGTAGCTCAGCTCCCGCTGGGTGAGGTCGATGTCATGGCCGTAGCACTCCGCCAGGCAGCGGCGGGGCCCCACCGCCAGCAGGCGGCACTTCACCCGGGCACCCTCGGCACACAGGTCGGGCCGGTGGGCGAAGAAGTACCGCTGGGCCCGGGCGGCCTGCCGCCGGGACGCGATGGCGTAGCCCCCCTCCCGGTCCACCTTGGTGATGATGAAGTCGATGCTGGCCCCCATCATGTTCTGAAGCACGTAGTCCGGGCGGGCCTCGCCCATCCACATCTCGGTGGCGGGGATGTACACCGGCACTCGGTAAACCAGCACCACCACGCAGTACATGGTGCGCCGCTCCACCCGGCCGGTTTCCCGGCTGCGCACGTTCATGGAGTGGGGGTCGGCGCCGATGACGGTGCCGGACAGGGCGCTGTGGCCCCGGAAGGAGGCGTAGATGGAGTCCCACGCCTGCCGCTCCTCGGGGGAGAGCCCCCGGTCCAGTTCCCGGAAGTCCAGGGCGAAAAAGCTCTGGCGGTCGGTGAGGGGCCGCTCGTCCCCATCCGGCATGGGTTCCGGCATCGGGGCGTCGTCCGCCACAGCGGGCGGCGCATCCTCCATGGGCGTGTCCCCAGTGGGGCCGGGTTCCGGCGCGTCCACAGGCGGCTCACCGTCCGGCGCGTCCATAGGCGAATCCCCATCCGGCGCGGCATAAGGCGGCTCCATGGGCGGCCAGTCCTCCGGGCCATCGTCCAGCGGGGCCGGGGGCGCGGATACGTCCACTTCCATCACCTCCGGGGCGTCCTCCGCGTCCTCCCCCGGCAAACCGGGGCCGTCCTCGGGCGTGGACAGGCCATCGCCCGGTTCGTCCAGCTCCGGGGCCGGATCAGCGCCGGGGCCGTCCGTGTCCTGGGGCGGCTCCTCCGGCGGCGTGAGCAGTTCTCCCATCCCGGCAACTTGCTGGGCTTCCTCCTCGGTGTTGATTTTCTTCCTTGGCATGATATGATCCTCCTTGTGGTGTGATATATCTTCATGGCCCGTTGGAGCCATAGAAGCGATGGGAACCGTCCGGTTGGCGGGCGGCAAAGAAATGCTTGGGCGGCAGGGCCAGCCCCTGGGGGACTTCCCCGCTTTCCGCGATCCAGATGATCCGCTCGGCCTTACCCCGTTCCAGCAGTTCGGTGGGCGCGGCGTCCAGGGAAGCCACGGTGAAGGGACGCAGGCCGTCCCCGCCGTAAGCAAAGCGCAGCAGCCGGGGCGGCTCCCGGCTGGCGCTGAACTCCTGGGGCTTTCCCCCGGTGAGTTCGATCATCACGTCGATGGCCTCCAGGCGGCGGGCGTCCGGCTGGGCGTTGGACAGCCAGACCAGTTCCCCATCCATCCGCACGTCGGCCATGCCCATACGCAGCTGCCGCAGCATGGCGTCCATGCGGGCCTGGGTGATCTCAAAATTATCCCGCTGAAACTGCCCCCGCACCAGGGCGTGGAGCTGCCGCCGCCAGACGCAATTCAGCTTTTTCAGCGTATCCAGGATGAATTTCTGCTGTGTGGATAAAAACACGGCCGTCACCTCCCGTCTGGCGGACGCCGCAACCCGTTCAGATATGGGTCCACCATCAGGTCGCTCTCGCTCTCCGCAATGCAGTTGAAGATGGTGGCCATGGCGTAGGCAGTGGAGTTCTTCACTGGCCTGTCCAGGTTGGCGTGGAGCTTGGCCTCGGCCATCTGCAAGATCGTGTAATCCAGCAGCTTCAGCTTGGCCCGTACCCGGCTCTGGGGCAGGGTGGCGTTGCCCACCCGGAAGCTGTCCGCATAGTAGAGGCGTTCAACAGCGTTTTCAAACACCCGGGCGGTTTCGCAGGAGAAACACTGGAGCTCACAGGCGTCCAAAATGCCCGTGAGCTCCACCTCCCCGTCTGCCTGTCCGTCGCTGCGCGGGACTGACAGACTGACATCAGTATGACTGGGGTAAGTATGACTAAGTTCTTTATTACTTGGCCGCAGTTCCTGCGGTTCTGCAACCTCAGATATTGCGGTTCTTGAAGCGCAGGTTTCGCGGTTCTTGCCGCCCATATCCTGCGGTTCTTGGGAGGGCAAAGAAGAATCACCCTCCGTAAGAACCTCAGAATCTGCGGGTCTTGGGCCAGCCTCCTCCCCCGGGACGAAGGGAGCGCTGGTGTACTCCGGGTCGTCCTGGGGCGTCACGGTGGCCAGGTAGATCTGGTTGGCGTCTCCCCGGCCGCACCGCTTTTCCCAGATCAGGTTCAGCTCCTTCAGTGTGCGGAAGGCCGCCGTCACCTTCTGTTCGCAGATCCGCAGTTCCCGGGCCAGCTCCTTCCGGGGGAAGATGACGAACACTTCCCCGAGGTCGTTCACCCAGCCGTTGCGCCGGGAGAGCTGGAAACGGTTCAGGAGGAAGGTGTACGCCACCTTGGTCTCCAGGCCCATGCCGGCGTAGCGGGGATCGGAAAACAGCCAGCGGGGCATCTGCATATGGTAAATGCTCTGTACGTCCGACTGCCGCATCAGCGGGAAGGACGGGCGCTCTTTCATGGTCGCGGCCCTCATAGGGGCACCTCCTCGGAATGGAATTGATTTTATTTCTGTGGGATGGTATACTGTAATAAAACATCGGAAGGGCGGTCAAGTCATGACTACAACGGCAAAAGCACGGAGGATACAGGCGGTGAAGCTGGCGGATGCCCTGAATGCCATTGAGGGCGTCCCGGTGTCGGACTATGCGAAAACCCTTTCCCTCTGCTGGGCCAATGGCGAGTTGACCGGGGAACAGATGAAGGCCGCTTTGCTGGCGTCCCACCGAAAAATGGCGGAGCAGGAGCGCCGTGCCCATGCCTGATCCATATCTGTATGAGGATGTCCGTGTCCTGCGGAACAAGCTGGGTATTAAAACGGAGAAAACGCTGGATGTGGTTGAAGCGGAGCAATCCCGGGCAAATATGATGTTGCTCTATGAACGGGGATTCTCAGATTTTTCGCCTACCGGATTGCGCGAAATCCACCGTTTTCTCTTTGGCGATATCTACGACTGGGCAGGCCAATATCGGGTCATGAACATTGAAAAAGCTGAGCGGCTCCTCGGCGGCCGAAGTGTGTGGTATTCCAATGACGACAATATTGACCGTGACCTGCACGATGCCTTTTCCGCGATTGGGGACTATGACTGGGAACAGTGTTCCCGTGAAGAATTCGTTTCAGCACTGGCCCGGTTGTTTTCCCACATCTGGCAAGTGCACCCGTTCCGTGAAGGGAACACCCGAACAGTGGTCATGCTGATGACGCTGTTTGTGGAAAGCCACGGCTATTTCTTTGACAAGGATCTCTTGGCGGCCAGCGCCGGATATGTGCGGGATTCCTTTGTCATGGCATCCATAGATCAATTCTCGGAGTTTGAGCATTTGGAGCGAATTTTACTGGACGCGGTGTGTACCGAGCCGATACAGGAACAGGACATAGGGCTTTCAGGGCCGGATTACCATGAGAAATACGCAAAGTATCAAAAGGAACCCTACACGCCTGTGCCGCATACGCCCCGCGATGATTTGTGAATATTGAGACGAAACTCCCGCCGGGATCACCTCCCCGGCGGGAATTCTTCATCCTCATCGTCTTTGCCCACCACTCCATCGGCCCCAAGTTCCACCATGCCCAGGCCCTGTCCCTGGTCGGCAAGCTGATATTCCAGGTCCTGTGCCGGGTTGGGTTCGTCCTCTGGGGCGGGCTGCTTTGGCGGCGCGGGCGGTTCCTGCCCGGACACGGGCGGCGGGGACGGCTCTTTTTTTGCCGCCTGCGCCTTTTTCCGCTCCTCCCGCAGCCTCCACTCCGGCGTGTAGTCCGCCACCCGGCAGGATTTCAATTCGCTATACCCCGGCAGCTCCTCTGGTGCCAGCTTGTAGAGCAGGGCGGGCTTCCGCCCTTGGAACAGGGCAATGCACTGGCGGCGGTCCAGGCGAGTGATCTCATCCGGCTGCATCAGATCCCGCTGGCTGTTGCTGCGGGTCTGGGAGTAGGGCCGGGTGTTCCCATAGACGAAGCCGTACAGCGGCGGCTGGGGCTTGGATTGGCTGGTGGTTGCGATGGTCACCTTACCGCACTTCTTGGAGATATAGTCCGCCGAGGTCCAGTCGTTGCAGCCCATATAGAGTGTCTGATCGAAGGTGGCCAGCTGGTTTTCCCACTCCTTACCGGGGTACTTTTCCTGCCACTGGGAGAGGGATTGCACCACCACCTGGCAGCTCATGTTGAAGCCCCGGATGCTGTTGAGCGCGTCGGCGATGCCGTCCATGTAGCCGATGTTGCAGTATTCGTCCAGGCAGAAGTTCACCAGCACCGGCAGGCGGCCGCCCGGCCCCTCCAGCCGGGCGTAGTCGGACAGCCGGGGCAGGGCCAGGGAGAAGAACAGCGAGCTGAGGAAGCGGTAGGCGCTGTCCTGGGCGGAGATGATGACGAAGTAGGCGCAGGGCTTCTGCCCCGGCAACAGCAGATCCACGTCATGGTTCCGGGTGATGGCGTCCACCAGCTTGTTCTGGAAGATGGCCAGGCGGTTGCCCAGGCCGATGGCGATGCTGCCCCACAGGTTTTCTTTGGCCTTGAGGAACAGGCCGTGGTGGCCCTTGGCCGGGTGATCCGGCGGCAGCTGGGCCAGGGTGCGGTTGATGTCCTGGATGCTCTGATGGGCCAGCAGCTGGTACACGTCCCCCAGGCCACGCTTTTCGATGGGCAGCAGGTTCCCGTGGGCGTCCTTCAAATTCACCACATAGTGGATCAGCGCCATGAGGAGGTTCAGTTCCGCACGGCTCCAGAAGTCATCCGATTCCCGGGCCCCGGAGGTGTTCTGGATGATGGTGTTGGCCACCGTCTGGGCCAGCTGGGGTTCCTTGTCCAGCCCGTACAGGCAGTTCCAGCCGTCGGAGTGGGCCATGTCCAGAAAGTTCACCGCCTTGACATAGTGGCCGTGCTCTTTGAAATAGGGGGACAGCTTTTCAAAGAGCTCCCCCTTCGGATCGGTCACAAAAACTGATTCGCCACGCTGGGCGCAGCCCATCAAAAACGGGATGATGAAGCCCCGGGATTTGCCGCTGCCCGGCGCGCCGATGCACAGCAGGTTATTATTGTCCCCCGGCACCATGCGGTGGGCGGCGTACAGGGCGTACTTATCCGGGTCTTTCTCCCGCCGCTTGTACTTGCCCAGCATCATGCCCTTTACCTCGGCCACACTCCCGACCTCCAGGAACTCCTCCATCTCCTTCCGGGTCAGGAAACCGGAGGAGCCGTGGGTGCCGTCGGGGAGGATGTCAAAGCCCCGGCTGTCCCGGGTGGCCTTGTAGCCGGAGAACCACTTGTACCCCGTGCCGGTGAACAAACAGACCAGCAGGGCGATGACGGCGGTGGCCCCCAGGCCGAAGGGGGTGAACAGCACGAACCAGTTGTGGAAGGGGTCAAACACCCAGATGCTCTCCGCCACCTCCTCTCCCGCCTTGTGAAAAGTGGAGGCGATACCCAGGCGCAGGGAGTTCAGCACCATCCCATAGAAGTACCAGCCAACCAGCACCAGGCCGGCGTAGAGGGGCAGCTTTTTCTTGTGGCGCTCATACCAGGGGCCGATCATCGGCTCCAGATGATCTTCAAGTTTTTCGATTAGCTTGGATAAGCGGGGCATCGGCCACCTCTCCTTTCGCGGTGAGAAATTGGGTGCGCGGGGGAACGTAAGGGACGGGCTTCCGGCCGGTGACGGCGGTGATGGCCTCCGGCGTCAGCACGAATACCCGCGCCAGATCCTTGTCCCGGCAGCGGGGGAACAGCACTTGTTCCGCCTGCCCCTCCAGGGCGGCCATGGCGATCTGGGGGAAGCCCCGGGCCCTGGCCGCTTTGATGGCGGCGTTGATCCGGTGGAGATCCATGTCCGCCGCCATGAGGAATGGTACGCCCTGGAACATGGCGTCCCATTCGGACACATCGTCCGGGGGCGGGCGGTACTGGTTTTTCAGCGCCGCCTTGGTCAGCCGTACCCGGTAGTCCGGCACCGCCATAATTTGGAGCTGCACCGCCCCGGTGGCATCGCAGGACAGCAGATGGACGGGAAGCTGGAGGCAGCGGTACGCGCCGCCGTAGGTGAGCAGCTTGGCATCGTCCCGGCCCACGGGGCGCTCCAGTTCGGACAGCACGCTCTTGTAGCTGGTTCCGGCAAAAAGGAAGGCCCGCCCCATATCCCGGAACCGGGCGGTCTGATTGGAGAAGGCCGCCAGCTCATCCATCAGGGCCACCTTGCCGATGCCGGGGCAGACGTAGTGCATGGCGTACAGGCTGTCCCCCAGCCGGGCGATGGCGGCTACCCGGGTACTGCCCCAGGGGTTGGAGCCTTTGCGCCGGGTGATGGCCGGGAGAAACAGGGATGCGGGACCATCTAACTCCTCCGGCCCGAAGGTGAAGGGCTCCATGCCGCCGTGGTAGGCGGTCACTGCGATCCGGGACACCCGGATGCGGCGCTCGATCAGCGGCGGGTGGTAGGCCCGGGTGGTCTGGGGGATCGCGCCGTCCAGCAGATGCTCCAGCAGGAGCTGTCCCTTGCTGGTCAGCAGCAGCGCCCCGCTCTTTTCATGCCGCCGGACAAGGCCCAGGCCCATGAGGTTTTTACGCTCCGCCTCTGTAGCGAGGCCCCGCAGATCCTTTGGCTGGATGAACTGGCACCAGCACAGCAGCTTCAAAATATCAACGTCCCTTTGGCTGAGGATCACGCATACCGCGCCCCCTTTCTTATTCCTGCGTGCGCCGAAAACGCCCTTGCGCCGGTGCCGGCGCAAGAACTTTTTCGGCGCTTTTCCAAGCCCCCTATGGGGAGCACATCTGATGGCTCCCCATAGAAGTCAGATTTTTGCCGCACTTGAAGCGGCCGCGTCCGCCGGAAAGCCTTACCTCGCAACGGTTTCGCGGGCCGGACACCCATCAGGTCAGGTGAAAACCTTCCACCTGGTCAAAATCGTCTCAAATCTGACGGGTATCTGATGGGTGTCCCGGTCACTTTTTGGGGCACTTTAAGACCATCCGCCGCTGTAAAAATGCTTCACCTCATAGTCCCCGGAGTGGAAAGCGAAGAAGTCCGCCGCGTCGCACAGATCCAGCAGGGTGATGTGGCAGATATCCGCCCCGCTCCGCGTGGACAGCAGCGCCACCGCCAGGGTGTGCTGGTCGTCGTCAGGGATGAGCCTGCCCTTGATGGCATTGGACACGGCCTTCCAGCCCTTGTTGTCCTGGTCGAAAATGTGGCGGCCCTGGACGCTGGTGAACTCGTCGATCACCAGCAGCGCCCGGTTGAAAAAGGGCAGCCTGCAGCCCTGGGCCTCGTACTCGTCCAGCAGGCGGCGGATGGTGTCGCTGAGCCACTCCGGGGGCTGGAACCGGCAGTGGGGCAGCAGGGTGTTCAGGGTGATATGGAGCCAGTGGTAGCCCAGCATATCCACCGACCCGGCGATCTCCATGGGCGGGAGGACGGGCCGGGAACCGTAGCCCCCGGCGCCGGTGCTGTACCGCTCGCAGAGCTTGCGCACCTCCAGGGCGGCGCTCTCGAACTGGGCCGCTGTCTGCTCCAATGCCTTCTGAAGCTTGTCCGGGTCAGGCTGTCCGCCGTCCGCCAGCGCCGCCAGCGTGCCGGTCTGGCAGAAGGCGTTGTTGGCGATCCTTTGCAGCCTGGCCGCGTCCTGCCGGAAGCTCATCTGCCGCCCTCCTTCCGCTTTGTCCGCAGGTCGGTGGGGGAGGTGGTGATGGCGTCGTACTCCTTTTCGGTGGCGTGGAACTGCACCGGCACATGGTTGTAGCCGATGCAAAGCAGCCCCTCCCCCCGACGGAACCGGGTGATCTGCCGCACCTCATCCTCGGACAGGTTGAGCACCCCCTGGATGAGCCGGGCCTCCTGTTCCTCCATCTGCATCACCAGCTTGATCCGGCTGGAATCCAAAATTCCCTTGCCATACTTGCCGCCGTCCAGACCGAACAGATCCTGCATCCCCTGGGTGGAGGTGATGGCGATGCCGCCCAGGCCCCGGATGGTCTTCACCATCTCCTGGACAAAGCCCGCCGCCAGCGGGTTGGAGTTGGCGCCGACCAAACTCCACAACTCGTCGGCGATGAGGGCGGACAGGTCGCTGCCCGCGTCCATGATGAGGTCGCCCGCGATATCGGTAGCCCAGAAAATGCCGGGGAGCAGCAGGTCGTCCGGCATCCCGGAGGTGTCCAGCACAATGTACTTGTTGTCCAGGCCGATGTGGTTGCGCCGGCCCATGGCGGAGGCCGAGCCGGTGACGTACCGGGCCAGCACCACCGCCAGATGTTTCGTGTCCGGGTTTTTCATCAGAACGTCGTACCAGTCCGGCAGGATGGGCATTTCCACAAAGTTCCCCTCGCTGTCGGTGACGGAGGCATTGTCGAAGGTGATGCCGTACCGCCGGTAGCACTCCACCAGGGAGGAATCCAGATGGTTCTTGTCCTCATCGGAGAGATCCCGCTTCTGGAGCGAGTACCAGATGATGAGCCGGGAGATCTTGTCCGCCAGCACGGAATCGTCCCGGGCGGCCATGTCCCGCAGGCCGGCGTAGCTGTCCAGAGAGCGCCGCCGGATGGCCATGATGTTGGGGCAGTCCTTGGAGGAGGGGGACAGCCGCAGGTACAGCCCGCCCAGCAGCTCGCACAGGGGCCGGAACTCGTGGCCCTTCTTGGGCACGATGAAGATGACCCGCCGCCCCTGTTGGCGCAGCCGCCCGCCCAGGCATTGCAGGGTGAAGGTCTTGCCCGCGCCGGAGGAGCCGCCGATCCAGCAGTTGCCGTTGGTGTACTTGTAGTCGTCGTAGGGGTCCAGGAACACCGGGGAGCGGTTGTAGAGGTTCAGCCCCAGAAAGATGCCGTTGCGGTCGCTGAGCTCGTAGGAGGCGAAGGGGAAGGCCGCCGCCACCCCGGAGGTGAGGGCATTGCGCCGGGATTTGCGCTCCACGTCGGCGTCCAGGGCCAGCAGGGGCAGGGCGGAGAGGAACGCCTGCTCGTTTTTGTAGTCGCAGCGGCGGGCGATCATGTCGATGGACACGCACAGCTTTTCCACCGCCGTCACCCGCTGTTCCAAAGTCTCCGGGTCATCTGCGGTGACTTCCACCAGGGTGTGCATATAGTAGAAGTCCTCCCCCTGGCGGTTCATGGCGTCCTTCAGATACAGCTCGGAATTGATGGCGCTGTCCAACTCCTCGTAGTCCTGGCGGGTGTCGCCCACGTCCCGCATCCGGGAGCGGTTCACCATGGTGGTCTGCGAAATTTTGGACAGAATTTTTTCTTTGGGCTGGCGCTTGACAGTGAAGCTGAGGCTGATGCCCTCCCCGGCCTCCACCAAGGGGGCCAGCCAGCAGGAGCCCACGGTGGTGGAGTAGCCGTACCCCGCCACATAGAGGTAGGCGTGGTACACGCCATCCACCAGGATGTAGTCCCGGCTCTTGGTGTCGATGGCGGTGGGGGACAGGATATCCAGGATGGTGGTGGAGCCCGCCTCCAGCTCGGACAGGTCGGCCTTTTCCCCGCCGAAGATCAGGCGCTTCAGCGAGAACTTTTCCTGATCCCCGCCCTTTTTCAGCGGCGCTTTTTTCTTGACAGCGGTTTTGGCCCCGCCCCTGGCCGGTTTTTTCTTCTGCATATGGTTCACTCCTCAAACACGCCGTGGACGGCGGTGGTCATGTCGAACACGCCCTCGGGCAGCTGCACCCGCCGGGCCGTCCGCTTGTTGATGATCTCGTACAGCAGCTTCAAAATGAAGTCGTCGGCAAAGCTGGGCTCCAGCACCTCCAGCTCGCAGCCGTCCAGATAGCGCCGGGCGGTGTCCGCCTCCTCGTTGAGCCGCTGGACGATGGCGGCGGCGGTGCGGCCCTTGGCGTGCATCCTCCCTTCGTACTGGAAGATGAGGAAGAAGCGGTGCCGCAGGGCGTCGCTGGCCACCCCCTGGCCGATCTGGGTAATGTTGTCCTCAATCATCTCCCGGCAGGCCGGGTTGGGCTCGGCGGCGGCATACTCCTTCATCCGCTCCACGTAGTCCGCCGTGTCGGCGGGCAGGGTGCGGGCCTGGATCTGCAAATCGTCCGGCGCGATCTTCAGCCAGGCGGCGTAGCTGGAAATGATGTTCTCCCGGTCGTTGGGGGACTTCAGGTAGATGTTTACCGGCAGCACCTCCAGAATTTTCACGAAGCGGCCGTCCTTTGTCACCACCACCCCGCCCACGATGTTCTTCACGGGGAGCCACGCCTGGATGCTGTCCCGAAAGGGTTCGGCGGCGGGAGCGTTTGCCCCGCCGCCGAACAATAATTGTTTCAAATCCATGGTTCAGTTTTTTCCTCCTCTGTATGTCATAAGGCGGCGCTTTTTCCGCCAGCGCCACCAGGAGCCGACCCAGCGTGTGAGGCTGTCGTCCCGCACGCCGATGAGTCCGAAGCCCCCCAGGGGGACTATGATGATGAGCGTCACCGTGATCTTGGCGGTCAGCTCCAGGGGCAGCAGCACCAGGCAGAAGTACAGCACCGGCAGCACTAAAATCACCGCTTCCACCAGGTTCCGCAGCTCGAACAGGCCCATTACCCGGCCCGCGTCGGTGAAGTTGGCGGGGATGTAGTAGGTCTCATTCACGCCGTTCCACCGCCCTTTCCAGCAGGCGGCCCCGGAGGGGCGCAAGCTCCCGCTCCAGGGCCTGGGCCGTTCTGGCCCGGTGGGCGATCACAACCTCCACCGCCGCCAGCAGCTGCTTCTCCAGTCGGGGTGTGGCCGGAATCAGGCCCAGCTCCGCCCGGCTGATGTATTGGTTGGACAGCCCGCAGGCGTTGGCCAGCTCGGTGAGCTGGACCCCGTGCCGGTGCCGCAGGGCCCTCAAATTGGTTTCATGTTCCATATGCTTCACTCCAAACAGTTGATGATTTCATCCGCCTATAGTCAAGACACTTCAAAAGAGGTAAATTACCTCTTTTGAAGTCTGCGGCGTGGAACGCCGCAGGGGCCGCATATGCGGCCCTGCCTTGGACTTCATAGGCAGCACACGGGCCTTGCCCGCCAGCGGCTGTGCCGCTGGTTGAAAATCGGTATTTACCGATTTTCAAGTGTGCTGACTATACCGCGAGAACACCCAGAAGGGTCCGCCCGCGCCGGCCCGGGCGGCGGCCTCATTGACAACGGTGCGAAGGGGCCACTCCTGGTTGCTCCGCTTTACGTTGGCAGGGTCGGCCACCAGCACTTTGCCATCCTCGGTGATGCCCCGCAGGACGATGAAATGGCCGGTGGTGGTGAAGTGTCCCGGGGCCATGATAGCGATGACCAGCTTGCCCGATTCCAGTGCCTCCACCAGCTTTTTGCTGTCCTTGCCGATTTTGTCAACGGTGAGGCCGTAGTGTGCGCCGCCGTTGGGGATCAGGCTGTGGTAGCTCCCGTTCCCCTCGCAGCGGTAGCCGTTCTGGACAGACCACTGGGCCACATCGTAGGGCGTTACCTTGTTGTCCGTCATGGAGGCCACCACCATGGCCAGGGCGGTGGGGCCGCAGCCTTCCCAGCCGATGGTGCCGGTCCGGCCGTAGAGCTTGCTGCCCCACCGGGCGTCCGTCTGGTTGTAGTAGACCACGGGGGTGTCGGCATGGACAAACGTGACGTTCCCGTAGTCTGTGCCGTATTGGTCTGCGCCGTCGGTGTCACTGGGACTGATGCTCTGGCCGTCCGCCATCACCGAATAGAGCAGGGCGGCCCAGTCCTTTTCCTCCTGGGTGAAGCCCAGCTTGTCCATGTACGCCTCCGGCGTCAGATCCCGGACTGAGATATGCAGAATTCGGTCTGTGATGGAGGCGGTATAGGTCAGCTTGTCGGAAAGCAGCTTTTCGATTGTGGGCTCATCCATGACGTTGAGATCCTGCTTGTATCGGACGGAACCGATGGCGATGAGCCAATAATGATTCACATTGCCCAGGGACTTTTCTACCTCATAATCATCGTAGTCCGGCCCATCGTCCGTCATGAAGGTTGGAAGAATGCTCTCCACCAGGCGGTCAATGATAGTTTGGTTTTTCCACTCAATGTTCTGATAGACCGCTTCCAGCCCATGGGCCGATGCGGTAAACTCCATGATTTCGGGCGTGGTGGAGCTGTCATAGCCGAAAAACATATTGGGCAGGGCGGTAAACACCAGCATGGGGATGAGGAGCAGCAGGATCAGGAGCCCCACAATCACTTTTACCAGAAAGGGCGCGGCCTCCTGCGCGGCGGCAAAGGCTGCGCCCTTGGCCCCGGTGGTGGCCAGGGCGGTAAGGATATGCGCCGCCGCCCTGGCCGTGCCGCCGTCCCGGCGTCCGTTTTCATCCATGGTTGTTTCCTCCTCTCCTGTTGGGCGGGGGCCGGTGGACGGGTTTCGCCCGCGCCGTCCGAGGTTGTCCCGCCGCCTGTTTGCCGGTGGACGCGGTTCCTGCGCCGCCGGGGCGGACACCGGAAGCGCCGCCCTTCACCGGGGGCGGTGTGGATACGGAGGGCCTGCGCCCTTCCTGCCGGGCCGGACCGGGGGATGTACCGCTGCCCGTACTGCGCCCGGAACTGTGTGTATGTCCCTGCGGAACCGAGCTGGGGGACGTGCGCCCTGATGGGGGCGCACCCGCTTCCGGGGCGGTATTCCTGCCGGGCCGGGATGGGGAGTTGTCAGGCCGCTGGGTACTGCGGGAGGGCCTTCCCGCGCCGCCGGGCTGGGGAGCGCCGCCCCGATTTCCCGCAGACTTGGGAACGGTAGGCCCGCCGGGGCGGGGTGTGCGGGGTGAGCCGGAGGACGCTTTTGCCGCCGATGATCCCGGCCTGCCCCCGCCCGAATGCACTGTGGTCTGGGTGGAGGTTCGGCTGGTGTTGTTCACCGTGCTGCCGCCCGTGGACTGTGTGGTGCTGTGGGTGGAGCGGGACGCCCCGGTTCCTGCCGCACCGGGCTGCGGGCCGTTGGGCGGCTTGGACGCGGAGCCATTCGGGGCCGTTCCTGCCGCGCCGGGACGGGACGCGCCGCCGCTGGGCGGCGTCCCTGCTGGGCCGGTCCGGGAGCTGCCGGACTGACGGGATGCCCCTGTCCCTGCCGCGCCCGGTGTAGGCGCATTGGCCGCGCCGGAGGGCGGCACATAGCTGCGGGGCCGCTGGCCCCCAGGCGGCACAGAGCTTCTCCGGCCCTGCTGGGGCCGTCCGCCGCCGCGGGCGGTATTGGACGAAGCGGTGCTGGTATTGCCGGTATGGGCGGAGGTCTGGGACGAGTTTTCCTGCCGGGTATCCGTCTGCTGGGCGGCGCTGTGGTAGGTGTACCTGCCGCCGCCGTGGGTTCCGCCGAAGTTCTGGGAACCGCCCCCGGAAGTCTGGCCGCCGCTGGGACGGCCCCCACCCCGTCCGCCGCCAAAGGAACCGCCGGGCCGTCCGCCGCCCTGCGCCCCATTCCCGGAAGCCTGGCCGCCGCTGGAACGGCCTCCGCCCCGGGCGCCGCCAAACCGTCCCCCGCCGCCGGCGGAGAACCGGGAACCAAACCGGAAAGCATTGGGCCCTGTGCCGCCGGACTGTGCGCCGGAAGCGGAAGCGCCGCTCCCGAAGCCAAGGCGGCCCATCACGCTTTTGGTGGCCTGGCTTGTCACTGTGCGCACCGCCGTGTTCACCACCGTGCCCAGCAGGGTTCGCCCGCCCCCGCCGGTGAGGGCCGGGTTCAGGCCGATGCGGGTGATGATCTCGTCCGATTTGTGGGCCACCTTCACGATGGCGAAGATCAGCACCATCCAGGGCAGCACGTCCAGTCCCGAGGGCACCGTGGACACCACCGAGAACAGCATCTTGAAGCAGACTAAATTTGTCACCATCAGCAGGCACATGGAGCCGAACATCCGGCACCAGCCCGTGAAAATCCCTGCGGTGTTCTTGCTGCCGCCCATGGCGAAGGCCAGGGGCGCGGTGAGGGCGAGCATGGCCAGGATGACGTACCGCTCCGCCAGCTCAATGGTCAGCTTCAGCACCTTGAACATGACAATGACGCTGCAAATGATAGCCATGAGCCAGGAGGCGGTGAGGGTGCCGAAAATGCTCTCATCCACCAGGGACACGTTGGTGGCGTCCGGGATTTGGAGCAGATCCATCATTTTGGACGTGATATCCAGGCCAATCCGGCAGATCTGGGGGCTGGCCAGCAGCAGGAAGGCGAACACAAAGGTCCGGGCGAACAGCAGCTTGGGGTCCTCCCCCTCGAAACCCAGCCCCGCCGCCATGCTTTTCAGCGCCTGGAACACCAGGTTCCCCAGCAGCAAGGCCCAGCCCGCCGCCAGCAGCACCTGGGCCATGTCGTCCATAATGGGGATATGGGACTGGATATAGGCGAAATCCAGCCCCATGATGTCCAGCAGCCCCCCGGCGATGAACGACCAAATATCCACGATCAGGCCGTAGATCCACTCGAAGAAGCCGCGAAATATGAGCTCCAGCATGGCGTCACGGCGTCAGGGTGTTGAAGCCGGAGAACTGCGGGGTGATGTAGGCGATGAAGGCCCCGATGCCGTTGATGATGGCCCAGGCCACCCAGATGCGCTTGAGCCAGTCCCAGGCCTGGTCCGCCTTATGCTGGTTGCCGGTGAGCTTCACCCCAATGACCGCCACGGCGGACATGAGGCCCGCCAGCACGGTACTGATGCCGGCGATGTGGTTATACACGTCCACGATGATGTTCTGGGCCACCGTCCACATATCGTTGCCGGAGGCATTGGTCGCCATGGCGGGGAGGGCGAGGGCGGCGCACAGCAGCACCGCCGTCATGGTGCGGATGTAAATGCGGGGGAGCTTGGGGCACAGCCGGCCCCAGAAGGTTTCTTTGGTTTGCATGAAATTCTCCTTTATGGCCGTCCTTGAAGGGCGGCGGATGATTTGATATAATGGGGTTCAAGAGAAAAGCGGGGGTGTCCACATGACACAGCGGGAGCGAATAGCGCAATACATCCAGGACAGGTATGCGGTGGAGCCGGAATATTTATGGACGCGGTATCCCAATTACGCCGTGTTCCGCCAGCCCGCCAGCCGGAAATGGTTTGCCGTCATTATGGACGTGGCCCGGAAAAGCCTGGACCTCCCGGGTGACGGCACCGCCGATGTGATGGACTTGAAATGCGGCCCGGTGCTGGTGGGCTCCCTGTTGGCCCAGGAAGGGTTCCGCCCGGCCTACCATATGAGCAAGGGCTCCTGGGTCACCGTACTGCTGGATGAAACCGTGCCGGATGAGGAGATCTACCCCCTGTTGGAGCTGAGCTACGACAGCGTGGCCCCGAAGCGGAAAAAGGGTTAGTGCCCGCCCTGTTCCTGCGGGGCACTTTGCCGTTGCGCTGTCTCCAGCATGGCCAGCAGCTGGGCGGCCTCGGCGCAGTAGGCGGGGGGATAGTACCTGGGCACGCAGGTGTGTTCGATGAGAAACGCGGCACGGTCCAGGGCAGGGTATGTGGGCTCTATGGAAATCATCTCCTTGTCAAAGCACACCGCCCCTGTTATAATGAGGGGCGGTGATGTAACATGATTTACACTTGCGATAACTGCGGCTTTATTTTCAGCCGGAGTGAGGAAACGGAACAGTGTCCAGACTGCGGGAAATATGAGGTGCGGCCCGCTAATGAAGAAGAACAGAAAGAATTTGCCCAGCGCATGGCGGAGCTAAGCGAAAGCGAGCATTTGGAGAGGCCCCGCATCCCCAATTTGGAGGACGCCGAGATATCCATGTTCAGTTCGTTTTCCTTCCGGGTGCCCGCCACGGCGCTGCAAATCCACAGCCAGATGATCGTGGACATCGCGGTGGAATACGGTGAGAATCCCGCGAACCGTAGCGAATTGATTGGGAATGTGTGGGTCCGTCAAGAGGGCGGGCGCTCCGCCGCCTTCCTCATGTCCGTCCATCTGCCCACCAAGCCGGATGAAACGCCAAAGGAACAGGTAGACCGGGTGTTTGGGGCGCTGAGTGACAACAGCGAGTTCAACGCGAGGCTGACTGACTTTATTTCGTGTCAGGCGCACGATAATGTGGGTCAGAACGGCTGACGATATAAGCCAAATCCATATAAAATCGCTTTTATACGATTGCGGTGTGACCCTTCTTCTTGCAAACTGACCGCTTTTTTGTTATAGTGTTGATGTTAGAGTAAATATTGCAGAAAGCTGGGTGGCAGTTATGGGATATCAGGAAAGCGTAATGTTTTGCGATACAAAGCGTGACATGATTCGTCTGTGCAAGCTGCTTAATAAGGCTGCGGCCGATACCTCAGAGAATGGATTGGAGGCTGTGGGTCTTAATATATTTGAGGTTGCACGGCTCAAGCAAGATGTAACTGCCAGAACCCCAGGCATGGATAAGGGCCCCATTTTCCCCAAAGGCTGCTATCTTGTGTGGTTGGGCGGCGAACGTGGGCCGCAAGCATCCGAAGATTACTTGTTTTTACACAGTGTAAACCTGCAATATCCTTACTGGTATACAATTTTTGTTGAATACCTTGCCCCTTCCGCATCCGAGCTTTTAAGCGGAATCAAGGAAGGAGGCAGCGGGGAATTCCAGGAAAATGACTGGATTCGCACTTTCCACCCGGAGAAGGATAATCGAATATCTTTAGATTTGATTGAGCAGCTTTGAATTAAGGGGGGCGGCCTCCTTTGGAAGCCGCCCCGCTGTTTGCGTTAATACCCTGTCTGGGGCAGGGTGGGCACAGGCCCCAGCCTGCGCACGATGGTGAGCCACGTAGCCTGGGCGGTCTGCCAGGTACCCTGGTACTTGCCGCCCACATCGGCCCGGTTGATGATCTGGTAGTTGTTGGCCACCGTGCCCAGCACCTGCACCGTCAGGGTGGGGCTGGTGGTAGACTGGAAGCCCACGGGCACCTTGCCGAAATCAAAGTAGACATCGGTGACGTACTCGCCCGGCTGGGTGGGGATGGCGTTTAGGCTGAAGGAGTAGTTGCTGCTGGTGAGCAGGTTGGACGCCAGCACCTGGTAGCCGGAGCGGTAGTTGGTCTTGTACAGCACCCGGTAGTTGAGCCGGGCGCTGTAGGTGCCGGTGGTCAGCACCGTGCCGCGCACAGCGTCGGTGGGAATGCGGTCATGCCAGTAAAACTCCGAAAGCGCCACGTTGCTGGTGTTGGCCACCGTGAAGTCGTACCGCATCTGGCTGCCCGCCAGCGCCTGGGCATTGCCCCGCTTGGTGATGGTGACGCCCAGGTTGGAGGGCTTGTCATAGTCACTCAGCTTGATGATCTGGCCGGAGAATTCCAAGGTTTCGTCAAAGGTGGTGCCGCTGAGCTGCCAATAGGCCGGGGCGGTGACCTCCTTGATGAGGTAGCGGCCCAGGGGGAGGGGCTTGGACGCCGCCACACCCCTTGCGTCGGTGGTGATGTAGTCCACCACTTTACCGCTGCGGGCCTCGCTGATCTCATACACCGCGCCCTTAAGCGGGGCGCCCGCCGGGGTTCCCGTGACCTCGTTATACTCGGCGGCGTACTTGCGAACCTGGAACTGCCCGGTGATGGGTGTGTTCTCCCACTCGATCTCGATGGTCTTGCCGGGCTGGACGTAGACGGTCTTGTACTCCTTGTCCAGCTCGTAGCCCTGGGCGGCCTCCAACTCGCGGATATACAGCCGGCCCTTGCCCTGTACGGTGAGGTCGTCGATGTAGATATAGCCGTTGTCATCGGTGGTGTACTCGCCGATGGGGTTCTTGTTCTGGTCGTAAACCAAAAACTTAACCCCATAAATTCCCTCTTTTGTGACCGAATTGATCTTGTGGAGGATAATTCCTGAGAATGCCTCATTGGTGATGGTCACGCTGGTACTCTTGCCGTCCTGCACCGTGAAATAGTGGGGCGTGGCATCCAGCTTGTACCCAGATTTGGCCTCGGTCTCCAGGGCGTAGTAGTCCCCGGCGTCCAGCTTGACGTGCACCCGGCCATCGCTGCCGGTGGTCACGGTCTCCACTAAGCCGCCGTCCATCTTGCGGATTTCAAAGGTGACGCCGCCCAGGCGCTTGGTCTTGTCCGCCGCGTCCACCTTGATGAGCTCGACGCCGCCGATGGGGGTGTTGTAAACCGTGATATACTGGGTGTCGGAGGCGTTCACCTGCACCGTCTGATTTTGCGTGGCAGGGTCCACCACGTACCCGTCCAAGGGCTTGACCTCGGAGATGACCAGCGTGCCCACAATGCCCGTCAGCCGGATCTCGCCGTTGGCGTCGGTGGTGTAGAGCCCCTTGCTGGACAGGTGGCCGTTGTCCGCGTCCACATAAGAGCCATCGGCGTAGGTCAAAAGGAACTGCACCCCGCTCAGCGGCTTTTTTGTGACGGAATCCAGCTTTTTGATGACGATGCCGCCCTTCACCTGGTTGTAAAAACGGAGCGTCTGCACCTCGCCGGCCTTTATTTTGATAGATTTGGGGGTAGTGTCGAGGACGAACCCCTCCACCGTTTTGATCTCCCTGGCGGTGACGGTGGTGCCGGGCTCCAGGCCCTCCAGGACGATGCGGCCGTTCTCATCGGTGATGAACTCACCGTTGGAATTGCCGATCACCGAGCCGCTGGAATCCGTCACCAAGAAGGTGACACCCTTGATTGGGGTGGTGGTGCCCTCGATATATTTTTCCAGCACGAGGGTCGTGGAGGGCACGTTATAAAACCGCAGCGTCTGGGTGTCGTTGGGGTTGACGACCACGGTCTGGGTCTTGGTGTTGGGGTCAATGGAGTAGCCGGGGATGCTGCGGGTTTCCGTGACCACCAGTGTGCCCACCACGCCGGAAATGCGGATTTCGCCGTTGGCGTCGGTCTTATACAGGCCCTTGCTGGACAGGTGGCCGTAGTCGTCGTCCAGATAGCTCCCGTCCGAGTAGGTGATCTGGAACTCTACCCCGGCCAGCGGCTCCCCGGTCTGCTTGTCCAGCTTCTTCACCACGATGGTGCCCTGCTTGGCGTTGTAAA
>CAJULJ010000048.1 GCA_910587395.1 uncultured Oscillospiraceae bacterium | reverse complement strand
TCCTCGCTCATGCCGTACATGGCCACCATGTTCCGGGCGATGTTGGTGGCCTCCTGGATGTCCTGGGAGGCGCCGTTGGTCATGGTGTTCATCACCACTTCCTCGGCGGCGCGGCCGCCCATGGACACGGTGATTTTCGCCATCAGCTCTTCCCTGGTGCGCAGGTTGGTCTTGTCCTCCTCGGGCATCAGCAGGGTGTAGCCCAGACTGCCCTCGGTGTGGGGGACGATGGTGATCTTCTGCACCGGCTCGGCGTTCTTCTGCTTGTAGGCCACCATGGCGTGGCCCACCTCGTGGTAGGCCACCAGCCTGCGCTCGAACTCGGTGAGGACGGAATTTTTCTTCTCGCTGCCGGCAATGACGAACTCGAAGGAGGCCAGCAGGTCCTCCTGGGTGACCAGCCTGCGGCCCTTGCGGACGGCCCGCAAGGCGGCCTCGTTCACCAGATTGGCCAGGTCCGCGCCCACGCAGCCCGCAGTAGCCAGGGCGATCTTGTTCAGGTCCACGTCCTCGGCCAACTTGATTTTACGGGTGTGCACCTGGAGGGTGGCAAGCCGCCCCGCCAGATTGGGCCGGTCGATGGTGATGCGCCGGTCGAAGCGGCCCGGACGCAGCAGCGCTTTGTCCAGCACCTCGGGGCGGTTGGTGGCCCCCAGCACGATGACACCCTTGCCGGGGTCGAAGCCGTCCAGCTCGGCTAAAAGCTGGTTCAGGGTCTGTTCCCGCTCGTCGTTGCCGCCCATGCGGTTGTCCCGGCTCTTGCCGATGGTGTCGATCTCGTCGATGAAGATGATGCAGGGGGCCATCTTGCTGGCCTCCTTGAACAGGTCGCGGACACGGGACGCGCCCACGCCCACAAACATCTCCACGAAGTCGGAGCCGGAGATGGAGAAGAACGGCACGTTGGCCTCACCGGCCACAGCCTTAGCCAGCAGCGTCTTACCAGTGCCCGGCGGGCCCACCAGCAGCGCACCCTTGGGCAGCTTCGCGCCGATCTCGGTGTATTTGCCGGGGTTGTGGAGGAAGTCGATGATCTCCTCCAGGCTCTCCTTGGCCTCATCCTGGCCCGCCACGTCCCGGAAGGTGACGCCGGTCTTTTTCTCCACGTACACCTTGGCGTTGGACTTGCCCACGCCGCCGATGCCGCCGAAGCCGCCGCCGGACCCCATCTTCTTGAACATATAGCGGTAGATAAACAGCATCGCCACCACCATCAACACAATGGGCAGCACGTAGCTGACCACGGCGGAGATCATATACTGCTCCTCGGTCACTGGGTCGGTCCCGAAGTGCTCCACTCCGTTCTCAGCCAGCCAGTCCGCCAGGTCCTCGCGGATCGGGCCCGTCTGGAACCTGATGGAGCTGCTGGCGGCGCTCTCCAGATCCTGACGGTCGAACTGGCTGAACAGATTGCCCAGCGCCCCGGCGCCGTAAGCGTCCTCCATCTTGTCCAGCAGCTCCTTCAGCGGCGGAGCGCTCTCCTTGAGGGTAAAGGTGTAGACATTGGAATCCAGCCTCACATCCTCTACATAGCCCTGCTCCAGCCATGCCCGGAAGTCGGAAAAGTCCACCGTCTGCACAGCGGCGTTCTCCACCGTGCTACGGCACATCTGGAGCAGAAACACCAGCAGCACCGCCCATAATACGATGCTGAAAAAGCCCAAGGGACTTCGTTTTTTGTCGTCGCCGCTCTGGTCGTTCCGCCGGTTGGGATCGTTTGGCTTCAATGGGTCGGCCATAGGCACAACCTCCTTCATGTAACCGGGGCGCACCCCGGATTGTATTCAACCTTCCTTCGGAAACGTTGTTAGAGAAGTATACCATACCTTGTCAATAAAAACAAGAAATGTCTTTGCCGGGGGTGTAAACTTTCTATGACGAAAAAAGGGGAGAAAAAAGATGTCCGCGCCCCCTTTCCCGCGGAGCAAAATTATGGTATACTTCCATATTGCAGTTTAACACGGCAACATGACAACATATAAAGGAGTTTTTCCCATGCGGGACAAAAATAATCAGCGCAAGCCTATGGAAGCCGAGGCCGACGGCCTGATCGAGGGCCGCAATGCGGTAATCGAGGCCCTTCGGGCCGGCGCCGCCATCGACAAAATCTACATTGCCCGTGGGGAGACCGACGCCACCCTGGGCCACATTGCCTCCACCGCACGGGGAAAGGGCATCGTGGTCGCCGAGGCCGACCGCCGCAAGCTGGACGGCATGAGCCGCACCAAGAGCCATCAGGGGGTGATCGCCATCGCCGCTGTACGGGAATACGCCAGCGTGGACGACATCCTCAACGCCGCGCGGGAGAAGAGGGAAGCGCCCCTGGTCGTGGTGTGCGACGAGCTGTCCGACCCCCACAACCTGGGGGCGGTGATCCGCACCGCCGAGTGCGCCGGGGCCCATGGGGTCATCATCCCCAAGCGGCGCTCCGCCGGGCTGACCGCCATTGTGGCCAAGACCAGCGCCGGGGCGGTGAGCTATCTGCCTGTGGCCCGCGTGCCCAACCTGACCGCCGTCCTCAAGGAGCTGAAGGACGAGGGGCTCTGGGTGTTCGGCGCCGCCGCCGACGGGGGGACAAGCCTGTATGACGCGGATTTGAAGGGCCCCGCCGCCATCGTCATCGGCAGCGAGGGGGACGGCATGGGCCGTCTGGTGCGGGAGCAGTGCGATTTCCTGGTGTCCATTCCCATGAAGGGACGGCTCAACTCCCTCAACGCCTCCGCCGCGGCGGCCGTGGTGCTCTATGAGGCCGTCCGTCAGCGCCAGTAAGGAGAACGTCCATGTCCGATGAAACGAAAAAGCCGGACGGGCCGGAATACTCCCTGGAAGAGATTCTGGCGGAGTACGGCTCCAAGGGCGTAAAAGCCCAAAGCGAGTCCCCTAAAAGCGGGAAGCCCCAAAAGGTGGTGGACTTCCCCACCGAAAAACTCCCCAAGCTGCCCTCCGATGAGGAGGACGCCTCCCAGCCCCCTGTACGCACAGCGAAAAAGCCCGCCCCCAAGCCCAAGGGAGACGGCCCCATGCCGGAGATCGTGCCGGAAAACGTGGGCCGGACCCTCGGCGCCCATCTCCACACGCTGCTGCGGAAAGCGGACCACTACGCCGACCACATGTACGATCAGGCCGAGCCGGACCCTGAGACCCTGAAAGCGGAAAAGTACATCCCCGGCGTGGATCAGGAGGAGCTGCCCGACGAGGACGAGGCCCCGGCCCGGAGACCCAGGCTGCGGCTGGTCAAGCCTCGGGACCTTCCTCCCGACACGCCCCCCGCCAAGCTGGCGGCACAATATGCGAAGGGCTTGAAGGGCCAGGGCGTGCGGGTAGCATTCTCCACGCTTTTTGCCGCCGCCGCCGTTTTGTGCTCTCTGGAGCTGCCCTTCCTGCCCTGGAGCACGCTGGCCGGAAGCCTGAGTGAGCTGGGCGTCTCCCTGTTCCAGCTGCGCTGCTGGGTATTGTCCGCTCTGCTGGCCCTTACCGGGCTGCTGTGCTATGAAATCATCGCCGCCGGCGCAAAGCAGTTCTTCACCCTCCGCCCCCGCGCGGAGAGCATTCTGCTGTTCGCCTGGCTGTTCACCCTGGCCGACGGTCTCACCGCTCCCCGGCTGGAGGGCCGGGCGGGCTTTCTTCCCTTTTCGGCGGTGACCGCCCTGGGCTTCGCCTTCGCTCTGCGGGGGGAGCACGCCCGCCGCAGGGCCGACCGCCTGTCCGCCAAGGCCGCCTCCCAGACCCGCGCCCCTTACGTGGTGTCACTGGACGAGACGCTTTGGTCCAGCAAGCCCACCTACACCAAAATTTCCGGCTCCAATCTGGGCTTCGGCAGTCAGCTTCAAATGGAGGACGGGGGCCACGCCGCCTACCGCATCGCCTCCCCCCTGCTGCTGCTGGGCGCCACGCTGTGCGCTCTCATGGCCTCTGCGGGGCAGGAGGCCCCGGAACGGCTGTTGTGGGCCGCCTCCGCCTGCTTTACCGCCGCCGCCTCCTGGTCCGCCCTGCTGGCCTTTGCTCTGCCCTACCGGCAGCTGGCGGAGCGGCTGAACAAAATCGGCGCGGCCTTGGTGGGCTGGGCGGGAGCCGCCCGGTGCCGCCACGGAGGCGTTATCGTCAGCGATCTGGACCTGTTTCCCACCGGCTCGGTGACGGTGGCTCAGGTAAAGGTATTCGGCGGCGCCGCCACCGAGAAGGTGGTGGGCTACACCGCCACCATGCTGCGGGTGATGGACTGCGGCCTCACCCGGCCCTTCCACGACCTGCTGCGCACCCACGGAGCCCTCTATCGAGAGGTGTCCGGGGTGGAGTGGCACGAAGGCGGGGCCTCCGGCATCATCCGGGGCCAGGAGGTGCTGGTGGGCACCGCCGCCTACATGCACCTGATGGAGGTGCCCCTGCCGCCGGGGCACAACATCAAAAATGCCATCTTCTGCGCCATCAGCGGCCAGCTTTCCGGGCTGTTTTTGCTGAACTACGCCATGAGCGGCGCGGTAAACCCCAGCCTGTCCGCCTTCATGAAAGCGGGCGTGGCCCCGGTGCTTGCCACCCGAGACCCCAACCTGATCCCCGCCCTGCTGGAGCAGAAGTTCAAGCTCCCCGTGGACAGGATGGAGTTCCCCCCCGTGGGGCGGCGGCTGGAGCTGTCCAAGCCCGATCCTGAGGAGGTGGGCGGGCTGGTGGCCCTGCTGACCCGGGAGGGGCTCAGCGTCTACTGCGACGCGGTGGTGGGCGGGCGGCGGCTGCGGCTGGCCACCCGGTGGGGGCTGATCTTCGCCCTGGGCGGGTCTGTGCTCGGGCTGTGCCTCACCTTCTATCTCACGTCCGTGGGGGCCTACGCCTCGCTGACGGTAACCAATTTCCTCATCTTCATGGCCGCGTGGCTGGTGCCCCAGTGGCTCATCACCAACTGGGTGAATCAATATTAAGGAGCACGCTATGAAACGAATCGAGACACAGGGAATCACCTACATCGAGCCGCTGGACGGCAGCCGCGGAGCGTGGTATTGGGGGACGGACTACGCCAGCGGCGACCTGTACGAGGCGGAGGAGCTTTTCCGGGACGGGCACCCTGTAAACCGGAACAAGCTGATTTTCGTCCATTACCCGGACGGACGGGCCGTCCAGCCCATCGCCGCAAAGCAGGGACAGTATTTCGGGCGTCCCATCTTCTATCAGGGCAAAATCACCATTCTGCTGGTGGATTTTCCCGCCGGTCAAATCCGGATTCTCCAATATGACGACGCGCCGGGCCAGGTGTCCATGCTGGTGGAAATCCCCCTGTCCACTGTGGAGGACTGCTATAACCTGATGCTGAAAACCGAGCCGCTGATGCTGACACGGGAGGGGAAGGACGACAAATTCCAAATCATATGGCCGGAAAGCGTCGCATTTCAAACAGACGGGAGAGGCGCTTTTCTGTTCCGGAGCCAGGAAAATCTGTACTTTTCCTCCTGGGAGGAGAACCCGGAATATTGGGAGGAAACCCTCGTGCGGAATATGCGCACAGGAGAAATCATTGAGCGGATTTCTGGGACCCTGATGTTTATGCCTGACGGCCAAAAGTGGATTTTGATGTGACAAAAAGTTCCCTGCCGTGTGCGGCAGGGAACTTTTTATACCCGCTTCAGCGGCGGGCCATCCAGGGCAATGATAGCGTCGCAGGCCGCCAGCACCTGGGGCTGATGGGTGGCCATGACGACGGGCACATCCAGCCCCCGCAGCCGCTCCAGAATGCGGGCGGTCCGCTCCTGGTCCACCCCGGCGAAGGGCTCGTCCAGCAAAAGCAGGTCCCCGCCCAGCGCCGTACATCTCGCCAGCGCCAGCCGTCGGGCCATACCGCCGGACAGGGCTGAGGGATACGCATTCTCCTCTCCCTCCAGCTCCGCGAAGGCCAGCCAGTCCGCCGTCTCACCCCTGCGGCCCCTGGGGAGCACGTCGGTGATGTTCTGGGACACAGTCCGCCAGGGCAGAAGGCGGTCCTCCTGGAACAGAACGGCCGTCCGGGCAGGGTCCATGCCGGACACGGCGCCGCTCTCCGCCTCTGCCAGCCCTGCCATCGCGCGCAGCAGGGTGGTTTTGCCGCAGCCAGAGGGCCCGCTGAGGGCGGTGAGCCCCCGATCGGGAATCTCCAGAGAAAAGCGGTCCAGCACCAGCTTATCCCCATAACGGAGCGTTAATTCCCGCACCTCTATCACACCTGGTTCCCCCTTTCCAGTCCCCGGCGGAGCATCCCCTCCAGCACCAGAGACAGCATGATAATGCTAAGGGTCCAAGCGAACAAGTCCGCCGTCTCCAGTCCCAGCTTTGCCTGCTGGATGCGGGAGCCGATGGCCTGGGCGGGCGGGCAGATGACCTCCGCCGCCACCCCGGACTTCCAGGCCAGACCGAAGGCGGTGAGCAGCCCTGCGGAAACGTGGGGCCGCAGAGTGGGCAGATAGACCAGCCGCAGGGTTTTAAGCCGGGAAAAGCGGTAGGCACGGGCAAACTCCAGCAGCTTGCCGTCCAGGCTGGACAGCCCCGCCGACAGAGAGCCCCACACCACCGGCAGCACCATCAGCCCCGCGATAACCCAGGGAATCGCCCACCGGGGCACCCACAGATATACCAGCAGGATAAAGGACACCACCGGCGTGGCCCGCACCACCCGGACGGCGGGGGAAATAATCCGGTCCGCCCAGCGGGAGAAGTGGGTGAGGAAGGCCAACGCCGTCCCCATCAGCGCTCCCCAGGCCAGCCCCAGGAACACCCGTCCCAGGGTGGCCCCCACGGACAGCCAGAAGTCAGCCGTCCGAGACAGCGCAAGCAGACTCTCCCCCACCCGGAGGGGCGAGGGCAGCAACAGCTCCCGCCCCACAGTCAGGGAAGCCAGCTGCCACACCGCCAGCCAGAACACCAGCGGTATGACGATTCGTTGAACTCTCTTCATACTCCTCCCACATCTCGCCGCCGTGCGGACGCCTAGCAGTTATAACCACTGTGAAAACGGCCTAAAAGTCCTTTTCCGGTTCCTTTTTGTCCCGCTGTGAAACGGATCGGAGCATTCGCTTTCTCAGTGCATCTCCTTTTTCTTACAAGAAAAAGGAATTCACTTGCCCATCCAATAAATATTGTCGTCAGGCAGACTGCCTCCCACGGCGGCGGGGTCAATGGAGTACAGCACGGAATAGTAATCCGAAATGGAGGCCACCATGTCCGTTCCGGCCATAAAAACCAGATGACACTGGGGAATGGCCTGCCTGGCAATGCCCGCGCTGGGTGTGATGCCCAGCGCGGCGATGATCTCCGCCGCCTCGTCGATATTCCCGTTCACATAGTCGATGGACGCCTCGTAATCGGTCAGGAAGGCCTCCACCCGGTCCGGATAGGTCTCCACAAACTCCGTCCGGGCCACCACGGCGGTCATAATGAGCTGGCTACCGTTGCGCAGGGAGTCCCACGCCTCGGTCAGATCGATGGCCTGGCGCACCTTGCCCTCGCCTTTGGCGATGGCGGCGGTGGCGGCGGGAACAGGCAGCATGGCGCACTCGATCTCGCCGCTGAGCAGCTTGGCGCTGATCTCGCCGGCGTCGGCAAAGACGACCTCCACATCGTCCAGGTCGTTCTCCTTCAACAGATAGCGCAGGACATATTCCGGGTTGGCCCCCTGTCCGGCGGCATAGATGGTCCTGCCCGCCAGGTCGGCCATGGAATTGATGGACGTGCCTCCGCCGCCCTCCAGAATGTGGAGGACCCCCAGGGTGCCCACGGCGATAATCTTCACGCCGCCGTCGGTTTTGTTGTACAGGTTCACCGCCACGTTGGAGGCCACGGTGGCAATATCGAACTCCGGGTTGGAACCGGTGAGCCCCGCCACCAGCTCGCTGTTGTCATTGGCGATGGCGTAGGTGTAACCGCTCCCCTGAAGAGCGGCGCCGTTGTTGTCGATATTATCCAGCAGCTTGGCCGCACCCACGCCGGTGGGGCCGGACAGCACCGCCAGACGGACGCCGGGTCCCATGTCACCGGCAGGGCCGGCAGTTTCGGAGGATTCGGCGGAAGGCTCCTGAGAGGGCTCCTCAGAGGCGGCCCCTGCCTCAGAGGGCGCGCCGGACGGATTCTCCGCCGCCGGCTTGCAGGCACACAGGGTGAACAGCAGCGCGGCGGCCAGCAGAGCCGAAAGCTTTTTATACTTCATGGTCAACGTTCCTTTCTCGGTCGGGCGGGAAATTTCCCACTCAAATGGTATGAAATGCTACAGCTCTGATTGTAACGGTCAGAGCGCACAATGTCAAGGATGGATTTCTTGCAATTTATTTACCATTTCTTAATCTGCTCCCCCTTGTTTTTTCCAGCAAACTCCGCTATACTAAGGGACACTGCACAGTTGACATAATGCGAGTGGGTTCGACGCACCCCTCTTCTTGAAAGGATGCTTTTTATGGGCAAATCACCCAAACGCGCTGCAAAGCGCAAATCCAGCTTCCTCCCGCGGCTGGCCAGGGGCCTGTACATCGTGCTGTTCTCCCTCTCCCTCATCATCGTGGTGGGCTTCGCCGCCGTAAACATCTTCGCCCCAGAGCCCGAGGTGGACAGTCAGGTCACCATCAATCCCAACCGCCACACGGACCCCTCCTCCCCTCCTGTGGAGACGGACACCCCGGACAACTCCCCTGAGCCTGCCTCCGATGATCTGGTGCTCAACCGCCGGGACGGCGTGTTCACCTGCCTGCTGCTGGGCGTGGCCGACCAGGGCGGCACCGACACCATCATGCTGGGCGTGTTCGACACCCAGGCCAAAACCGCCTCTCTGATTTCCGTCCCCCGGGACACGGTGGTCTACTACAACGGCAAGTACCAGAAGATCAACGCCACCTATGCCGGCGGCGAGCAGGCCGTTGCGGACGCCGTCCATGACCTGCTGGGCGTACCCATCGACTACTGGGTATCGGTCAATTTGAAGGCTTTCTCCTCCATCGTCAATCAGATCGGCGGAGTATACTTCAACGTGCCGGTTGACATGGACTACGAGGATCCCTATCAGGACCTGCACATCCACATCCCTGCGGGCTACCAGCTCCTGGACGGCAAAAAGGCGGAGGGCGTCATGCGCTGCCGCAACTGCTACGCCAGCGCCGACATCGGCCGGGCCGCCACCCAGCGGGCCTTCCTGGTGGCCCTGGCCAAGCAGACCATCACCCCCTCTAATGTGGGCAACGTTACCTCCCTCATCAACACCTTCAGCCAGTACGTCCGCACCACCATGCCCCTGAGCGACATGGTTTACTTCGCCACCCAGGCCATCGGCATGGACCTGGACACAGCCCTCACCACCGGCTCACTGGAGGGCGAGTGGATCAGCCCCTACTGGCAGCTGGACGACCAGTCCGTGCTGGCGCTGGTCAACAGCCTGGGCATCTACCAGGAGCAGGTCCCCGCCAAAGCGCTGCACATCGTGCACCCGTAACATAAAAAGTCCCGGCCGGACGGCCGGGACTTTTTATGTATCCGTTTACGCCGCAGGGATCACCAGGACTTGGCCCGGCCAGATCTGGTTGGCGTTCTTGATGGCATCCTTATTGGCCTCGTAGATGACGGTCCATTTGGCGCCGCTGCCATACTGGGCCTTGGCGATCTTCCACAGGTTGTCGCCGCGGACCACGGTGTAGGTGCCCTCGGGCTGGGGCTCGGGAGTCGGCTCCGGCTCGGGCGTGGGTTCAGGCTCGGGCTCGGGTTCAGGCTCCACAGCAGCCTTCACCACGGTGATGCGGCCGGCAGGCTCAGCATATGCTTCGCCAATAGTGCCCTCCAGCTCCTCGGTGATATACTGCATCAGCGCCACGTCCAGCGCCACGCCGGTGTCAACCACGGTGGCCACGGAGAAGGCATAGTAGGTATCGCCGCCGGCGGCGCAGAAGTCGTTGCTGATGACCGCGTAGGTGTCGGTCAGGGAGAACTCATTGCCATTGACGGAGTCCACGCTCACGCGCTGGATGGAGGCGGGGGCGTGATAGGTGGTATCGGGGTACAGGTCGCCCTCGTCAAATTCCTTGGTGGTGTCCACGGTGATGTTCATGCCGGCGATCTGGGGGAAGCCGCCCACGGCGGTGGGAGTGCAGTAGGTGGAAGCCTCCAGCGCCTCCAGCAGCTCCTCGCCGGTGACATAGACCACGGCCACGGTGTTGCCGAAGGGCAGCACCGTGTTCACGTCGTTCTTGGTGATGTCGCCCTTCTCGATGGCCGCACGGATGCCGCCGCCGTTGGTGATGGCCACCACATGGTCGTCATCCACCTCCAGGCCGCCGTCCTTGGTGACCAGCCACACCATGGCGTCGGTAATCAGGTCGCCCAGGTTGGTCTCCTCGGTGCGGTTGCCGGGGTCGCGGTCGCCGTTCAGGTCCACCTCAGAGGTGGCGAAGGTGGCGCCGTACTCTTTCTCAATCTCGTCCCGGATCTCCTTGGCCCGGGCGGCGATGTCCTCGGCGGCGGACTCATACTCGCTGATATCGATGTTCTCCACGGTGATGGTCTCGCCGTCCAGGGTGACGCAGCCCACGTTGGCCAGCTTGGTGCCGGTGGAGGTCAGGTAGGTGTCACCCACCTTGCCGGTGCCGTCGGTGGCCGCCTTAACCTGCTCCAGAGTGGAGTGGGAGTGGCCGTCGATGAACACGTCGATGCCGGTGACTTCCTTCAACAGGTCGATGGAGCGGTTGCCCTCGGCGGCGGACTCATCGTCGATGCCCAGATGGCCCAGGCAGATGATGTAGTCACAGCCCTCGTCCTGGAGCGCCTCCACCTCGGCCTGAGCCAGAGCGTACATGTCCTTGCCGCCCGCGAAGGTGACGCCCGCGATCTTAGCGGGATGGGCCTTGGTAGCGGTCTCGGGGGTGTCCAGGCCGAACACGCCGACCTTCTTCTCACCGGCGGCCAGCACGATGTGATCGCCAAAGGCGGTCTTGCCCTCGTACTTGATGTTGGCGGCCAGGATGGGGAAGTCAGCGGCCTTCTCCAGCTCCTTCAGGTTGGCGTAGCCGTAGTCGAACTCATGGTTGCCGGGGGCAGCCACATCGTAGCCCACCAGGTTCATCAGTTCGACGGCGGTGGCTCCCTCGGAGACGCTGACGCTGGTCTCGCCCTGGCTGAAATCGCCGGCGTCCATCAGCAGCACCACAGCGCCCTTGGCCTCGTACTCGGCCTTGAGCGCCGCCAGCTTGGCGTAGCCCTCGATGCCGCCGTGTACGTCGTTGGTGTGGAGGATGACGATCACGTCCTTCAGCTCCGCCTCAGCGGAGCTGTCTTCGTCCGCCGCGGCGGACTCCTCCGGTTCGGCCTCAGCCTCGTCCTTGTCCTCGGCATCCGCTTCGGTGCTCTCGACGGTGTCGGTCGTTTCTTTGTCAGCGTCTGCGTCCGCCGCGAAAGCGGGGACCATCAGGCCGAACACCATGACCAGCGCCAGCAGCAGTGCCAGAAGCTTGCTTTTTGCTTTCATTTGCTCACCTTTCCCTTCATTTTCTTTCAGTCCGGCCTGCCCTTCTCAACTACAGGCTGACCGGCTGTCCCTGCTATTATACAAATATTTCTCTTCTTTTTCAACCACATTTGCACAGTTTGTCCAAATTTCTCTCTGAATCCTTTTTAGTCATAAAAAGGGCCCCGATTCTGTGACCGGAGCCCTTTTTTATCACTTTGTGGCCCAGCTGCCGGTGGCGGCTGCGGTGAGATAGGCGTTGATGAACCCGTCCAGATCTCCGTCCATGACGCCGTTGACGTTGGACGTCTCAAAAGCGGTGCGGTTGTCCTTCACCAGCTGGTAGGGCATGAACACGTAGGATCGGATCTGGCTGCCCCACTCGATTTTGAGCTGTACGCCCTTGATGTCGGAGATTTTGTCCAGGTGCTCCTGCTCCTTGATCTGCATCAGCTTGGAGCGCAGCATCCGCATACAGGTGTCCTCGTTCTGGAACTGGGAGCGCTCCGTCTGGCAGGACACCACGATGCCCGTGGGCTTGTGGATCAGGCGCACGGCGGAGGAGGTCTTGTTGATGTGCTGGCCGCCCGCGCCGGAGGAGCGGTACACCTGACGCTCGATGTCCTCGTCCCGGATTTCCACCTCCACGCTGTCGTCCAGCTCGGGCATGACCTCCACCGCGGCGAAGGAGGTCTGCCGCCGGGCGTTGGCGTCAAAGGGGGAGATGCGCACCAAGCGGTGGACGCCGTGCTCGCTCTTGAGATAGCCGTAGGCGTTGTCCCCCTCAATGCGGATGGCGGCGGACTTGATGCCCGCCTCGTCCCCGTCCTGGTAGTCCAGCACGGAGTAGGAGAAGCCATGGCGCTCTGCCCAGCGGGTGTACATGCGGTAGAGCATCTGGGCCCAGTCCTGGGCCTCGGTGCCCCCCGCCCCGGCCTGGAGGGACACGATGGCGGTGGAATTGTCGTACTCCCCGGACAGCAGAGTGGACAGGCGGGCCGTCTCCATCTCCTTGAGCAGGGCCTCAAAGCCGCTCTCCACCTCGGGGATGAGAGACTCATCCTCCTCCTCGTTGCCCATCTCGCACAGGGTCATCAAGTCGTCCCAGGCGCTCTCCCGCTTGGCTTGGGCGTTCACCTTGTCCTCCAGATTGCTGATGCGCTGCTGGACCTTCCGGGCCTTCTCCACGTTGTCCCAAAAGCCGTCGGCGGCGGACTGGGCGCGGAGCTCGTCCAGCTCCCGCTCGGCGCTCTCCAGATCCAGAGCTTTGCCCAGCTCGTCCAGGTCAGGCTTTAAATTGTTGAGCTTCACCCGGTACTCGTCAAATTGAAGCATCGCTGTCTCATCCTTCCGCGGCAATCCGCTGATATATAATCAAAGATTCTCAATTTATGTATTATATAGAAATCCCCGCCGGTTGTAAAGGGCAAAACGCAAAAAATGCCGCCGCCCCGCGATGGCGGGGTCACGGCGGCCTAGCGCTGGCTGACCCGGGGACCGGTCTGGCCCCAAAAAATCAGGTCGTCCACGTCCTGCGGCTGGGGCTCGGTGCTCCACACGGTCCCGCGTTTTTCTGTCATAACGATCGCTCCTTTATCTGTCGCTTTGGCTCTGTCTCGGCCCATACAAACCAGTATATGCACAAATTCCTGCAACGACACTAAAACTTTTGTTGAAATATTTGTTTCGCAAAGGGTCTCTCCATGTTTCAAAACCCGAAAAATCCCCGACCTGCCCAATTTTTTGACCCTAAATCCAGTATTCTGCCCATTTTCTTTTTTCGCTCTTTGCTGTAAAGTGAATATGACGCCATATCATCAATCAAGGAGGCCGCTATGAAACACAAAGAACAGCCCATCCTGGAGGTTCTGGTGGAGACGGACCCCGCCGGCACCGTAGAGCTGGACAGCGAGATCGGGCATGTCAAAATGATCCCCTTCAAGGGCTCCGTGAAGAGCTCCATCTTCACCGGCATCGTGGAGCCCTGCGGGGTGGACACCCAGGTCACCAACCAGAACGAGGTGCGCCACATGTCCGCCCGGTACATGCTCACCGGCAAGGACAAGGAGGGCGCGGACTGCCGCATCTACGTGGAAAACAACGCATGGTTCACCGACGGGGCCAGACCCAAGCCTTTCCGCACCGTCCCCACCTTCATCACCGACTCCAAGGCCCTGGCGCCCCTGCTCCACCGCAACCAGTTCATCGGCGAGGGGCTGCGGGACGAGACGGGGCTGTGGATTCGGTTCTATGAGCTGGAGAACTAGGCCGGCCCCGAAGCCCCGCAGACAAAAAATCCTCCCTGCCGGGGCAGGGAGAATTTTTATTGCGCGTTCAGCGGGATCATAGTATTGATCTCAAACCAGTCGTCCCGGTCGTGGATCGTCACCGTGCCGCCGTATTTATCCGCCGCGTGGCGGATGGACTTGATGCCGTAGCCATGGTACGCCTTGTCCTGCTTGGTGGTCACGGGCAGTCCGTCCTGGAACTCCAGCTGAGCGGGGCAGTAATTCTCACACTGGATCACCAAAAAGCCCTTTTTTGCGTACACAGCCAGGTGGATCAGCCGCTTTTCCTTCTCCTTGATGCCCAGCTCACACTCAATGGCGTTGTCCAGCAGGTTGCCGAAGATCGTGCAGATGTCCATCACGTCCATGAACTCCAGCCGCGCCCCGTCGGCCACGCAGGTCAGCTCAATGCCGTGGCGGGCGCAGTACAAGCTCTTGCCCGTCAGCACCGTGTCCAGCACCGAATTGCCCGTCTTGTTCTGGGCCTCGTAGTCCCGGATCTTCTCCTCCATCCCGTCCAGATAGGCGGAACGCCGGGCCGCGTCTGGCTCAGCCCGGAGGACCGCGATCTGATGCTTCAGGTCGTGGTACTTGTGGTTGATGATGTCGATGCTCTCTCGGGACTGGCGGTATTGGTTGTACTGGTTCTGCAAAATGTTCTGGATGGCGTCCAGCTCCCGCTGCATATGGAATTCGCACCGCTGGACGTGGTAGGCGTACAGCATGGCCACCCCCGCCAGATCCACCAGGGTGCGGATGTTGTAGATCTCCGTCAGCACCGTGCTGGTGAAGGGAATGCCGCTGTTGATAAAGCTGAGGTTGCTCAGGAAGAAGCAGGTCAGGGCAATCAGGATGGGGCTCCACAGCTCCTTGAGCTGGAAGGCCATGGCGGCGCGGGGGTCCGCCCGGCGGCTCTCCAGCCAGTACAGGAAGGAAAACACGGCGGCGTACACCCCCGCCAGCATAAGCACGGACAGCACACCCTTCCGCATCCCCTCCTCCTGCCATCCCAGGGCATACAGGGCATAGGAATACAGCTGCCACTCCAGCGAGGCGGCAAACTCCGCCAGCAGGAAGGCCCGCACGGTGCAGTAGCCCACGCTGACCAGCGGCATGTTGCAGCAGGCGGCGATGAGCCCAAACATCAGCGCCACCGCCACCATCATGCAGGGCAGCCAGAAAATGATGCGCAGCTCGTCCGTCAGCTGCATGAACAGGCACTGGACCGCCAGCCCCACCCCCAGGGTCGCCCACAGCCGGGGACCGCTGATCCGCCGCGTGTGGTTGTGGGCGCAGAGCAGATAGGTGGTCAGGCAGGCGCACCACTCGGCGAGGGCGGTAATCACCCGCGGAATGTCGGACAGGTAGACGGAGTTCACGGACCCACACCCCCCACGCAGTCGGTGAGGGCCTCCAAAAACGGGCCGCGGCGGCCCCGGCTTATGAGCAGCTTATCCCCCCGGACCACAGCACAGCCGTCCTGGATGCCGTCCACGTGCTCCAGATTCACCAGATACCCCTTGTTGCAGCGGGCAAAGCCCCTGCCCTCCAAGGCTTCCTCCACCTGCTGGAGGGTGGCGGTGGAGGCGTGGATGCCGGAGCGGGTGTGGAACATCAGCTGGCGCCCCAGGCGCTCGATATAATAGATGCCGTCCACCGCCAGCTTGATGGCGCCTCCCTTTACGGACACCGTGAGGCAGGCGTCCTCCTTCTTCTTCACATATTGCAGCGCCCGGCCCAGCCGCTGGGAGAAGGAAAAGTAGTTCAGCGGCTTCAAAATGTAGTCCAGCGCGTTCACGGAATAGCCCTGGATGGCATACTGGGCCAGGTTGGTGACAAAGACGATGACCACCTCCGGGTCCTTTTCCCGGACATAGCCCGCCGCCGTCATGCCGTCCATGAAGGGCATCTCCACATCCATCAAAATCAGGTCGAATTCCGGCCTGTAGCGCTCCACCAAGTCCTCGCCGTTGTCATAGTGGGTGATCTGGAAGGCGCGCCCCGTCTCCCGGCCGTAGTCGCCAATAAATTGCTCCAGCTGGGCAAAACACTTGGGGTCGTCCTCGGCGACGGCAATGCGTATCATGGCGCGCTCCTCCTTCCCTTTCCCTGGTTGAATTCCCAAGCCTCCCTCAGCCAGCCTAACAGCTCGCCGTCGATCTCCCCGCCGCTTGCCACGGCCACATGGTGGGTCCATCGATTGGGGTAGGGCTCCACCGCCACGCCGATGCGCGGCGACGGCTCCCTGCGGCCCAGGCCGAAAGTAATGACGATGCCGGGGTCCTTCTTTCGCCTGGGGAGGGACGCCATCGCGAACAGACGCGCCCCGTAAAAGCTGATCTGGCTCTCCTGGACCTTGACGGACGCCTCCGGGAAAGCTCCGTCCAGCTCCTGGAAAAATTCCTGATACAGCGCCAGCTGGTCCGGCCTGCCGTCGAAAAAGAACAGAACGTCGCTCTCGTAATGCTCCGGCACATTCATGACGCTCCCCCTCCTTTATGGCAACATCTTACCACGAAGGAGGGGGTTTGAAAAGATGGCTTTGATGGAATTCTCCAAAAAAATTACGGAAAGATGAAAATTTCCTCAATTGGAGCGTCCACCGCCCTGGAAATATCTACCGCAAGCTTGAGGGACGGATTGTACTGCGCCTTTTCCAGGCGCATGATGGTCTCCCGCCGCACCCCCACCTGGGCGGCCAACTGCTCCTGCGTCAGCTCCTTGAGCTGGCGGTATTTTTTCAGCCTGCACTCAAAATCCGGCATGGTCAGTCCTCCCCGCCGCCGTCCGTCTGGTCCGCGCAGTCGTAGCGGTAGAGCAGGTATTCGCTGAGGAACATATCCAGGGCGATGGCCAACGAGATCAGGATGGTAAGGGCAATGAGCGTGTATTCCAAGCTGCCCAGCAGGGCCCCGGCGTTCAGGTTAAGCAGGAGCAGGGACAGAAAGGTGATGGAGATCGCCGTCCGGTGGGCCGTCAGCTCGGCGCGGGCGCGGTTTTCCTCATACCGCTCGTCCATAAAGGTGTTGGACATCCTGCCCTCATAAAAGAAACCGAAAAAGCCAAAAAAGGCGAAAAAAACAAAGGGGGAAACGGCGTGAAACGCACTGTAGGTCCAGAACCCCGAAAAGCCCAGAAATCCGGCAAAGCCTAGCAAGCCCAGTTTAGGGTTCAATTTCCGGGTGGTTTTGCTCCCTTCCGCCCGCAGTTTATTGGCGATGATGGCTCTGACGACCAGAACGCCTAAATAGAGCACATACAGCACAAACAAGGCGATGGAGACGATCATAGGCAGATCCTGTACCCGGAACTCATAGGCAGAGAAGTCCATGGGGTCCACCAGCCGCCGGTCGTTAAAGGTAACGGAGTACCAGGACGCCGCCGCCAGCAGCGCAACCACCACGACCGCCAGAATCACGGTTATCTTTTCGTTCAACTTTTTCATAACAGGTCCCTCCAGCAGTTGAGATATATTTATCACGAGATTTATTTCTCTCTTGATAGGATAAATATATCACTTCTCCTTCCCGCTGTCAAGAGGAAAGTTACAAATAAATCACTTTTTTCTACGACCCAATCCTTATACTATCTTAACCCCTGCTTTATGAAGGCTTGGAATCCATGAGGTAGAATCCAAATCACCGGATGGGAAGCCCCATCGGAACCACATCATGATTGGAGGACATATCCATGAAAAAATCCTGGCTGATCGGGCTCAGCGCCGCCGCGGTTGTCATTGCAGGGCTGATCCTCGGCTACACCCTGCTGTTCACCGGCTCCAACGACATAAAATACTACACACAGGTTGACAATACCCGGCTCTCCCAGGCGGGAGGCCAAGGGGCAATCGACCTGTCGGGCAACGGCGGGATGGATTACTCTTACACCCTGGCCTCCTATGATAAGAACGGAAACGAAAAGGCTCTCACATTCGGCGTGTCAAGGGAATTGCGGGAGAGCGCCTTTTTATGCCTCACATTCCGGCCCGGCCGGGGCGTAATGAATTGGAACGAGGTACAGTATGACGAACTTCCGGCGGCGGTGCAGACCCGCTACGAGGCCCCAGAGGATTGACGGCAAAGTCCCCCGCAGTCACAGGCTGCGGGGGACTTCTTTCAAATTTACCCTCGAATTAGTACATGCCCATATCGGGGTTGGGCGCGGGAGCCGGAGCGGGAGGCTCGGGCTTGTCGGCCACCAAGGACTCGGTGGTGAGCAGCACGGCGGCGATGGAGGCGGCGTTCTCCAAGGCGGAGCGGGTCACCTTGGTGGGGTCCACGATGCCGGAGGAGATCATGTCGCAGTACTCCTCCTTGTAGGCGTCGAAGCCGTAGCCGGTCTTGCCGGCGGACTTCACCCGCTCCAGCACCACGGAGCCGTCGATGCCGGCGTTGGCGGCGATCTGCTTCATGGGCTCAGCCAGGGCCTTGGCCACAATGTTGGCGCCGGTCTTCTCGTCGCCCTCCAGGGTGTTCACCAGATTCTCCACAGCGGGGACAGCGTCCACATAGGCGGCGCCGCCGCCGGCCACGATGCCCTCTTCCACAGCGGCGCGGGTGGCGTTCAGCGCGTCCTCGATGCGCAGCTTCTTCTCCTTCATCTCGGCCTCGGTAGCGGCGCCCACGCGGATAATGGCCACACCGCCGGCCAGCTTGGCCAGACGCTCCTGGAGCTTCTCCTTGTCGTAGTCAGAGGTAGTGGTCTCGATGGCCTTGCGGATCTGGCCCACACGGGCGGAGATGGCGTCGGAGGACCCCTCGCCGTCCACGATGATGGTGTTCTCCTTCTGGACCTTCACCTGGCGGGCGCGGCCCAGCATGTCCATGGTGGCCTCCTTGACCTCCATACCCAAGTCGGAAGAAATGACCTGGCCGCCGGTGAGGATAGCGATATCCTCCAGCATCTCCTTACGGCGGTCGCCGAAGCCGGGGGCCTTGATGCAGCACACGTTCAAGGTGCCGCGCAGCTTGTTCACCAGCAGGGTGGACAGGGCGTCGCCCTCCACGTCCTCGGCCACGATCAGCAGGCGGCGGCCGGACTGGGCCACCTGCTCCAGGATGGGCAGCAGGTCCTGAATGGAGGAGATTTTCTTATCGGTGAGCAGAATGAGGGCATCGTCCAGCACGGCCTCCATCTTCTCGGTGTCGGTGACCATATAGGGGGTGATGTAGCCCCGGTCCAGCTGCATGCCCTCCACAACCTCGCTGTAGGTCTCGGCGGTCTTGGACTCCTCCACGGTAATAACGCCGTCGTGGCTCACCTTCTCCATAGCCTCGGCGATCAGGGTGCCGATGGCCTCGTCGGAGGAGGAGATTGCGCCCACGCGGGCGATGTCGGAGGTGCCGGAAACGGGCTTGGAATGGCCCTTGATAGCGTCGATGGCGGCCTCGGTGGCCTTGGAGATGCCCTTCTTCATGACCATGGGGTTGGCCCCGGCGGCCAGGTTCTTCAGGCCCTCGCGGATGATGGCCTGAGCCAGCAGGGTGGCGGTGGTGGTGCCGTCGCCGGCCACGTCGTTGGTCTTGGTGG
>CAJULJ010000047.1 GCA_910587395.1 uncultured Oscillospiraceae bacterium | reverse complement strand
GCCGCTTCGTGAAGAACTTCGTCAAGTACACCGGCAACGACGCCGGCAAGGCTCTGGTCGAGGCCGGTCCCAAGGTGTAATAAAGTCCGCACACTTCGCTGCCGCCTGACGGCCAAAGCAATGTCAGGCTCCCTTTGTTCCACCTCTCCCCACATGACCCGCAACCCTGGGCTCGCGCTGGGCCCCATTATCTATCTGAAAACAGATCGGCAGCAGAGGCGCTGTGCTCCGGCGCGGCGCCTCTGCCTCCCTGTTTCAACGCATTTATGGTTCAAGAGAAATTTGGAGGTGTTTCCATTTGAAGAAAAAGGTTCAGATCACGGAGACCGTATTACGTGACGCCAACCAGTCCCTGATGGCCACCCGCCTGCCCTACTCCGATTACGCCGCCATCCTGTCCACCATGGACAAGGCCGGTTACTACTCGGTGGAGTGCTGGGGCGGCGCCACCTTCGACTCCTGCCTGCGCTACCTGGGCGAAGACCCCTGGGAGCGTCTGCGCAACATCCGCAAGAACATGCCCAACACCCGGCTCCAGATGCTGCTGCGCGGCCAGAACCTGCTGGGCTACAAGCACTACCATGACGACGTGGTGGAGAAGTTCGTGGAGCTGTCCATCAAGAACGGCATTGATGTCATCCGCATTTTCGACGCCCTGAACGACTTCCGCAACATCAAGACCGCCCTGGAGGCCACCAAGAAGTACGCCAGGAAGAACACCGTGGCCTCCGGCTGCATCTCCTACACCCAGAGCCCGGTGCACACCGTGGCCAAGTATGTGGAGATGTGCAAGGAGCTCAAGAATATGGGCTTCGACACCATCTGCCTGAAGGACATGGCCGGCACCATGAGCCCCAACGAGGCCGAGGGCCTCATCAAGGGCATCAAGGACGCCATCGGCGAGATGCCCATCATCCTCCACACCCACTGCACCACCGGCATGGCCTACATGACTCTGATGAAGGCCATCGACTCCGGCGTGGACGTGATCGACACCGCCACCTCCTGCTTCTCCAACGGCACCAGCCAGGCCGCCACCGAGACCATGTTCTATGCCATGCAGCAGTACGGCATTGATACCGGGCTCAATGAGGAGGTCATCAACAAGGTCAACGACTACTTCAAGCCCATCAAGCAGAAGTATATCGACTCCGGCCTCATCAGCCCCAAGAGCATGGCCACCGACTCCCAGGCCCTGGTATATAAGGTCCCCGGCGGCATGCTGTCCAACATGATCGCCAACCTCAAGGACATGAACGCCATGGACAAGTTCGACGAGGCCCTGCTGGAGATCCCCAACGTCCGCAAGGACCTGGGCTATCCCCCGCTGGTCACCCCGCTGTCCCAGATGGTGGGCAACCAGGCCGTCACCAACGTGCTCATGGGCGAGCGCTACAAACAGATCTCCAAGGAGATTCAGAACTACTTCAAGGGCCAGTATGGCATCGCTCCCGCTCCCGTCAGCAAGGAACTGGAAACCAAGATCCTGGGCGAGGGCGGCAAGCCTGTGGACTGCCGCATTGAGGACGCCAAGCGCACCGGCGAGGAGTTCAAGAAGGCCAGGGAGGCCCTGGGCGACCTGTGCCGCTCCGAGGAGGACGTGATGAGCTATATCTGTTTCCCCGACCAGGCCGAGAAGTTCTTCAAGGAGCGTCTGGCCAAGGAGGAAAACATCGCCACCTACACCATCACCGAGGCGTAAGGGGGCAGTCATATGAATACGATTGCTCTTACCGCGGCCCGGATGGGCATTGGCGAAGCGGGCATCGCCGCCGTGCTGGGCTATGCTGTGGTATTCTTCGGTCTGGTGCTGCTGATGTGCGTGGTCATCCTCATGGGCAAGGCCATGGCGGGCACCCGCAATCCGGCCAAGGCTGAGACCCCGGCGCCCGCCGCGGCTCCTGCCGCTCCCGCTGCTCCGTCCGCGCCCCCTGCCCCCGGCAGCGCCGGCGAGGTCAAGCTGTTCGACGTGCCCGACAAGGAGGCCGCCATGATTATGGCGATTGTGGCCGACAAGATGGGCAAGCCGCTGAACGAGCTGCGCTTCAAGTCCATTAAGGAGGTCAAGTGAAATGAAATATAAAGTGACCCTGAACGGCCGCACCTACGAGGTGGAGGTGGAGGCCGGCAAGGCTATGCTGACGGACGAGTACGAGGCTTATGCTCCCGCGCCCGCCGCCCCTGCCGCGCCCGCTGCGGCTCCTGCCGCCGCGCCCGCGCCTGCCGCCGCCCCTGCCGCCCCCGCCGTCACCGCCGCAGGCGAGCCTGTGAACTCCCCCATGCCCGGAACTATTCTCCGGGTGGAGGTCAACCAGGGTGCCGCCGTCAAGGAGGGCCAGCTGCTGGTGGTGCTGGAGGCCATGAAGATGGAAAACGAGATCCTCGCCCCCAAGGACGGCACCGTCGCGCAGGTGGTCGTGCAGAAGGGCAGCCATGTGGAGACCGGTTCGCCGCTGATCGTCCTGGCATAAGGAGGGGCTTGTATGGATATCTTACAAACCCTGTCCAAGCTGGTGAACGAGTCCGGCTTCGCCGGGTTCTTTGCCAGCGGCGGCTGGAAAAACCTCATCATGATTGCCGTCGCCTGTGTGCTGCTGTACCTGGGCATCGGCAAGAAGTTCGAGCCGCTGCTGCTGGTGGGCATCGCCTTCGGCGTGCTGCTGACCAACATCCCCGGCGCGGGGCTGTACCACATGGGGATGTGGGACTCCTACGTGTACGGGTGCCCCTATGACGCCGCTAATGACTACGCCCTCTACAATACGGCGGAGGAGCGGGCCTATAACGAGATGGAGCTCAACTATTATATTGCAGCCCGGGTATGCGGCCACACCACCGCCCAGATCGAGGAATATTTCGAGAAGCAGGCGGGCGGCGACGTCACCGCCGACTTCCTTGCTCTGTATAACTCGCCCGAGTTTGATGAGAGCGCCGTGAATGACATTACCTCTAAACTCGAGGCGGAGCTGTCCTTCACCGACATCATCCACCTGGGCGGCCTGCTGGACATCCTCTATATCGGCGTCAAGGCCGGCGTGTATCCCTGTCTGATCTTCATCGGCGTGGGCGCCATGACCGATTTTGGTCCCCTGATTGCCCGGCCCTCCTCCATGCTCATGGGCGCGGCGGCGCAGCTGGGCGTGTTCTTTGCCTTCTTCGGCGCGTGCCTGCTGGGCTTCGCCGGCAACGTGGCCGCCTCCATCGGCATCATCGGCGGTGCGGACGGACCCACAGCGATCTATTTGACCACAAAGCTGGCCCCGGCCTTCCTGGGCCCCATCGCCATCGCCGCCTACTCCTATATGGCTTTGATCCCCATGATCCAGAAACCCCTCATGCGGGCGCTGACCACGGAGAAGGAGCGCAAGACAAAGATGGAGCAGGCCCGGACGGTGTCCAAGGTGGAGAAGATCGTGTTCCCCATCGTGGTGGCCACCTTCGTCATCCTGCTCATCCCCTCCACCGCCCCCCTCATCGGCTGCCTGATGTTCGGCAACCTGCTGAAGGAGACCGGCGTCACCGAGCGCTTGTCTGACACCGCCCAGAACGCCCTGATGAACATTGTCACCCTGTTTTTGGGCATCAGTGTGGGCGCCACCACCGTGGCCTCCCGCTTTCTGTCCCTCCAGACCCTGATGATCGTGGTGCTGGGCGTCATCGCCTTCATGTTCTCCACCATCGGCGGCCTGCTCATGGGCAAGCTCATGTACAAGCTGTCCGGCGGCAAGATCAACCCGCTGATCGGCTCCGCGGGCGTGTCCGCCGTGCCCATGGCGGCCCGCGTGTCCCAGGATGTGGGCCGGGAGGCCAACCCCAACAACTTCCTGCTGATGCACGCCATGGGCCCCAACGTGGCCGGCGTCATCGGCTCCGCCATCGCGGCGGGCTTCCTGCTGGCCGTGTTCGGCTGATTCCCTGCCAGCGCACAAAAAATCCCGCTTCCAAGTGGAAGCGGGATTTTCTTATGCCTTTTGATACTGTGCGCGTCCCTGTTTGAACAAATCGTTTCCCTGACTGTCGATGGCAACGGTCAGGGGCAGGTCCTTCACCGTCATGCGCTTGATGGACTCACAGCCCAGATCGTCGAAGGCGACGACCTCCGCCGTCTCGATACACCGGGCGATCAGCGCCCCCGCACCGCCCACGGCGGCAAAATAGCAGGACCTGTTGCGCACGATGGCATCCACAACAGCCTGATTTCGCTCTCCCTTGCCGATCATGGCGGTCAGACCCAGATCCAGCAGACGGGGCGCGAAGCCGTCCATCCGGCCCGCCGTGGTGGGCCCGCAGGCTCCCACCGCCATCCCCTGCTGGCCTGGGGTGGGCCCAGCGTAGTAGATGACGGCCCCCTTCAATTCAAAGGGCAGGGGCTTCCCCGCCTCCAGCAGCTCAAACAGCCGCTTGTGGGCTGCGTCACGGGCGGTGTAAATGGTCCCGGACAACAGCACCCGGTCCCCTGCCTTCAGCTCGGGCAGGCGGTCCGCCAATCCGGCGGCATTCGAACTCAGCTCGCTCATTTCAGGCCCCCCTGCTCACGAAGCTGCTTGGCCGTCTCATCCAGTTCCCCCACCTTTTCCGGCACTGCGGTCAGCGTCTGGAGCTGCTCCAGCACTCCGTCCAGCCCGGCCCGCAGCTGGCTGTACTCCGCCATCACACGGTTCAGCCACCTCCTGGTATCCGCCCGGATGCGCTCCGCCTCCGCCTTGGCCTCGCTCACCGCCGCCTGAGCCTTTTGATGGGCGTCCAACTCCACGTTGGCGGCCCGGTCCTTGATCTCCTGATAACTGGTGGCCATGGGTTCCAAGGCATCGATCTGGGCCTGGAGGCGCTCCATCTCCTTCTTTGCCACCGTCAGCTTGGCCTCCGCCTGGGACATCTCCCCCCGCAGGCGGCTCACCATCTGATTGGACGAATCCAGGGCGGCCCGGGTCTTGGACGACTCGTCCGCCATGGCGTCGATGCTGGAGACCGTCTCCTCCAGCTCCTCGATGCGGCGGTCCGACTTTTCCAGCCGTTTTTGGAGCTCCGCCATCTCCTGCCGGTGAACAGCGGCCATCTGCTCAATATAGTCCTGCACATCCTGCCGGTTAAAGCCCCTCACGGCGGTGCGGAATTGCTGAATGACGGCCATCCACGTTTCCCTCTTTCTCAATAAACGATGTTTTTGATATTCTATCACGATTTTCGCCCGCTGACAATCTTTTTATCTCAGGCTGTCCAAAGCTTGTATTTCCGGCCTTCCGCGGCATACTATCGGATGCAGGCTTTTTACAGCTCCCCGGAATCTGGAAAATTAAATCATTTTTTCGAAATTGTTCCTTCCACTTTGGAGAGAATTGTGGTATCCTTTAACTGAGCGGGCTTGATCCGTCCCGCGTCAACTTTAGGACAGAAACGAAGTGAGTGCTTTGACAAATTTTGACGCCCTGATCGTGGGCGCGGGCTATGCCGGGGCGGTGGCCGCCCGGCGGCTGGCGGAGGACGGCGGAAAAAAGGTGCTGGTGCTGGAGCGGCGGGACCATGTGGGCGGCAATGCCTACGACTGCCTGGACGGCGCCGGTGTCCTCATCCATCAGTACGGACCCCACATCTTCCACACCAACGACCGGCGGGTGTTCGACTACCTGTCCCGGTTTACCAAATGGCGGCGCTATCAGCACAGGGTGATCGCCAACCTGCCCCGGGACAATCCCGAGGTGGTTCCGGCCCACAAAAAGACGGATGGGCGCTTTTTCTTCCCTGTTCCCTTTAATCTGGATTCGCTGAAAAACGCCTTCGGCAGCTCGGAGGGGGAGCGGCTGGGCCGGAAGCTTCTGGACGCCTACCCCGCCCAGAGCCAGGTGACCATCCTGGAGCTGCGGCAGAATCCCGACCCGGAGATCGCCGCCATCGCGGATTATGTGTATGAGCATGTGTTCGTCCACTATACCATGAAGCAGTGGGGGCAGACGCCGGAGGAAATCGATCCCAGCACCACCGCGCGGGTGCCGGTGCGCCTCTCCCAGGACAACCGGTATTTCCAGGACGCCTACCAGGGAATGCCGCTGGAGGGCTACACCCCCATGTTCGAGAAGATGCTGGACCACCCCGGCATCACCGTGGAGCTGGGCGCGGACGCGCTGAACCGGCTGGAGCCGGCGGACGGCGTCATCAGGCTGGACGGAGAGACCTTCAGCGGCCCCGTCATCTATACCGGACAGGCCGACGAGCTGTTCGGCTTCCGCTTCGGTCCCCTGCCCTACCGCACATTGGACTTCGGGTTCAAAACCCTGCCCCAGGACTATTTCCAAACCCACGGCACCGTCAACTACACCGTGGACAGGGATTTCACCCGCATCACCGAATTCAAGCACCTCACCGGCCAGAAGCTGCCCGGTATCACCACCATCATGGAGGAATACTCCAGAGCCTGCACCGGAGCGGAGGGTGAGACTCCCTACTACGCCATCATCAATCCGGAGAACAACGCGCTGTACGCCAAATACGCCCGGCTTGCCGCCCAATACCCCAATCTGCACCTGCTGGGCCGTCTGGCCGAGTACAAGTACTACAACATGGACGCCATCGCGGCCCGCGCGCTGGCCCTGACCGACGAAATGCTCTAAATCCGCCCTGCCGGGCATACTTAGTGTTAGGAGAGAGTACCCATGGACAAATTGATCACCTTCGCCGTCCCCTGCTACAATTCCGCAGCCTATATGGACCACTGCATTGAGACCCTGCTGTGTGCGGGGGAGGACGCAGAGATCATTCTGGTGGACGACGGCTCCACCAAAGACGACACCCCCGCCAAATGCGACCAGTGGGTGGAAAAGCATCCCGATATCATCCGGGCCATCCATCAGGAGAACGGCGGCCACGGCGAAGGCGTCAACCAGGGCATCCGCAACGCCCGTGGGCTGTATTACAAGGTGGTGGACTCCGACGACTGGCTGGACACCGACGCGCTGGCCAAGGTTATGGCCAAGCTGCGGGAGTTCGCCGCCATGCCCGCCCCGGTGGACCTGCTCATCGCCAACTACGTCTATGAGCATGTGGAGGACAACACCCAGAAGGTCATGGGGTACAAAAACGTGTTTCCCACCGACCAGATCATCACCTGGGACTCCATCCACCGCTTCCGCGCCTCTCAGTACCTGCTGATGCACTCGGTGATCTACCGCACCCAGCTGCTGCGGGACTGCCGTCTGGAGCTGCCCCGCCACACCTTCTATGTGGACAACATCTTTGTCTACCAGCCCCTGCCCTACGTCAAAACGATGTATTATATGAACCTGGACCTGTACCGCTACTTCATCGGCCGGGCGGACCAGAGCGTCAACGAGTCGGTGATGGCCGGACGCATCGACCAGCAGGTCCGGGTCACCCGGCAAATGATCGACGCTCACGACATCATGGCCCTCAAGGCCATTCAGCCCAAGCTGGGACGGTATATGTTCAACTATCTGTCCATGATGATGTCCATTTCGTCCATTTTCGCTGTCATCGCCGACACGCCGGAGGCCCTGGGCCTGCGCACCGAGCTGTGGGAGTACCTGCGCCAGAAGGACGCCGCCCTCTACCGCCGCTGCCGCTACCGGCTGACCAACGTGGGCACCAACATCCCCGGCTATCAGGGGCGGAAGCTGTCGGTGAAGCTCTATCGGGTGGCGCAGAAAATTTACAAATTTAATTAAAAATAAAGGAGAATCTATCATGTCCGTTCAGACCATTACCACAGAAAACTTTGACGAGCTGGTGCTGGGCTCCGACAAGCCCGTGCTGGTGGACTTCTGGGCCCCCTGGTGCGGCCCCTGCCGTATGGTGTCCCCCATCGTGGACGAGATCGCTCAGGAGCGCGGCGACATCCTGGTGGGCAAGGTCAACACCGACGAGCAGCCGGAGCTGGCCGCGAAATTCGGCATCATGAGCATCCCCACCCTGCTGGTGTTCAAAAACGGCGAGATATCCAATAAGGCCGTGGGCGTCCGGCCCAAGGACGCCCTGCTGGAGCTGCTGGATTGATGGAATGGAGAGGGGCCGTCCGCCGGACGGCTCCTTTTCACATCTTTTGTTGCAATTTTCAAAAAATCTGATATACTGTGGTCTGTCAAGGTCTGCGCCGCATAGAATAGAGCGGCAAATCCAACAGACCGTCTTGTCAATAGGAGGTCATCCATCTTGTCCGACGACCCGTTATTACCGAAACTTCTTTTACTGCTCGTCCTGGTCCTTATCAACGCCTTTTTCGCCGCGGCGGAGATCGCCGTCATTTCCCTGTCCGAGACCAGGCTGAAAAAGCAAGCGGAGGAAGGCGACAAAAAAGCGGAAAAGCTCCTCAAGCTCACCCAGGCTCCCGACCACTTTTTGTCCGCCATTCAGATCGCCATCACCCTGGCCGGGTTCCTGTCCTCCGCCTTCGCCGCCGACAGCTTTTCCGACCCGCTGGTGAAGTGGCTGACGGAGGAAAAGGGCGTCACCGCCCTGGACCCCCATGCCCTCAACAACATCATGGTGGTGCTCATCACCATTGTGCTGTCCTATTTCAGCCTGGTGCTGGGAGAACTGGTGCCCAAGCGCATCGCCATGAAAAAGACGGAGGCGGTGGCCCGGTTCACCCTGGGCCCGGTGTCCGCTGTGGCGGTGGTGTTCCGGCCCGTCATCTGGCTGCTGTCCAAATCCACCAACGGCGTGCTGCGCCTGCTGCACATTGACCCCAGGGCCGAACAGGAGGACGTGAGCGAGGACGAAATCCTCATGATGGTGGACCTGGGCGAGGAGCGGGGCGCCATCGAAGCTTCTGAAAAGGAGCTCATTGAGAACATTTTCGAGTTCAACAACACCACCGCCGAGGACGTGATGGTCCACCGCACCGACATGGTGATGGTGTGGGCAGAGGACACCAATGAGGATGTGGTGAACGCCATCCTGACCTCCGGCCGGTCCCGGTTCCCCGTCTACAAGGAGGACGCCGACCACATTGTGGGCATTCTCAACACCCGGGACTTCCTGCTCAGCGCCCAGGAGGATCAGCCCAGGCCCCTGTCCGAGCTGCTGCGCCCCGCCTATTTCGTGCCCGAATCCGTCCGCACCGACGTGCTGTTCCGGGACATGCAGAGCAAAAAGGTACATATGGCCATCGTGGTGGACGAATACGGCGGCACCTCGGGGCTGGTGACCATGGAGGACCTGCTGGAGGAGATTGTGGGCAACATCTACGACGAGTTCGACCCCCTGGAGGAGAAGGACATCGAGCAGGCGGAGCCGGGGGTGTGGAAGGTGTCCGGCTCCTGCGACCTGGAGCGGGTGGCCCAGGTCCTGGAGATGGAGTTCCCCGAGGAGGAGGAATCCGACACCCTGGGCGGGCTGGTGTTCGCCCAACTGTCCGTCATCCCGGAGGACGGCTCCCAACTGGAGGTGGACGCCTGCGGGCTGCACATCAAGGTGCTCAATTTCAACGACCGGCGGGTGGAATGGGCGCTGGTGTCCAGGGCAGAGCCCGTCCCTGCGGTGGAAAACAACGATTGAATCTGAGGCGGGGCAGCGGCTGCCCCGCCTCCTTTTTACCCAACTTTCCGCCCTCACCCACCGGAAAAATCGGCACATCATGAAAAGTTTTCCCCTGAGCCTTGACATTTCCGCTCATTTGTATATGATGTGGTGGAATCAAAGAGGAATCAACATATCGTGTTTTCAAAATGGAGGAAAACAATATGAGAAAAACGAAAATCGTCTGCACCCTTGGTCCCGCCTCCGACAGCGAGGAGATCATCGAGCAGCTTATTTTATCCGGCATGGACGCCGCCCGCTTCAACTTCTCCCACGGCACCCACGACACCCACGGCACCCTGCTCACCCGGTTCAAGCGGGTCCGGGACGGCCTGGGCCGTCCCGTGGCCACCATCCTGGACACCAAGGGCCCCGAAATCCGTATCCGCGCCTTCGGCTGCGACCGCATTGAGCTCAGCGACGGGGACGACTTCACCCTCACCACCCGAGATGTGGACGGGGATGTCAGGCAGGTGTCCGTCACCTACGCCAACCTCCACCAGGAGTTGAAGCCGGGCAACCATGTGCTTATCGACGACGGGCTGGTGGACCTGGAGGTGGAGCGCATCGACGGGCAGGACATCGCCTGCAAGGTGGTCACCGGCGGCCCCTTGTCCAACCACAAAAGCATTAACATCCCCGGCGTATCCATCGCCCTGCCCGCCCTCACCGACAAGGACAAGGACGACCTGCGCTTCGCCGTGGAAAACGATTTCGACTTTGTCGCTGCCTCCTTCGTCCGCCGGGCCTCCGACGTGGAGGAGATCCGCGCCGTCCTCAACGCCTGCGGCGGGCAGGACATCGGCATCATCTCCAAAATCGAGAACCGGGAGGGCGTGGACAATCTGGAGGCCATCGCCGCTGTTTCCGACGGCATCATGGTAGCCCGCGGCGATCTGGGCGTGGAGATTCCCGCCTACGAGGTGCCCGTGCTCCAGAAAAAGATGATCAAGTCTGCCATTCACAAGGGCAAGGTGGTCATCACCGCCACCCAGATGCTGGACTCCATGATCCGAAACCCCCGGCCCACCCGCGCCGAGGTGTCCGACGTGGCCAACGCCGTATTCGACGGCACCAGCTGCGTGATGCTGTCCGGTGAGACCGCCTCCGGCAGGCACCCGCTGGAGGCCCTCCAGACCATGGTGAGCATTGTAGAGGCCGCCGAGGGGGGCATCGACTACTGGAAACGATTCCGAAACGGGGTGTTTGACCACACCTCCACCATCTCTGACGCCATCAGCCACACCAGCTGCCTGACCGCCATGGACCTGGGCGCCACCGCCGTTTTGACCGCCACCCAGTCGGGCTACACCGCCCGGATGATCTCCCGGTTCCGTCCGGGATGCGCGGTGGCGGCGTTGACCACCACGGAGCGGGTACGCCGCCAGCTGGCCATCTCCTGGGGCGTAGCCCCCTTCCTGTCCGGCAGCGTGGACTCCACCGACCGCCTGTTCTCCCTGTGCGTGGACACCGCCAAAAAGGAAGGGCTGGTCCAGTCCGGAGACACGGTGGTTATCACCGCCGGCGTGCCCTTGAGCAGCAGCGGCACCACCAATCTCATCAAGGCGCAGGTCGTGAAATGACATCGAGGGTCCGGGCTCTGATGAAAAACGTCCGGGCAGGCAGCCCGGTACAGACCTACGAAAGCTTGTCCGTCAACTACACCACCGACGTTTCAAATCGCCCGCTGGACCGTTTTCATCCTGGAGCGCAATCTGCGGGGCGTGTTCCATGTCGGCACACGGGACACATCCGATTATACCGCCTTCTTAGACCGCCTGGCTCAGCAGCTCGGCCTGCCCCGCCCCAGCTACAGCATAGAGCGGTGCGAAATCCCCTACTATCAGGCCGTTCTGCCGGGACGAGGCGAAATCCCTGAAGATCTGCATTTGTCTGTCGGCGCTGTGCTCAATTGTCTGTCAGCGAATGCCAGTCCGTCATAAAATCAAGAAAATGTCCCCGCCGTCAATTGACAGCGGGGCTTTTTTTTGGTATGGTAGCTTTACTAACCAGAAATGTAACTTTACAGCTTTTTCAGGTCCGACATCACACTATTGATCATCATGCCCGGCACCCAGCCGGCCATGAAATCCCGCAGCTGCTCCAGCGTCACCGTGCGGGCCGCCCCCTTCACCGGATGCTTGGCCAGCATAGGAATGCGCTTTTGGAACACCGTCCGGCTCTTCGGGTTATCCCACAGCTCTCCCAGCGTGATCTGATCGTTTTTCAGGTCCATAAAATCACCTCCAAAAACATATTATGCGCCAGGGGGCCGCAGGCTGACACCCTTTTTTACATACCTGATACAATGTTCAGGAAAGGAGTACACCATGTCAAAGCGGAACATCAAAAAACCAAAAGGCCACGAATGGCGTCATGTGGAAAACAAAAGGCTGGTGTACACCGTCTATTTTGTGCTTCGGTTGTCGGTGGTGGGCATGCTGATCGCCCAGTTCTTCAACCAGAATTATGAAAACATGCTGCTGTGCGTGCTGACCCTGGTGCTGTTTATGCTGCCCTCCGCCTTCGAGCGGCGGCTGCACATCGATCTGCCCGACACGCTGGAGGTCATCATCCTGCTCTTTATTTACGCCGCCGAGATCCTGGGCGAGATCAGCGACTATTACATCGAGTTTCCCTTCTGGGACACCATGCTCCACACCATGAACGGCTTCCTCTGCGCCGCCATCGGCTTTGCCCTGGTGGACATCCTCAACCGGGAGGAAACGGTGTCCCTCCATCTGTCCCCCTTCTTCATGGCGGTCACCGCGTTCTGCTTCTCCATGACCATCGGCGTGCTGTGGGAATTCTTCGAATTCTCCATGGACCAGTTCCTGCTCTTTGATATGCAGAAGGACACCGTCGTCAACACCATCTCCACCGTCAACCTGGACCCCGGACACGGCACCACCGCCGTCGTCGTCAAAGGCATTCAGGACGTGATCCTGGTGCTGGACGACGGCACTCAGATGCCTCTGGGATTGGGCGGCTACCTGGACGTGGGCATCATCGACACCATGAAGGACCTGTTCGTCAACTTCATCGGCGCGGTGGTGTTCTCCACCATCGGCTATTTCTACGTGCAGGGCAGGGGCAAGGGAAACTTCGCGACCCGGTTCATCCCCCGTTTCCAGCACAGGCCCGCCGCGCAGGCGGAGAAAAACCAGAATGTCCAGAAACAGGAGGCGGGTTCAGAGGAAAAGGCCGAATAACCATCCCGTCTTCAGGGCATACTCCCCTTTGTATTCCAGACATCAGAATACAAGGAGGAAACAGCCATGATCAACCAGACCAATCCCAGCATCCAGTGCTCTGTGAACAGCTGCGCCTACCACAAGGACCAGCGCTGCACCCTCAACCAGATCCAGGTGGGCTGCTGCCAGAACAGCGTATGCGACTGCAAGGAGACCGAGTGCGCCTCCTTCAAACTGGGCGACCACGGCAGCAGCTGCGGCTGCCGGTAAGCGCCTCAATCAGACGGGAAGGGCCCCTGCCCTTCCCGTCTCTTGATAAAAACGGCATAAATCAGGGCGGGAAAACCCTCGGAACTTTGGCTGAGTGTTGAAATTTGCGCAGTTCAAAACTTTTACATTGACAAACTCGGTTTAAAGCATTATTATAATTTCAATACGCAAAAATATGCGATGATCAGGCGAGTAATCCCCTTGCGCAAGCCCAGAGAGAAGGCGACCGGTGCGAGCCTTCGTGAGCGAGGCGGGTGAACGTCCCCTGTGAGCAGTCCGGCTGAACGAGCAGTCCAGTAGGCCGGGACGGCGGCCCGCCGTTACCGGGCCTTGAGCGTCCCCCATGGGGGAAATTTAGGTGGTACCGCGGAGCGTGGCTTCGTCCTATTGTCGGACGGGCCGTGCTCTTTTTTCATTTCCCATAAGGAGGTTCCCAATTATGTTGATGAAAGGGTCCCAAATCGTGATGGAGTGCCTGCTGGAGCAGGGTGTGGACACGGTGTTCGGCTATCCCGGCGGCACGATTTTGAACATCTACGACGAGTTTGAGCTGCACGGCTACAACCAGAAAATCCACCACTACCTCACCGCCCATGAGCAGGGCGCGTCCCACGCCGCCGACGGCTACGCCCGGTCCACCGGAAAGGTAGGGGTGTGCTTCGCCACCTCCGGTCCTGGAGCCACCAACCTGGTCACCGGCATCGCCACCGCCTACTATGACTCCTCCCCTGTGGTGTTCATCACCTGCAACGTCAGCGAGAACCTGATCGGCAAGGATTCCTTCCAGGAGGTGGACATCACCGGCATCACCATGCCCATCACCAAGTGCAATTTCTTAGTGAAGGACGTGAACGAGCTGTCCGACGTCATCCGCGAGGCCTTCGCCATTGCCCGCTCCGGCCGTCCCGGCCCGGTGCTGGTGGATATCGCTAAAAACGTCACCGCCATTGAGGGGGAGTACGAGTACCTTCCCGTGTCCGAGCACCCCAACCACGGACGGCTGGCCACTTTGCTGAACCGCTCCAACCGGGATTTGAAAAATCCTGAGCCGAACCGGGAGGACATCGACAAGCTGCTGGAGCTGATCTCCCAGTCCCAGCGTCCCATGGTGCTGGTGGGGGGCGGCGTGATCCGCTCCAAGGGCGCGGTGCCCGAGTTCCGCCAATTTATCGAGACGCTGGACGCCCCCGTGGGCTCCACCATCATGGGCGGCGGGGCCTGTCCGGGCAATCACCCGCTGTTCACGGGCATGGTGGGCATGCACGGCTCCCACGCCTCCAATATGGCCACCGCTGAATGCGACCTGCTGATTGCCATCGGCTGCCGGTTCTCCGACCGGGTGGCCACCGATCCCCCCTCCTTTGCCAAGAACGCAAAAATAGTTCATATCGACATCGACCGGGCGGAAATTGACAAGAATGTCAAGACCTGCCACCACATCATCGGCGACGCCCGCCGGGTGCTGGAGCTGCTGAACGCGAGGCTGGAGCAGCATGACTACACCGGCTGGAAGGCCCAGGTGTTTGCCCGGAAGGAGCTCCCCTTGAAAAAGGACGATATCCTTCACGCCCACGAGATTTTGGAGACCATTTCCGATCTGACCAATGGGGACGCCATCATTGCCACCGACGTGGGCCAGCACCAGATGTGGTCCTGTCAGTATTACCACTTCTCCCGGCCCGGCCAGCTGCTCACCAGCGGCGGGTTTGGCACCATGGGCTTTGGCCTGGGGGCCGCCATGGGGGCCAAGGTTGGAAATCCGGACAAGGTTGTGGTCCACTGCACCGGGGACGGCTGCTTCCGGATGAACTGCCACGAGCTGGCTACGGTGGAGCATTACAATATCCCGGTCATCACGGTTATTTTTGACAACCGTACCTTGGGCATGGTCCGTCAGTGGCAGAATTTGATTTACAACAAGCGGTTTTCGCAGACCACGCTTGACCGGGGACCGGATTTTGTGAAGCTGGCGGAGGCTTACGGGCTGAAGGGCTTCCGGGCCAAGAGCCAGGAGGAGTTTGCCGAGGCGTTTAAGCAGGCTCTGGCGGCGGGCTGCGGCTGCGTGATCGACTGCGCCATCGACATCGACGCCATGGTCCACCCCATGGTCAGCGGAGGAACCCCCGTCACTGATTTCCTGCTGCATTGAGTTCCTTTTCCTTGAAAGAAAAAGGAACCAAAAAGAACTTTAGTTCGTTACGGACGTGGTTGGAACGCCATTGGCTTTGGCTCGGCCACGGACCTTTCATAAATTTTTTTGAGGGGTGAGGAATCGCCATGACTACCAATACAAAACGCCACACCCTGTCGGTGCTGGTGGAGAACTCCGCCGGCGTGCTCAGCCAGGTGTCCCGGCTGTTCTCCCGAAAAGGGTACAACATTGAATCCCTGGCGGTGGGCACCACCGACGATCCCGAGGTGTCACGCATCACCATCGAGCTGATCTGCGGCGAGCAGCAGATTGGTCAGATTATCAATCAGCTGCGCAAGCAGTTTTCTGTGTATTCTGTCCGGCTGCTGCCGCCGGAGCAGTCCATCCGCCGGGAGCTGGTGCTCATCAAGGTGAAGGCGGAGAGCCGGGAGGTGCGTAACGAGGTGATTCAGATCGCCAACATCTTCCGCGCCTCCATCATCGACGTGTCCACCCAGAGCCTGACCCTAGCCATCATCGGCCAGGAGTCCAAGGACGACGCGCTGGAAAAGCTGCTGGCCGAGTTCGGCATTCTGGAGCTGGTGCGCACAGGCATGGTGGCCCTGGAGCGGGGCGAGGCGACAATCCGGAATAACTCCGGCAACAAGGTCCGGGACGAGTTCGATTTGGGCAAGAATATCCTGTAAGGCTCCACAGAGGCATCTGTGTTTGGAATAGATCACTTCATAAAGGAAAGGGGACGATCAGCTATGAAAAGCGCTGGAACGACCACACTATCGACCTGTCGGAGGGTGTTTCCCCGGTAGCCCTCCCGACACAGAGGAGGAACTTCATGAATTCAATCGCCCTGCAAAAAGTAGATGAGTCCAATTTTATCGCCTGTTTTGACCTGAAATTACGGGACGGACAGGAGAATTTCGTATCACATCTCATCCGGAGCTTGGCCCAGGCCTATGTCTATCACGAGCAGTGCACTCCCTTTGCCGTTTTCAGCGGCAGCGAGGTGATAGGCTATGTCATGGTCATCTATGACTATGACGAAGAGACCTACAACATCTGGCACCTGATGATCGACGGGGCCCACCAGGGGAAGGGCTATGGCCGGACGGCCATGGAGCTGGCCCTGGACTATATCCGCACGAAGCCCTTCGGGGCTTCCAGCCGGGTGCTCATGACGGTCAACCCGGAGAACCGGGCCGCCTTCGGGCTTTACCGGTCACTGGGCTTCTCCGCGACGGGCCGCTCCGACGAGGAGGAGATCGAGCTGGGCCTGACGCTGGACTGACACAGTTTGGCCCACTTTTCCCCAGATTGTATCACGGTTATCATTCTTTTTCCCGCCGCCGTGATATACTCATAGCACCATGACCCGCGCAAAACTTTCCCGCCCCTCCCGCCCTGCAGGAGGGCGGGACAAAGAAACTTTTTGGATAACATTTTTTTGTGAGGAGTGTTTCACCATGGCTAAAATGTATTACGAGAAGGACTGCGACCTGAGCTACCTCAAGGGCAAGAAGATTGCCATCATCGGCTACGGCTCCCAGGGCCATGCCCACGCGCTGAACCTGAAGGATTCCGGCTGCGACGTGTGCGTGGGTCTCCGCGAGGGCTCCAAGAGCTGGGCCGGCGCAGAGGCCGCTGGTCTGGCGGTCAAGACCGTCCCCGCCGCCGCCCAGTGGGCTGACATCGTGATGATGCTCATCAACGATGAGGTCCAGGCCGAGGTTTACAAGAAGGACATCGCCCCCTACATGACCGAGGGCAAGGCCCTGGCCTTTGCCCACGGCTTCAACATCCGTTACCAGCAGATCGTTCCTCCTGCCGGAGTTGACGTGTTCATGGCCGCCCCCAAGGGCCCCGGCCACACCGTGCGCTCCACCTATGTCGCCGGTAAGGGCGTGCCCTGCCTGGTAGCCGTGGAGCAGGACGCCACCGGACACGCTTACCAGATCGCCCTGGCCTACATCGCGGGCATCGGCGGCGCCCGCGCCGGCGTGATGGAGACCACCTTCCACGACGAGACCGAAACCGACCTGTTCGGTGAGCAGACCGTGCTGTGCGGCGGCGTGGTGGACCTGATGCGCTGCGGCTTCGAGGTGCTGGTGGAGGCCGGTTACGAGCCGGAGAACGCCTACTTCGAGTGTATCCACGAGATGAAGCTCATCATCGACCTCATTAACAAGGGCGGCGTGGCGGCCATGAACTTCTCCATCTCCGACACCGCTGAGTTCGGCGAGTACGTCAGCGGTCCCCGTGTCATCCCCCACGAGGAGACCAAGGCCCGTATGCGCGCGGTGCTCAGCGACATCCAGGACGGCACCTTCGCGGGCAAATGGATTGCCGAGAACAAGAACGGCCGCACCTTCTTCAACTCCAAGCGGGCCCAGCTCAAGAAGCACCAGATGGAGATCGTGGGCGGCGAGCTGCGCAAAAACATGATCTGGGGCGGCGATTCCGACCTGGATACCGCGTCCAACTAATCAAAATTTGCAGGAAAACAGCGGTCCACGCTTTGCGGACTGCTGTTTCCTTTTTCCAATGGCCCTGGAAAACCGCATGAGGAAACAGAATCAGAAAACACCTCTCAGCAATGAAAATGCCGGGAACGCCGGGAAATCAAGTGATTTTCCATTGCGCTCCCGGCATTTTTATGATACAATGCTTTAACCTACAAATCAGCAATGAAAATGCCGGGAACGCCGGGAAATCAAGTGATTTTCCATTGCGCTCCCGGCATTTTTATGATACAATGCTTTAACCTACAAAACCGCGAAGGAGACTTACTTATGCGTTCCGACCATGTGAAAAAAGGCGTCCCTACCGCCCCCAACCGCTCCCTGTTCTACGCCTTGGGCTACACCAAGGAGGAGCTGGAACGGCCCCTCATCGGCGTAGTGTGCTCTTATAATGAAATCGTCCCCGGCCATATGAACCTGGACAAGATCGCCCAGGCGGTAAAGGCGGGGGTCCGGGCCGCGGGCGGCACCCCCATTGAATTCCCCGCCATCGCCGTGTGCGACGGCATTGCCATGGGCCATGTGGGCATGAAATACTCCCTGGTCACCCGCGACCTCATCGCCGATTCCACCGAGGCCATGGCCATGGCCCACCAGTTTGACGGGCTTGTGATGATTCCCAACTGCGATAAGAACGTCCCCGGCCTGCTGATGGCGGCGGCGCGGGTGAACATTCCGACCATTTTCTGCTCCGGCGGGCCCATGCTGGCCGGACGGCTCAACGACGGGCGGCGCACCTGCCTGTCCCATATGTTCGAGGCCGTGGGCAGCTACTATGCAGGCAAGCTGGATGAGGACGGCGTGGACGAGTACGTCAACAACGCCTGCCCCACCTGCGGCTCCTGCTCCGGGATGTACACCGCCAACTCCATGAACTGCCTCACCGAGGCCATCGGCATGGGTCTCAAAGGCAACGGCACCATCCCCGCAGTGTGGTCGGCACGTCTGCGGCTGGCCAAGCATGCGGGCATGCAGATCATGGAGCTGATCAAAAGGGACATCAAGCCCCGCGATATCATGACCGAGGCCGCCTTCCACAACGCCGAGACGGTGGATATGGCTCTGGGCTGTTCCACCAACACCATGCTCCACCTGCCCGCCATTGCCCACGAGTGCGGCATTGAGCTGGATTTGGACATGTCCAACGAGATTTCCAGCAAAACGCCTAATCTCTGCCATCTGGCTCCCGCCGGGGACACCTATATGGAGGACCTGGAGGGAGCGGGCGGCGTCCACGCCGTGATGGCCGAGCTGAACAAAAAGGGTCTGCTGGACACCTCTGTTCTCACCTGCACCGGCAGGACTCTGGGTGAAAACCTGGAGGGCGTGGTCAACCGAGACCACAGCCTGATCCGTCCCATCGACAATCCCTACTCCCCCGATGGCGGTATTGCCGTCCTCAAGGGCAATCTGGCCCCTGAGGGCTGCGTGGTGAAGCGCTCCGCCGTGGCCCCTGAGATGATGAGGCACCAGGGTCCCGCCCGGGTGTTCAATTCCGAGGAGGAAGCCATTGAGGCCATCTACGCCGGGAAGATTGTGGCGGGAGACGTGGTGGTCATCCGCTATGAGGGCCCCAAGGGCGGCCCCGGCATGCGGGAGATGCTCAA
>CAJULJ010000046.1 GCA_910587395.1 uncultured Oscillospiraceae bacterium | reverse complement strand
AAGTCGGGCTTGAAGTTCTTCAGCTCCTCCTCGGTGGGGGCGATGAACATGTTCTTGACGAAGTGGGCCTGCCAGGCCACCTCCATGATGAAGCGGATGGCCATGCGGGTGTCCTTGTTGGTGCCGCAGAACACGTCCATCACATAGAGCTTCTTGTTGGACAGCTCCTGGATGGCCAGGGCCTTGCAGGCCTCCCAGGCCTCCTGGGAGGCGGGCTTGTTGTCGTTCTTGAACTCGTCGGAGGTCCACCACACGGTGTCCTTGGAGTTCTCGTCCATGACGATGAACTTATCCTTGGGGGAGCGGCCGGTGTAGATGCCGGTCATGACGTTGACGGCGCCCAGCTCGGTCATCTGGCCCTTCTCATAGCCCTCCAGGGTGGGGTCCATCTCCGCCTCAAAGAGCTGCTCGTAGCTGGGATTGTATACGATTTCCTTGATGCCGGTGATGCCGAGTTTTTCCAGACCGTAGGTTTCCATAGAAAGTTCCTCCTCATAAATATAGTGTATCACTTCAGCGTCCGTCCGCCAGGGAAGGGGGAAAGACGAGAGCTGATGGTGCTGGTGGAGAACCATCTTCCACCAACTTCACAGTATAGCATAACTTCCTATCCAAATCCACGACAATTTCCAATTGCATGTTAAAGTTTCCACAAAATCAGCGTTTTAACCAACCGGTTTTGGAAAGAACCGGGGGGAATGGGAGCACTTTGACGAATGCCCTGGAGGGGCCAAAAGCGCTGAAAATCAAAGGCTGGAAAGGCTTGACAGCAAAAGCAAATCCCCCGCCCTCCTGTCACGGAGAGCGGGGGATTTTGGGTTTACAGGTTACTCGGCCTCAATCGCGCCGGTGGGGCAGGTGCCCTCGCAGGCGCCGCAGTCGATGCAGGCGCCGGCGTCGATCTGCATATGATCGTCACCCATGGAGATCGCGCCCACGGGGCAGGCGGACTCGCAAGCGCCGCAGGAGACGCAGGCGTCACCAATTTTACGTGCCATGTAACTACACCTCCAAAGTAATTGTTTTGAACCGGATACCATTGTACCACATTCTGAGGAAAATGCAAGTTTAAATTTTGACAAAGGGAAATGTATAATTTCAGCTAAAATTTCCCATCCTTGCCAAGAGAACTGTCACTACCGGAGGACAATGGGAGAAACTGTATGGAACGGCTGAGTATTTTTCAAAGATTGCGGGGTTTTTTTATGGTGAATCGAAATAAGGGGGAGCAGGCACCCAAGAATACTGCGGGAAGGCCGGGGGGTGATCCCCAGGCCCTGTACCGGGAGGAACGGCCCAGGGCCCGGGAGGGGGCGGACACCCGCCTCACCGACCGGTTTTCCCGGGACCTGACCCGGATGGCGGCGCTGGGAGGGCTGGACCCCCTGGTGGGCCGGGACCAGGAGGTGGGCCGGGTGATTCAGATCCTGGCCCGGCGGACCAAGAACAACCCGGCCCTCATCGGCGAGCCCGGCGTGGGCAAGACGGCGGTGGCGGAGGGGCTGGCCCTGCGCATGTCGTCGGGGGCGGTGCCGGAGCCCCTGCGCGGCAAGCGTCTGCTGGCTCTGGACCTGGTGTCCATGGTGGCGGGCACCAAATACCGAGGTGAGTTTGAGGAGCGGGTGAACCAGGTCCTTGCCGAGGTGCGCCGGGCGGGTAACGTGATTCTGTTCCTGGACGAGCTCCATAATATTGTGGGAGCGGGCTCCGCTGAGGGAGCCATCGACGCGGCAAATATCCTCAAACCCGCGTTGAGCCGGGGAGAGATTCAGGTGGTGGGCGCCACCACGTTGGAAGAGTATCGTAAATATATTGAAAAGGACGCGGCTTTGGAGCGCCGCTTCCAGCCCGTGCGGGTGGCGGAGCCCAGCCCGGATCAGGCCAAGGCCATTCTCCGGGGTCTGCGCCGCCGGTACGAGGAGCACCACGGCCTGACCATCTCCGACGCGGCCGTTGACGCGGCGGTGGAGCTGTCCCAGCGCTACCTGCCCGACCGCTACCTGCCCGACAAGGCCATCGACCTCATCGACGAGGGCGCGGCCCGGATGAGGATGGAGGAGGAGGTGCCCGTCTCGCTCCGGGCCCTGTCCGACCGGGCGGAGCGGGCGGCCCGGGAAAAGGCCCAGGCCATCGCCATGCAGGACTTTGAGCGGGCCGCCATGCTCCGGGACGCGGAGGCGGATTTCCGCCGGGAGCTGGACCGCAAGCAGACTCGTCAGAAGGGCGGCGGCGCCCGAGAGCTGGGCCGGGAGGAGATCGCTGCGGTGCTGGCCCAGTGGACGGGCATTCCGCTGGAGTCCATCACAAAAGGGGAGGCAAAACGCCTGCTGGAGCTGGAGGGGGAGCTTCACCGCCGGGTGGTGGGGCAGGACAAAGCGGTGTCCGCCGTGGCTGCGGCCATCCGCCGCAGCCGGGTGGGGCTGAAGGAGCCCAACCGGCCCATCGGGGTATTCCTGTTCATGGGCCCCACCGGCGTGGGCAAGACGGAGCTGTGCCGGGCCCTGGCGGCGGCGCTGTTCGGCAGTGAGGACGCTCTGATCCGCTTCGATATGTCCGAGTATATGGAAAAGCATGCCACGTCCCGGCTGGTGGGCTCCCCTCCGGGTTATGTGGGCCACGAGGAGGGCGGACAGCTCACCGAGCAGGTCCGCCGCCGTCCCTGGTCGGTGGTGCTGTTTGACGAGCTGGAAAAGGCCCACGACGATATGCAGAACATCCTCCTCCAGGTGATGGAGGACGGCCAGCTCACCGACGGCCAGGGCCGCAAGGCGGACTTCCGCAACACGGTGGTGGTGATGACCTCCAACATCGGGGCCCAGAAGCTGGTAAGCAAGTCGCCGCCCCTGGGCTTTGCCGGGGGAAACACCGACGACAAGCGCCGGGAGGCGGTGATGGCGGAGCTGAAGGGCAGGTTCAAGCCGGAGTTCCTCAACCGCCTGGACGAGGTGATTCTGTTCGACCGCCTGGAGCGCCGGGATCTGGAGCGCATCGCCATGCGGATGCTGGGCAGTGTGCGGGGCCGCCTGTCCGAGCTGGGGGTGGACCTGGACGCCAAATGGGAGGCCGTCTCCCTGCTGGCCGACCCCGGCGGGGAGCAGGAACAGGGGGCCCGGCCTATCCGCCGGGCGGTGCGCCGGAAGGTGGAGGAGCCCGCCGCCGACCTGCTCCTGTCCGAGCGGCTTGGCGCGGGGGACACCCTGTGTCTGGCCGTGGAGCGGGAGGACATCGTGCTGCGCACGGAAAAACGGGAAGTGTGAGAAAGGGCGGAGGGGACGGCGGTCCCCTCCGCTTTTCGGCAGGGGGGGCTTTACAAATCCGGGGCGTTCTTGCATAATAAAAATAATGAGCGCTGAGGAGGTTTTAACAATGATCGAATACCGAATCGTTTCCGCCGGTGAGCTGGACAGGGCGCTGTTTTGCTCTTTTAACCGCCGTCAGGTGGTGGTTAAGTGCTGGCGGCGGGAAGAGGGCGAGTGGGTGATCCGCGACGACCCGTTTATCGACGACTGGTCGGAAAAGGATTATGAGTTTCTGGTGTCCTGCCTGAAAAACACGGAGAGCGCCGGAGGGCTGGTGCTGGGCGGGTTCTGTGACGGAGTGCTGAAGGGCTTTGCCTCGGTAGAACCGGAGCTGTTCGGCGGGGAGAACAGATATTTGGACCTGTCCAGCATCCATGTATCCGAGGACATGCGGGGAAAGGGAATGGGCGCGGCGCTGTTTGCCGCGGCGAAGGATTGGGCCCGGGCCCACGGCGGGCGTAAGCTGTACATATCCGCCCACTCGGCGGTGGAGAGCCAGTCGTTTTACCAAAGGATGGGCTGCGTGGAGGCCTGTGAGTATAACCAAAAGCACGTGGAGGCGGAGCCCTTCGACTGCCAGTTGGAGTGCGTGCTGTGACCATAAAGACAAAGCGCGGCAGGGGCGACCCTGCCGCCTTTTTTGGGGAAAGAAGGGCTTGACATTGGTATGAAATCGTACTATACTCCTCTGTGCTCTGGTACGATTTCGGACATGAGGAGGAAAACTATGGATATCAACGTTTCAAAAGAGCTGAGGCGTTTCAATCGCCTGATTGGGGAGATCAATGGGACGTATCACGAGGCGTCGGTAAAGTTGGGGTTGTCAGACAGCACTGTATCTGTGCTGTATACGCTGTGCAGCGAGGGGTCCCCCTGCGCCCTCCATGAGATCGTCCGGCAGTCGGGGATGAGCAAGCAGACCATCAACTCTGCCATCCGCAAGCTGGAGGGGGAAGGCGTCATTCGCCTGGATGCGACGGGAGGCCGGGGGAAAAACGTCCACCTCACCGCGCAGGGCCGGGAGCTGGCCCTGCGCACGGCAGTGCCGCTGATCGAGCTGGAGGATGAGATATACACCTCCTGGAGCAGGGAGGAGCTGCAAACGTATCTGGAACTCACCGGGCGCTTTGTGGCCGCCATCAAAGAAAAAGTGAAACAATTATAAAAGGAGCAACCATGAAAATGAAGATCCAGTTGTCAGACCACTTTACCTATTCAAAGCTGTTGCGTTACACCCTGCCGTCCATCGTGATGATGGTGTTCACCTCCATTTACGGCGTGGTGGACGGCTTTTTTGTCTCGAATTTCGTGGGAAAGACCTCGTTCACCGCCGTGAACTTCATCTTCCCTGTGCTGATGATCCTGGGGGCCGCCGGGTTCATGCTGGGCACCGGCGGCGGCGCCCTCATCGCCAAGATCATGGGAGAGGGAAAGCGGGAGGAGGCCAACCGCCTGTTTTCTCTGGTGATTTACACCGGCATCGGCTGCGGCACGGCGCTGGCGGCGGTGGGATTGCTTCTGATCCGGCCCATTGCCGCCGCGCTGGGGGCCCAGGGGCAGATGCTGGAGGACAGCGTGACCTACGCCCGGATCATCCTGCTGGCCATCCCTGCCTTTGTCCTTCAGTATGAGTTTCAGTGCCTGTTTTCCACGGCGGAGAAGCCCGCGCTGGGCCTTTATGTGACGGTGGCGGCGGGAGTCACGAATATGGTGCTGGACGCCCTGTTTGTGGCGGCGTTCCGCTGGGGGCTGGAGGGCGCGGCGGCGGCCACCGCCGTCAGCCAGTGCGTGGGCGGCGTTATCCCGCTGATCTATTTCGCCCGGCCCAACAGCAGCCTCCTGCGGCTGGGCCGGACACGGTTTGACGGCCGGGCACTGTGGAAAACCTGCACCAACGGCGTGTCGGAGCTGATGAGCAGCATTTCCGGCTCGGTGGTGAGCATGCTCTACAACGCCCAGCTGCTGAACTACGCAGGAGAGGACGGCGTGGCGGCCTATGGCGTGCTGATGTACGTCAGCCTGGTGTTCCAGGCGGTGTTCATCGGCTATGCGGTGGGCACCGCCCCGGTGATCGGCTACCACTACGGGGCGCAGAACCATGAGGAGCTGCGGGGGCTGCGCCGGAGGAGTACGGTGATCGTCGCCGTATTTGCCGGGTGCATGTTCGCCGCCGCCCAGCTGCTGGGCAGACCGCTGTCCCTGCTGTTTGTGGGATATGACGCAGGGCTGCTGGAGCTCACCGCCCGCGCGTTTACCATTTTTTCCTTCTGCTTCCTGTTCTCCGGGTTTGCCATATTCGGCTCGTCCTTTTTCACCGCCCTGAACAACGGCCTTGTGTCGGCGGCCATCTCCTTTTTGCGCACGCTGGTGTTCCAGGCGGCGGCGGTGCTGATCTTCCCGCTGATCTGGGAGGTGGACGGCATCTGGCTGTCCATTGTGGCGGCGGAGGCGCTGGCGGTGGCGGTGACGGCGGCGTTTTTGTGGGGCATGCGGAAAAAGTATCAATACTGAGCACAGGCTGGGCGGCGCGTTCAAGGCGCCGCCCAGCTTTTTCCCAGAAAATTTTTTCATTCACAAAAAATCCATAGGCAGGGAGAAAAAACTGTGGTATAATATCCTCTAACTGTGATTGTATGAGGAGGGGGAAGCGCGATGAGGCGGAAAATCCTGCCGGCGGCTCTGGGCATGGTTCTGGGGCTGTGTCTGAGCGGCTGTATGTTCGAGTCGGTGGACAGGCTGTATGCCCTGCCCGTGCTGCCCCAGGAATACCGGGACCTGCAAAGCACCATCGACGCCACCATGAGCGAGCTGGGGGCGGAATACGCCACCATCAGCTACGGCAGCAACACCTCCACCATCCAGCTGCTGGACATGGACAACGACGGAGAGCAGGAGACGGCGGCGGTGTTCCTCCGGGTGACCTCCGCTGAGGAGAAGCCCATGCGGGTGTGCCTGTTCCGCCAGGGGGGGGACCAGACCTACCGCCAGTTTGTCATGCTGTCCGGGGATGGCACGTCCATCAACTCCGTGGCGTATGAGGACCTGACCGGGGACGGCAGCCGGGAGCTCATCGTCAGCTGGCAGCTCAGCGCCGGCGTGCACATTCTGTCCGCCTACAACTTCACCAACAGCGGGGCCAACGAGCTGATGAGCAGCACGTATAATGAGGGCTACACCACCGTGGACCTGGACCAGGACGGCAGCCGGGAGCTCATCGTGTTTCAGCGGGACACCACCGGAGAGGGCTACAATGTGGCGGAGTATTATGACTATCAAAACGGGGTAATGGTGCTCTCCTCCACCGGGGCGCTGTCCGACGGGCTGAAAAATGTGGTGCGCTCGGAGTCCGGCCTGCTGTCCGACGGGAAGCTGGGGGTGTACGTCACCTTGGAGCTGGAGAACGGCTATGTCACCGATGTGCTCACCCTGGACCGGCTGGGTCTGGCCAACGTCACCAGAGATCTGGAGAGCGGCGTGAGCCTTGCCACCGCCTGGACCAACACCGAGGCGTCCACCACCGACATCAACGGCGACGGGGTGCTGGAGATCCCCAGGCCCCAGCTGCTCACCCCGCCGGACCCGGAGAACACCAGCAACCAATATCTTATCTACTGGCAGCAGGTGGACTCCGGCGGAAAAAGCGTCACCAGCGGCATCACCTATCACTCCTACACCGACGGGTGGTATCTCACTCTGCCCAACGGCTGGGACATCAATAATATCACCGTGGCCCGCGACGACAGCCTCAGCGGCCGGGGCGAGCGGGCGGTGGTGTTCTACTACTGGCCAGACCGGGAGGATGGGGCGCCGGAGCGGTTTCTCACCATCTACCGACTTACCGGCAGCAACCGGCTCTCCCGGTCCAAGCAGCCGGGGCGGACGGTGCTGTACAGCGACAGCAACACCATCTACTGTTTCACGATGGACTCCAAGGTGTGGAACAGCGGTTTGGATGAGAGCGGGGTGGCCCAGCGGTTCAAGCCCATCACGGCGGCGTGGTCAAGCCGTTAACAAGGATGTTTGAAAAGAAAGCGGGGAACGTTTATCATGCGCAAGGTACTGGTTTTGGAGGATGAGACCAACATTCGCAGCTTTGTGGTCATCAATTTGAAGCGCGCGGGCTATGACACCATAGAGGCCGGCACCGGCGAGGAGGCGCTGGCCCTGATCCAGAAGAATCCCGATGTGAAGGTGGCTCTGCTGGACATCATGCTCCCCGGGGAGATTGACGGCTTTGAGGTATGCCGCCGCATCCGGGCGGGCAACTCCCAGATGGGCATCATCATGCTCACCGCCCGCACCCAGGAGATGGACAAGGTCAGCGGGCTGATGACCGGGGCGGACGACTATGTGACCAAGCCCTTCTCCCCGGCGGAGCTTACCGCCCGGGTGGACGCGCTGTTCAGGCGCACCGGCGGCGTACCTGTCCACGACATGGACGAGATCAGCCAGCCGCCCTTCCTCCTCAACACCCGCAACCGCACCCTGGAAAAGAACGGAAAGCGGGTGAAGCTGACCCAGGTGGAGTACTCCATCGTAAAGCTGTTCATGGAGAATCCGGGAAAGGCTCTGGCCCGGGAGGAGATTTTGGAGGCCGTCTGGGGCAAGGAGTACCTGGGTGAGCTGAAGATTGTGGATGTGAACATCCGCCGTCTGCGCATCAAACTGGAGGACGACCCACAGAATCCGGCCCATATCAGTACAGTATGGGGCTATGGGTATGAGTGGGAGACATAAGCTGATCCTGTGAGAGGCTGAACGGAGGGGAGGGAGCGAGGATGGACCAGGAGAGCCGCCGGAAACGGAAAAAAAATCTGCCGATCACGCCCAAACGGGAGGATGCCCCGGCGGAGGATGTCCAGGCCGAGGCCCCTGACTGCAGGCAGCCCAAGGGCCGCCTGCGCCGCCGCTGGCTGTTCAACACCCTGGCCGTCACCCTGGTGGTGGTGGCCATCGCGGTGAGCGCCTTCTCCCTGGCCATGTACAGCTACTACACCTCCACCATCCAGGCCAGCTTGGAGAGCAAGGCTCAGACCGCCGCCGGGATGTTCCGCAACTATACCGAGACCACCTATCTCTCCACTGCCCGGCAGTTCATCAACCAGTTTGAGGAAAAAACCACCATTGAGGTACAGATTCTGAACGCAAACGGCCGGGTGCTCATGTCCTCCATGATGGATATATCCGGAGCCAGCGTGAGCAGCCCCGATGTGGTCTCCGCCATCGGTGAAAAGCGGGTGAAGCCCCACATCGGGCAGGACCCGGACACCCACGACGACGTGATCTCCGCCTCCGCGCCGGTGGTCTATAATAACACGGTGGTGGGCGTGGTGCGCATGTGCACGTCCCTGCGGCAGGTTCACGCCCAGATGGTCCGCATTGTGCTGGTCACCTCCGCCATCGGGCTGGCGGCGCTGCTGGTGATGGGGCTTCTGGCCTCCTATTTCATCCGCTCCGTGCTGGACCCGGTAATTCGGGTGACGGAGACGGCCAAACGCATCGCCGCGGGCAGCTACGGGGTGCAGATGGAGAAGCGCTCCGATGATGAGATGGGCGAGCTGGTGGACAGCATCAACGACATGTCCATGAAGATCGATCAGGCGGAGCGCACCCAGTCGGAGTTCATCTCCTCTGTGTCCCACGAGCTGCGCACGCCGCTGACCGCCATCAACGGCTGGGCGGAGACGCTGTACAACGGCGAGGTGCGGGACGCCGCCGACGTGAAAAAGGGCATGGGCATCATTGTGTCCGAGGCCCAGCGGCTCACCCGCATGGTGGAGGAGCTGCTGGAGTTCTCCCGGATGGAGACAGGCCGGTTCAACCTGTCGGTGGAGCCCATCGACATTCTGGCGGAGCTGGAGGACGCGGTGTACACCTACCGGGAGTTCTTCCGGCGCAAGGGGCTGGAGCTGGATTATGCCGAGTGCCGGGAGGAGCTTCCCATTATCAACGGCGACCCCGAGCGGCTGCGGCAGGTGTTCTGCAATCTGCTGGACAACGCCGATAAGCACGGCGGCTCCGGCGGCCGGGTGGAGGTGTCCGTGGAGCGGGAGGAGGATGAGGTGGCCATCCGCATCCGGGACCACGGCCCCGGCGTGCCGGAGGAGGAGCTGCCATTCATAAAATATAAATTTTATAAGGGTTCTTCCAAGGCGCGGGGTTCCGGCATCGGCTTGGCCGTGTGCGACGAGATCGTCAACAGCCACGGCGGCTCCCTGGACATTGGAAACGCCTCCGGAGGCGGCTGTGTGGTCACCATACGGCTGCCCATCCGGGTGGAGAGCGCGTAACGGCGAAGGGGGATCAAACGTAAGTTTTGGAAGCGGGCTTGCGTTTGAACAGTATTTCTGGTATACTGCCCTCTTACGGGCAAATGGCCGCAATTTTAAAGGAGACAGACCAAATGGCAAAACAAAATGAAAAAACCTGCACTCCCTTCAAAACCACCTGCGGCGGTCAGGCTTTGCTGGAGGGCATCATGATGCAGGGTCCGGGAAAGCGTGCCATTGTGGTGCGCAAGCCCGACGGGGAGCTGGATATCACCGAGGAGGCCATCAAGCCCAGAAGCGGCTTGGCCAAGCTGCCCTTTATTCGGGGGCTGTTTGTCTTCGGCGGCTCCATGGTCCACGGGATGAAGGCGCTGATGCACTCCGCTGAGGTGTCCGACGACGGCGCGCTGGAGGAGGAAGAGCTCACCGGCCTTGACAAGTGGATCAGTGATCACTTTGAGCAGGACAAGGCCATGAGCATCATTATCACCCTGGCGGCGGTGATCGGCATCGCCTTTTCCGTGGGACTGTTCATCCTGCTGCCCACCGCTTTGACGGGGCTGATCGGGCTGGTGTGGACCACCATGCCGCTGTGGGTGCGCTCGGTGATCGAGGGCGTGCTCAAGGTGGTGATCTTTATGACCTACCTGTACCTGTGCTCCAGGATGAAGGAGATCCACCGGGTGTTTGAGTACCACGGCGCGGAGCACAAGACCATCTACTGCTACGAAAACGGGCTGGAGCTGACGGTGGAAAATGTGCGGAAGCAGCCCCGGCACCATCCCCGGTGCGGCACCAGCTTCCTGTTTGTGGTCATCACGGTATCCATTTTCCTGTCCATTGTGGTGTTCACCCCGCTGGAAATCGAGAATACCCTCCTGCGTATGGCGCTGCACCTGCTGATGCTGCCCGTCATCGTGGGGGTGACCTACGAGTTCAACCGCTATGTGGGCGGCCACGACGGGCCTGCGTGCCGGGCGCTGCGGGCGCCGGGCATGTGGATGCAGAATTTTACCACTTTTGAGCCGGACGACTCCATGATCGAGGTGGGCATCGAGGCGCTGAAGCGGGTGCTGCCCGAGGAGAAGGGCGCGGATCAGTGGTGATTTGAGCCGCGCGGCGCGGCAGCGAGAAAAGATTGAAGCAGAGAGGGTGAGAACTGTGCCCGTCACCTACAACGACCTGTACCTGGACGCCCGGAAGGCTCTGAAAGGGGTGGGCGTGGAGCAGGCTCAGCTGGAGGCCCGGGAGCTGTTGTGCGCGGCCTCCGGGAAGGACCGGGGGGAGTTTCTCCGGGACCTGACTTTGTATGCCTCCGACGGGGTGGAGAAGCGCTTTCGGGACCTGCTGGCGCGCCGCCTGAAGGGGGAGCCGGTGGCCTATCTCATTGGAGAATGGGAGTTTTACGGCCTGACGCTGGATATCTGCCGGGACGTACTCATCCCCCGGCCGGACACCGAGACGCTGGTGGAGCGGGGCATCCTGTTCGTCCGGGATCTGCCGGATGGGACGCGGGTGCTGGACCTGTGCGCGGGCAGCGGGTGTATCGGGCTGGCCATTGGGGACAACTGCCCCAATACGCAGGTCTATCTGGCGGAGCGCTCGGAGGACGCCTTGCGGGTGTGCCGCCAGAACATCCGCCGCTGCGGACTCACCGATCAGGTCACTTCCATCCAGGTGGACGCCCTGGAGCCGCCCCCCCGGCTGCTGCGGGATTTTGATTTGATTTTGTGCAATCCCCCCTATATCCCCACGCTGGAGGTGGGGCGGCTGGATGTGTCCGTGCGGGATTATGAGCCGCGCATGGCGTTGGACGGCGGGGAGGATGGGCTGAAATTCTATCGGGCCATCTCGAAAAAATGGAAGTGCGCGTTAAGGCCCGGCAGAAAGCTGATTTTTGAGGTGGGCTATGATCAGGCTCAGGCGGTGAAGGCCATCATGGAGGAGCAGGGCTTTGTGGACATTCGGACCACCATGGACCCGGGGATGCACTGGCGGGTTGTGGAGGGCAGTGTGGAACAGGAGGCTGAAGATGAAAAAATGGCTTGATGAAGAGTATGAATTTGAAATTGAAGTGATTGGTTTTCTCCATGGCGACCACACGGAGCGGTACTGCCGGAACGGGGAGGAAATCGGGGACAGGTACACCTGTACCTACGGGTGTCCTGTCAATCAGGACGGACAGGGTATCTGCTCCAAGCTGATGATGGTCATGTTTCCGGTTATGGAAGCGGTCAGAAGCGGCGGCGACCTGGAAAATCTGGGAGGCGACAGTCCGAACAGTAAGATATTTGTGTGTCCGGACGGCTGTGTGATGTTTCGTCTGACGGCCAAAAAGCTGGGAAATGTGAATTGCTTTAAAGGAAGGCTTTTTGACGCGCTCTAATCTATAAAAGTATGGGCATGAGGCGAAGAAAAAGTGTTTTCAGTCCGGTTTATAGGACATAAGAAAGACTATGATATGGGATGGCAAGAGGCCGGCGGCTCCCAAAACGCGCCGGCGGGAAAGGATGATCGTACATGGCTGAGAAGAAAAAACAGGTGGAACCCGCCGCCCCCGCCGCGGACAAAAAGAAGGCGCTGGACACCGCTATCGCTCAAATTGAGAAGGATTTCGGCAAGGGTTCCATCATGCGCCTGGGAGAGAACTCCCACATCGTGGTGGAGGCCATCCCCACCGGGTCCCTGTCCCTGGACATCGCCCTGGGCATCGGCGGCGTGCCCAAGGGGCGCATCATTGAGATTTACGGCCCCGAGTCCTCCGGCAAGACCACCCTGGCCCTGCACATCGTGGCCGAGGCCCAGAAGCGGGGCGGCGAGGTGGCGTTCATTGACGCCGAGCACGCTCTGGACCCCACCTACGCCCGGGCGCTGGGGGTGGACATTGATTCCATGCTGATCTCCCAGCCGGATACCGGCGAGCAGGGGCTGGAAATCTGCGAGGCCCTGGTGCGCTCCGGCGCCATCGACGTGGTGGTGGTGGACTCGGTGGCGGCGCTGACTCCCCGGGCTGAAATCGAAGGGGACATGGGCGATTCCCATGTGGGCCTGCTGGCCCGCCTCATGAGCCAGGCCCTGCGCAAGCTGGCGGGCTCCATTGCCAAGACCAACTGCATCGTCATTTTTATCAACCAGCTGCGCGAAAAGGTGGGCGTGGTGTACGGCAATCCGGAGGTGACCACCGGCGGCCGGGCGCTGAAATTCTACTCCTCCGTGCGCATGGAGGTGCGCCGCGTTGAGGCCATCAAAAGCGGTACTGAGGTGGTGGGAAACCGCACCCGGGCGAAGATTGTGAAGAACAAAGTGGCTCCCCCCTTCCGGGAAGCGGAGTTCGAGATCATGTATGGCGAGGGTATTTCCAAGCTGGGTGAGCTGGTGGATCTGGCGGTCAAGCTGGATATCGTGCAGAAGTCCGGCTCCTGGTTCTCCATGGGAGAGACCCGGGTGGGTCAGGGCCGGGACGCGGTGAAGAAGTATTTCCAGGAAAATCCGGAGATCGCCGAGAAGGTGGAGGCGGAGGTCCGCGCCAACTCCTATAAGCTGATGAGCCGCCAATCTCAGGTGGCCGCCAAGGCGGCGGGCAGGGCCGTGGACGTCTCCGCCGACGATTTTGAGGGGTAGCTTCTTTTTCGGCTCCGCAGCTTGAAGTGGAGAGAATGGTTTTATGAGTAGAACGATTATGATACGGCTTTTTTTGGATATATTGATTATCATTTTTCTCCTTGGCTTTATCCTGTCGCTGCGCTGGTATACAACTGGTTCTCTGGAGACGATGCCGGCGGAAGAACAGCAAGAAAAGGCGCAGATAGCGGCAATGCTTGCAATGATTATGAACGGTGTGCTCTGTGTGATCTGTGCTGCCGTTCGGAGACGGGCAGAATGAGGAATTATGAAAATTGAAAAATTGGAACCCTCCAAGCACAAGCAGGGGCGTTGGCTGGTCTGGCTGGAGGACGCCTCCATTGTCCGCGTCGGCGAGGGGGACGTGGTGTCCCTGGGGCTTTACGCCGGGAAGGAGCTGACTGATGCGGAGGGGGAGGCTCTTGCCGCGGCCGGGGGCAGATCCAAGCTTATGGAGCGGGCGGTGGAGCTGTTGTCCCACCGCCCCATGTCCCGGAGGGAGCTGCTGGATAAGCTGTGCGCTCCGCCCCGGCAGAAAAGGGAGAAGTACCCCTATGACAAGCTGGACGACGGCCCGGACCCGGAGCTTTTGCGGGCCCAGGCCGAGGGCCTGCGGGAGCAGGCGGAAGGTGTGGCGGACCGTCTCGCCGACCTGGGGCTGCTGAACGACGGGGAGTACGCCCACACGGTGGTCCGGCATTACGCCGCCAAAGGGTATGGGCCCCGAAAGATTCGGGATGAGCTGTACCGCCGGGGGGTGCCCCGCGAATACTGGGAGGACGCCCTGGAGGAGCGGGAGCCGGACGAGCGCCAGATCGACAAGCTGGTCCGGCAGAAGCTCCGGGACGGAGAGCCTACCCGGGAAAATCTCAAACGGGTATCAGACTACTTAGCCCGCCGGGGCTACGGCTGGGAGGAGATCTCGGCGGCGCTGGAGCGGTATAAGGAGGAACAGCTATAGGACGGGTAAAAAAAGCCGCGCTGATTCTGCTGTGCTGTGTGGTGGGCGTAATCGTGGCGTTCGCTGTCTGGCAGCGCAGTCCCGTCCCTGCTTGGCTGGCAGAGCAGACCGCCCGCCGTTATTTGGAGCGCAGTGCCCCGGAATATGACATTGTACAGGTGGTGGAGGGTGAGAACTGGCAGGATGCTATGCCGTACTATCTGCCTCCTCTTGGCATCAAATATCACAGCTATCTGGCGATTGGAAAGCCGGACTAGGGCAATGATGACCAGTACATTCGGCTGGAGCTGGGCTGGGGGCCCTTCCCAGTGACAGTGGTGAAGGCCGAGGAGCGGAAGGACGGTAAGATTGAAGCCTATTATCCTTAATTGCACATAGGAGCTGGGAATATGTCATATCAAATCGCGTTTGTTTCCCTGGGCTGTGCCAAGAACCTAGTGAACACCGAGCAGATGATGGCCCTGTGCCGGAACGCGGGCCACACCGTCACGGGCAACCCGGAGGGGGCGGATGTGGCGGTGCTGAACACCTGCGGGTTCATTGAGTCGGCAAAAAGCGAGGCCATCGACAGCATTTTGGAGCTGGCGGAGCTGAAAAAGAAGGGGAAGCTGAAAAAGCTGCTGGTGACAGGCTGTCTGGCCCAGCGTTACCCCGATGACATCCGCACCGAGCTGCCCGAGGTGGACGGTCTTTTGGGCACGGGCAGCTACACCGGCGTGGTGCCGGCTGTGGAGCGGCTCATGGCGGGGGAGAGGCCGGAGGAGTTTGGCGACATCCACCGCACCTACGAGGACGGCGAGCGGTGGGTGACCACGCCGCCCTATACCGCCTACCTCAAAATTGCGGAGGGGTGCTCCAATGGCTGTGCGTTCTGCGTCATCCCGAGGCTGAGAGGGAAGTACCGCAGCCGTTCCATGGCGGCGCTTTTATCCGAGGCGGAGGGCTTGGCCCGGCGGGGGGTGAAGGAGCTCATTGTCATTGCCCAGGACATTACCCGCTACGGGCTGGATTTGGGGGATGGTACCACGTTAGCCAAGCTGCTGAGCGCATTATGCAAGCTGGATTTCCACTGGATACGCCTCCATTACCTGTACCCGGAGGCGGTGACGGACGAGCTGATTGAGGTCATTGCCCGGGAAAAGAAAATCGTCCACTATCTGGACATTCCCATTCAGCACGCCAACGACGATATTTTGAAGGCCATGCGCCGCCGGAGCACCAAGGCGGAGATCAAAGCGCTGTTTGCCAGGCTGCGGGCGGCCATGCCGGATGTGGTGATCCGAACCTCTCTCATCTGCGGCCTGCCCGGAGAGGGCGAGGCGGAGTTCGAGGAGCTGTGCGGTTTTCTGCGGGAGCAGAAGCTCCAGCGGGCGGGGGTGTTCCGGTTCTCCCCGGAGGAGGGCACGCTGGCCGCTGCCATGGTGAACCAGGTGGACCCGGAGACGGCGGAGCGCCGGGTGGAGCTGGTGGCGGACCTCCAGTCCCGCATCATGGACGAGTACAACGAGGCCCGGCTGGGCACCTGCGTGGAGGTGCTGTGCGAGGGCTTTGACGCCGCCGCCGGCTGCTATGTGGGCCGCACCTATGCCGACTCGGTGGAGATCGACGGCCGGGTGCTGTTTACGGCGGCGGGGCTGGTCCCGGCGGGGGAGTTTGTGTGGGTGCGCGTCACCGGCGTGTCTGACGGAGACCTCACCGGCGAGATCGAAGAATAACTGGTGCTGAACATAAAGGAGGAAAACCATGAATTTACCTAACAAACTGACTATGATGCGCGTGATTTTGATTCCGGTGTATCTGGTGCTGTGGCACCTGGAATTTCCCGGAAACAACTACGCTGCCTTGGCTGTGTTCATCGTGGCAAGCCTCACCGACTTTTTGGACGGCTACATCGCCCGGAAGCACAATCTGGTGACGGATTTCGGCAAATTCATGGACCCTCTGGCGGATAAAATGCTGGTGCTCACCGCCATGACCTGTTTCTGTGCCATGGGCCGTTTCCCGGACTGGGCGCTGGTCATCGTCATGGCCCGGGAGTTCGCCGTGTCCGGCCTGCGGCTGGTGGCGGTGGACAACGGGCGGGTGATTGCCGCCGGGTGGTCGGGCAAGGTCAAGACCTTCTCCACCATGGTGTGCCTTGCTCTGATGCACTTGTGGGTGATGCCGGAAGGGCTTTATTCCGCGCCGGATTATCTGCGTTATCTGGACTGGGTGTGCATTATTATCATCGCCGCTACCACGCTGTATTCCGGTGTGGAGTATTTCGTGAAGAACAAGGACGTGCTCAACTGGAACAAGTGACAGAAAAGGGGCAGGGCACTCAGCCCCGCCCCTTTCAAAGTATGCGAAAAATGGAGGAACACGTCATGGAATGGTGGAAGGACGCAATTATTTACCAGATTTATCCCCGCAGCTTCCAGGACTCCAATGGAGACGGCATCGGCGACATCCCAGGCATCATCAGCCGTCTGGACCATCTCCAAGAGCTGGGAGTGGGGGCCATCTGGCTCAGCCCGGTGTACCCGTCTCCCAACGACGACAACGGCTACGACATCAGCGACTACAAAAACATCAACCCGGAGTACGGCACCCTGGAGGATATGGACCGGCTGATTTTGGAGGCAAAACGCCGGGGAATACGTGTCCTGATGGACCTGGTCATTAACCACACCTCCACAAAGCATGAATGGTTTGAGAAGAGCCGCCGCCGCATTGAGCCTTACGGCGATTACTATTATTGGGCCCCTGCCAAGCCGGATGGGACGTTGCCCAACAATTGGACGGGCTTTTTTGGTGAGCACTGCTGGCAGTGGGACGACGTGCGGGGGGAGTATTACCTCCACCTGTTTGCGCGGACCCAGGCGGACCTGAACTACCACTGCCCGAAGGTGCTGGATGAGGTGAAGGAGGTGCTCCGCTTCTGGCTGGACCGGGGTGTGGCGGGCTTCCGGTGTGACGTGATCAACCTGCTGTGGAAGGACAATCTGTCCGACGGCGAAAGGCGGCTGGCCCTCACCGGCCTGGAGCACTATCTGTCGCGGCCTGAGACCCACGATATCCTGCGCCAGCTGCGCAAGGTGCTGGACGGCTACAAGGCGTTCACGGTGGGGGAGACGGTGTTTGTCACCCCGGACATGGCTCGGGACCTGTGTGCTGAGGACCGGGAGGAGCTGAATATGGTGTTCTCCTTTGAGCACATGGAGTGTGACCAGCACTTCATCAAGTGGCTGAAGCACGATTTTCGGCCCAAGGCGTTTTTTGAATGCCTCATCAAGTGGCAGAAGGAGCTACCCTGGAACACCATCTACCTGGAGAACCACGACCAGCCCCGGTCCATCCCCCGGTTTGGCTGTGACGGCTATTGGCGGGAAAGCGGCAAGCTGCTGGCCACCCTGCTGCTGACGCTTCGAGGCACGCCGTTTATCTATCAAGGGCAGGAAATTGGAATGGTGGATTTTGATTTTGACGGCATCGACCAGCTCAACGATGTGGAGAGCCGCAACGTGAACCGCATTTTGAGCGCCTATCATGTGCCGGATGGAATGCGGTGGAAAATCATCGCCCGTTCCAGCCGGGACAACGCCCGGACACCCATGCAGTGGGATGATGGACCTAACGCGGGTTTCTCCACGGGGAAGCCCTGGCTGGGTGTGAACCGAAACTTCCATTTTATCAATCTGGCGGACCAGGAGAATGACTCGGATTCCATTTGGAACTGGTATAAGGACCTGTCCAAGCTGCGCCGGGAGCGGGAGGTGCTGCGCCGGGGGGATTTCCTCTGGCTGGAGGCCACTCACCGTGTGTTTGTCTACCGGCGCCGCTTGGGGAGAGAGCGCGTCACCGTGGCGCTGAATTTCAGCAATCGCTGTGCTTGGGTGGGCAGCCAGGGAAGGTTGCTGCGCTCCAACTACCAGCGGGACAGCTTCAATGGGCGGCTTCACCCTTGGGAAGCGGTTATTTTGGAGGATGCTTGAACGATTTTGGGGCAGCAGCAAAAAGGACCGGCTCTTGCGGCATGGGGCCGGTCTTTTGTCCGTTATTTGGCACTGTATTTGGAGGATGTGACAGAAAAAAGCCGGAAAAATGGAGCAGTTGCCCCTTGCGTTTTTATGGGAAATGTGGTATTATTTCTTTGTAACTGCCGGTGTGATGGAATTGGTAGACGTAGCGGATTCAAAATCCGCCGGGCTAATCCCCCGTGTGGGTTCGAGTCCCACCACCGGCACCATTGGAAATACCCGGTTTCCTGGTTTTGGGGAACCGGGTATTTTGCGGCTTTTTTAGCGGTTCTCTCCTGTAGTTCTCTCCTAAGCTGCAGCTATTAGAGACTGGGCCGGATACCGGGAGAGATACTGAAGGATTGACTCATCCGTGTGGCAGAGGTGTTTTTAGAGGTAGTATCCAGATGGGCGTAGATATTTGCCGTAGTGGAGAAGTTGCTGTGGCCCAGCCACTCCTGGATTTCTTTCATAGACACCCCGTTCTTCAGCAGCAAACTGGCGCACGTATGCCCTTATGGCATAATAAGGACAAATCGGAAAACCCTTGCGTTGCAACGGGTTGGCGGTTTGTCCTTATTCTTTTTCCACTAAAAACGGCCCTAAAATGGGGTCTACGGGAGGGGGTGAAAAACCAGGGTTGCACTTAAAGGACAAATTTTTTCAGACCGCAAAGGAGGTTAAAATGGGAGCCTGGGGCATTACCGTAAGGCAAAGTGACGATGGCCTGGACCTGCTGGACACTATTGTGGCAGAACAACTGAGAAAGGTGAATTTTGCCACTTTCAACGTGTCAGAGGCCGTTACTCTCTTGAAGCAAAATATTCAAGAGGAAATCGAACAGTACAGGCAGAAGCCGCCATCGAAGATTACGGATTTCTATATCAGCGAAACGCTTATGCACAACTTTGCCAATGCGGCACTTCTGGTTGCAGAGTGTCTCTACGACTATTATCAGACCGGTGAATTGGTCGTCTATGATTATATCGGTGAGAACTACGATCCGGTTGAGTACCATATCAAAAACTTCATTGTCACAGGAAATGATTTGCCGCCCCTTTTGACAGAGCTGGAAAACGTCCAGAACCCGGAGCATTGGAAATATCAGGGATGGGCGAACGAGAAAATCCTTCAGCAGTGGTTGGCGCATATCCAGTCCGTCCAGCAGACCTTAAAGGAACACTTATAGGAAGGAGGCCCAGCATGGCAGATTTACAGGCGGCGCTTTCGGAGGCTGTCAAGCTGAACCGGAGCATTTCGCAGTTTCTCAAATTCTCTACCTACACGG
>CAJULJ010000045.1 GCA_910587395.1 uncultured Oscillospiraceae bacterium | reverse complement strand
GGACATGATGCCCAGGAACACCACCATGGCGGTGACCATGGTCTTGGGGGCGGAGTTGGCGGCCTTACGCAGCAGGGCGGAGATGAGGCCCGAGTTGTCCGCCACGCTGACGCCCAGAATGATGGTGAACACGGTGCCCAGAGCGAAGAAGCCGGTGAAGTTGGTGACGATCCTGGTGACGATGACGCGGATGTTTTCCACAGACAGCAGGTTGACGGCGGAGACGGTGGTCTCCACGATGGCGTTGCCGTTGGCGGTGTCGATGGTCTCATAGGTGACGGACACGCCGAGGTTGGCGCACACGGCGGACAGAACCAGAACCAGCGCGGTCAGAATTAAAAAGATGGTGGCGGGGTTGGGCAGGGCGTTGCCCGCTTTCTCTACGCCGTCAAGAAAGCGCATGACAAAGCTCTTTTTCTCCAGGGTGTTGTCCTTTTTTGCCATGATAGTTCCTCCTTTTTCTTTCTCTTCTCAATCGTGGAAGAGTTGGATCCCGTCATTGAGACTCAACGGCCCATGCGCTTGTCCACGGCGGCCTTGAGCCGGGCCATAGCCCGCTCCACCGTGGAGCGGCTGCAGGCGATATTCATGCGCATATAGCCCTCGCCGCCGGGGCCGAAGCCGCGGCCGTCGTTGAGGGCCAGCTTTGCCTCGTCGATGATGAAGCGGGGCAGCTCGTCCCCCTCCAGGCCCAGGGCCTTGCAGTTGAGCCAGAGCAGGTAGGTGCACTGGGGACGGTGCAGCACGATCTCCGGAATGTTGTCCCTGAGGAACTGCTCCACATAGAGCACATTGCCCTCCAGGTGGGCCAGCAGTTGGTCCAGCCACTCCTCTCCGTGGCAGAAGGCGGCCTCCACGGCCACCAGGCTGAAGCAGTTGTTGCGGTGGACGTCCAAGCCCTTCCAGAATTTCTGGTATTTGTCGATCAGCTCCTGGTTGGGGAACATGATGGTCGCGGCCTGAAGCCCGGCCAGATTGAAGGTTTTGGTGGCGGAGGTGCAGGTAATGGTGCGCTGGGCAATCTCCTCGCTGACGGAAGCCATAGGGATGTGTTTGTTGCCGAACAGGATGAGGTCGCTGTGGATCTCGTCACTGATGATAAGGGCGCCGTACTGTACGCACAGCTCACCCATGCGCCGCAGCTCCTCCTCGGTCCAGCACCGGCCCACGGGGTTATGGGGATTGCAGAGGATGAACAGGGGCGGCCTGCGCTTGAGAGCATTCTCAAAGGCGTCAAAATCCACGCTGTAAACGCCGTCATCCTCCTTGAGCGGGACGGTCAGGGGCTTCCGGCCCCAGTTTTCCACCGACTCGAAGAACTCGCCGTAGACGGGGGTCATGAACAGCACCTCGTCCCCCGGCTGGGAGAATTCGCGCACGCAGGTGCACAGCGTGGGCACCACGCCCAGGCTGAACACGCACTGCTCCGGGGCGGGCTTCCAGCCGTGGCGCTTCTCCTGCCAGTCACACACCGCCTGGAAATAGGAATCCGGGCGGCTGGTGTAGCCGAAGATGCCCTGGCGGTTCCGGGCGTCGATGGCGTCCAGGATGGGCTGGGCGGTCATCAGGTCCATGTCGGCGATCCACATGGGGAGCAGGTCCCGGCGGCCAAACTTCTGCTCCATCTCGTCGTACTTGGTGGCGAAGTTGTTCCAGCGGTCGATGGGGCGGTCAAAATCATATTGCATCATTTCATCTCCTTCACAGTTTTTGCGCTCCGTCAACACACTACGAAAGCAAGCTCCGTGCCAAAGCGCTTTGGCACGGAGAAAAAATCCGAACTGGGCAAAAGAATCGACATTTTCCACAAAACAGGGGCCCTTCATTTTGTAGGAAGAACCAAATACCGGGGAGGATTTGCTCCCCCAAAAAATCCGACAACTCCCCCTCGCTTTGTGAGGTCCAGGCAAAGGCGGGGCGGGCCGCCTGTTTCCCTCCCCTATAACCGCCAATTATCAACCAAAAAATTAAATGGGTGATTTAATTGGCTGAGACGCAAGAGCCCGCGCCGCCTCCCGGCCCAAAGCGGTGATTTGGGTTCCGCCCCGCCCCCGGCGGATTTCCACCAGCTTGAGCTCCTCCAAATGGCTCATCATGGTGCGGATGGTCTGCTCGGTCAAGGTCAGGCCGGACCGGGCCGCCTGTTCGGACAGCGCCTTGCGCCCCATGGAGGGGACCAGGACAAGCTGGGCCAGGAGAAAGCGGTAAGGGGTCAGATCGCTGCCCGCGCGCCGGCGCAGCTGCTCCAGCGCCTGACCTGCCGCGTCCGGGCGGACCGGGGCGGGCTCCGGCACAGGTTGCGGCTCAATGGTCCGCTCGTGGGCAAAGGATGCCTGGATATTGAACGGCAGATCCTCCGGCTGGATGACCTGCTTTTCCAGGCAGATGAGATATTCCACGCAGTTGCGCAGCTCCCGCACGTTGCCCTCCCACTGGTAGCTGAGCAGGACCCGCAGGGCCTCGGAGGAGAGGATGAAGGAGGCGTGCATATTGTCCTGGATGTGCCGGAGCAGCAGCTGGATGTCCAGGCCGCGCTCCCTCAGCGGCGGCAGCTGGAGGGGCAGGACGCTCAGGCGGTAGAACAGGTCCTTGCGGAAGCCCCCCTCCCGGACAATGGTGGACAGGTCCTCGTTTGAGGCGGCGATGACGCGCACATCCACATGGATCACATCCACGCCGCCCAGCCGGACGATCTCCTTTTCCTGGAGCACCCGCAGCAGCTTGACCTGGAGCATGGGACTCATGGCCTCAATCTCATCCAGAAACAGGGTGCCGCTGCACGCGGTCTCAAAAAAGCCGATGTGGCCGCCCTTTTTCGCGCCGGTGAAAGCGCCCTCCTCATAGCCGAACAGCTGGCTTTCCAGCAGGGAGTCGGGCATGGCGGCGCAGTTGATGGCCACGAAGGGGCTGCCGGACCGGGGGCTGGCGGCATGGATGGCCTGGGCGAACAGCTCTTTCCCGGTGCCGCTCTCGCCGGTGATAAGGATGGCGGCGCTGCTGGCGGCCATTTTTCTGGCCAGGTCCTTGGCGGTCTGCATGGGCCGGCTCTCTCCGATGATGCTGTCGAAGGTATATTTTGTCATGTGCCCGCCGGCGGGGATCTGGCGGCGGGCTTTCTGCTGCCGCTTTTCCCTGTCCTGGGCCTGCTGGAACACGCAGAACGCGCCGATCAGGGTGTTTTGCTGATAGAACGGCTGGATGCTGACGTTGAGGCAGACGCCCTGATGCTCCACCATGCGGTTGTGGATGGCCTTGCGGTTGGCGATGCTCTCCGCGAAGGGGAAAAAGGCTAGCACCTCCTGGACGTGCTGGCTGAACAGCCGTTCCGCCGGGATCTTCAGAATCTCCGCGGCCTTGGGGCTGCACACAAAGACGCTCCCGTTGTTGTTCACGCCGATCACGCCGGAGTCCAGCGCCTTTTGGAACAGGTCCGCCAGACTCTCCAGCTGCACCGAGCGGTTCAGCATCTGCTCAATGCTGTAGGTGCACTCCGCCAGCGAGGACAAATAGGCCTGAAATTCCGGCTTTCTCAAAATCCATTCATAGTTCAGATGGTAGGCCAGCGAAAAGAAGGTATCCCCGCTCAAAAAACGGGGGCCCAGGTCGATGACCTCCTCCACCCAGTCTGGGACGTATCTCCGCTCGCCTGTGGTGACGGCGCAGGCCAGGCGGGGCGGCTCGGGCGCGCCGGGATAATAGGGCGTAAAGCGGATATTGGTCACGCCCAGATGGTTCAGCATGGCGATGGTCTCGGTGGCCATGGGCTGATTGATGTTGACCAGCAGGGCCTGGGTGTTCCTGGGCACCGCCAGCAGACGGGTCAGGCTCTCCTGGGTGATATGCACCTCGCTGATGACCACCTCGCCCCCCGGCGGCAGGAGCTGGTCGATGTCCCGGTCGGCAAAGGCGCAGGTCGAGACCAGATAGACGTCGGAGGGCGCGATCTGATTGATGTTCCCGGCCTGCACGCTGTATGTGGCGATGCGCAGATCATTCCCGAAATAGGTCTGGATCTGCTGCGCATAGAGCTCCCCTGCGGCGGTGTCCCAGGTGATGACCGCCAGTTTTTTCGCCATAGAGCCCACCTCTTTCCACCCATTTTAACCTGTTTATAATACCATTATTCAACCAATTCCGTCAAGAAGGGCTACAACAGCCCGCCATAAAAATTGCTTGATCTATCAGGAATTGGGTTCATCGGCATTCCCAGGTCTGGCGCGCCGGATGGAACCGCAGGGATTTGATTCCTGCCGAACAACCTGACCAACCCGGCCGCCCAGCCGGGACAGAAGTTCGTTGGCTATGGTATCGCACCGGCGCGAAATTTCCTCCGCTCGGATGGTCAGGCCGCCGTCCTGGCCGATGATCGTGGCTATGTCGCCGGGGCGAACCTGGGGCACGTCGGTCACGTCTATGAACAGCTGGTCCATGCACATCCGCCCTGCCATGGGACAGGACTGTCCGTGGAGCAGCACCCGCCCGCCGTTTTGGGCCAATTCCCGGGGCAGGCCGTCGGCATAGCCGATGGAGACCACCGCCAGCCGGGTGTCCCGCCGGGCCTGAAAGTCCAGGCCGTAGCCCGCGCCCTCTCCGGGTCGGAGCGTCCGCACGCAGACCACTCTGGCCCGGAGGGACAGTACCGGCCTCAGCCCTGCCTCCACGCCGTCCGCTGCGCCGCTGCTGCCCACGCCGTAAAGCGCGATGCCCGCCCGGGCATAGTCGCAGGGCTGGGGCGGCAGGTTCAAAATGCCATAGCTGGCCTGGATGTGAATCCGGCCTGGGTCGTAGCCGTGCCCGCGCAGCCGGTCCGCCGCCTGATAGAACCGGGTAAGCTGAGTCCGGGTGTAATCCCGGTCCGGCCGCTTGGGGGAGTCGGACACACACAAATGGGAAAAGATTCCAGTAATGCGCAGGTTTTTCATTCCATAGAGCCGGACGAGGGCGTCGGTGTCCTCCGCCGGGATTCCCAGGCGGCGCATCCCGGTGTCGATGGCGAGATGGACGCGGACAGGCCTGCCCGCGTCGTTCAGCGCCGCACCGTGCTGTTCGTCCACCACCGCCTGGGTCAGCCGCCAGCGACGCAGCAGGGGAACCTCCTCCGCCGGGGTGTGGCCCAGAATCAGAACGAGCCCCCGCACCCCCGCCCGGCGCAGGGCAATGCCCTCGGTCAGGCAGGCCACCGCAAAGGCGCTGACCCCGCTTTTTTGCAGGTGCCGGGCCGCCACCGGTGCGCCGTGGCCGTAACCGTCCGCCTTCACCACCGCCATCAGCCCACAGCCGGGGGCCAGCCGGGATTGCAGGATCTCCGCGTTGTGCCGGAGGGCGTCCAGGTCGATCTCCTTCCAGGCTCGGGCCGTGGGCGAGGGGCGCATGGGCCGCAGGACGTCCAAGGCCAGGGCAGAGGCAAGCGTGAGGGCCAGAACGGCGGAAAAGTGCCCCAGACTGTTGTCCACCAGCGCTTCGGTGAGCTTTACCGCTTTGGCACCGCCCCGCACCAGCACAATGGACCAGGGGTGAAGCAGGTAGATCAGCAGGGACAGACGCCGGGCGCGCCGGTCCTCCCCTCTGTTGCGCCCCAGCAGGAGGGAGAACAGAAACAGCATGCACACCGGGAGGGTCAGATACATGCTGTCATGGCGCGGCCAGTCCAGCTCCCGGAGGAGAAAGCCCTCGCCGGTCATGACGGCCAGCGAAAGAAGGGTCCCGGTCAGCGAGACGGCACGGCCCAGCGTTACCCCCGCCGCCCCCAGCAGGAGGAACAGCGGGGCGAGGAACAGTCCGTTCCGGGCGTATTCAAAAATTGTGAACACCGCCTCATAAAACGCCGCCGGGCCGGACAGGCTGGAGACAAGCCCGTAGTAGCTGTCCCCGCCCAGGCCGATGAGGTACAGGAGCGCCGCAGTGGACAGCGCGGCGCTCCTGTTCAGCCTGGACAGCCCCCAGGCGATGAACACGCCCAGGATGACCGCCGGGAAGTACCACAGATGGTACAGCGTCCCGTCGATCAGCAGCTTTTTCCCCCACTCCAGCGGCCCATAGCCGCCGCCGTACAGGTTCAAGGGCAGATATAAGGCCACCGCCGCCAGATAGGTGAGCGCGGTTTTTTTCAAAAACCGCCCTGTGTTTTTCCAGCCGCTCCGGGCCAGAAAGTATCCGGTGACCATGAGAAAGAAGGGCACCGCCGTCCGGGCGAGCACCCGGGTGAGCCAGAAATCCCACCCGTCGCCGACGCTGGACAGCGGGCCGGTGTGGATGCACACCACCATCACCGCCGCCGCCAGACGGAACCGGTCCAGCGCGGGCCGCCGGGTCCGGGCGCTCATGACACCGCCTCCCAGCGAGTGACGATGAAGCCGCCGTCGTTGTGGCCGGAGACCTGAAAACAAGCGTCCTCCGGCAGCTCTAGCTCCACTCCGCCGCCGGCGCAGGACAGATAGGACACCGTCACCCGCCTGCCGTTGGACAAAACGCAGGTCCGGGGCCTCTCCCGCAGAAAATCCCCGTACTCCTCCAGGCACAGGCCGGAATCCTCCAGCAGCCGGGCGTGAGGCACGCCCACATATCGGAAGTGCCAGGGCTCCTCGGCGATGCCGGTGAGGGACTCCTTCTCCCGGCGGTAGCGCTGGATGAAGCCGTGGTCCGCCGCCAGACGCCGGAACCGCCCGCACGCCCCGTCCTCCGGGAAGCGGGGGCGGATGAAGTCGATGTGCTCCGCCCGCTCTCCCAGGTCGACGGCAAGGCCGGTCTGGTGCTCGCTGCACCGGGGCAGGGCCACGTATTTTCGGGTAAAATCCTCTCCCTCCCTGTCCCAGGTGTCCGCCCAGAGAAAGCGCTGCTCGGCCAGACTGCGCCAGCCGGACACGGGAACGATGGCCCGCCAGCCCCCGGCGGCCCGGACACAGGCATCCAGCAGATGGGCGGCCTGACGCTCCAGCAGGATTTTGGGATGGAGGGCGTCCGGAGCGGTCAGCTCCGGGGTGGGGCCGCCGGTCAGGGGATGGGCGGCGTTGACCAGGATCAACGGCCCCTGAGCGGTCTGCTCCCGGCGCAGGGCGATGGTCCTCATCCCTCCGCCCCCAGCTCCAGCAGACGGTTCAGCAGGGCGGGAAAATCCAGACCTGCGCCCTTCATCATGCTGGGGTAACGGCTGTGGGCGGTGAAGCCGGGGATGGTGTTCACCTCGTTGAACAGGATGTTCCCCTCCGGCGTCAGGAAAAAGTCCACCCGGGCGAACACCCGGCAGTCCAGCGCCCGGTACACCCGTTTCGCCGCCTCCCGAACCTCCTCCGCCTTCTCTGGGGAAATCCGGGCGGGGCAGTGAATGGCGGAGGTTTTCAGCGTATACTTCTCGTCAAAGTCAAAGAAGCCGCCGGACAGCTCAATCTCATCCACCAGACCCACGGTGAGCTCGTCGCTGCCCAGCACGGCGCAGCCCACCTCGAAGCCGGGGACGGCCTCCTCCAGAATGATCTCCCGGTCGTGGTGGAAGGCTTCCTCCACAGCGGCGGGCAGCTGTCCGGGCCGCTCCACCTTGGTGACGCCATAGGACGACCCGGCCCGCACCGGCTTGACGAACAGGGGATAGCCCAGCGCATCCGCCGCCGCGTCCAGTCTGGACAGGGATGTGCCGCGCCCGAAAACCCTTCCGCGGGGAACCGCCGCCCCGGCCAGCGCGGCCAGCTGGTGGGCCCGGTGCTTGTCCATGCACAGCGCGCTGGACAGCGCGCCGCAGCCGACGATGGGCGCCCCCGCCAGCTCCAGCAGCCCCTGGACCGTGCCGTCCTCTCCGTTTTTGCCGTGGAGGACGGGGAAGGCCGCGTCAAAGCTCACCCGGCTGACCCGGTCCCCCAGCAGGAGCAGCTGGTGGCGGTCCCGGTCGGGGGCCAGGGCGCAGGGGGTGAGGCTTGCCCGGTCCTTTTCCCAGCTCCCGTCCCCGATGGCGGACACAGGCCCCCGGTAGCACAGCCACTGTCCCTCCCGTGTGATGCCCGCCATGAGCGGCTGATACCGGCTCCGATCCAGGTGCTCCAGCACCGCCTGGGCGGACTGAAGGGACACGCCGTGCTCGCTGGAGCAGCCGCCAAACAGCACCAATATTGTCTTTCGCATGTGAAAAACTCCTTTCAAAGGCGAAAACGCCCCGTTCTGTACCTCCAATGGTAGCAGAACGGGGCGTTTGATGTTTGAAGGGTTTCCTGCGGAGGCCTTGAAAAGCTCCTGCGAAATTCTTGTGATTTTCTTACGGCGCGGGAAGAACCACGGTGAAGGTGGTCACATTGCCGGCGCTCCGAGCGGAGATGGTCCCGCCGTGGAGCTCAATGATCTCCTTGGCTATGGCCAAGCCAAGGCCCGCGCCGCCCGTGCGGGTGGCGCGGGACGCGTCCAGCCGGAAAAACTGCTCAAAAATGCGCTCCAGCTTCTCCTCCGGAATGGTGATCCCCTGGTTGGTGAAGGTGAGTACAATGCCGCTTTCCCCCGACTGGGCGGCAATCTGCACCGTGGTGCCCGCCGTGCTGTAGTGGCAGGCGTTGCGCAGCAGGTTGTCAAACACACGGGCCAGCTTGTCCGGGTCGCAGTCGTACTCCATGGCCGGGGGCAGGTCCAGGGCGCAGACGAGGCCCCTTTCCTCGAGCTGGGGCTCGAACTCGCAGGCAATCTGCTGGAGCATCCGGGACAGGTCCACCGGCCGCTTTTCCAGTTCCAGATGGGTCAGGTTGAAGCGGGTGATGTCGAAGAATTCGTTGATGAGCTCCTCCAGCCGCTCCGCCTTGTCCAGGGCCACGCCGGTATACCGGGCCCGGAACTCCGGGGACAGGTCCGGCTCGTCCCGCAGCAGGGTGAGGTAGCCGATGACGCTGGTCAGCGGGGTTTTCAAGTCGTGGGCCAGGTAGACGATGAGGTCGTTTTTCCGCTGCTCCGCTTCTTTTGCCGCCATGGCGTCCCGGAGGGCCTTTTCCCGGACCAGGTTGAGCTGTGTCTCCGTCTGCTCCAGGCCGGAGGGCAGGGTGATAGGGTCTCCGGTGGGATGGGCCAGGGCCTGGGCGGCCTGGGCCAGGGCATCCAGATACTGCATGGGGCGGGAGATGAACACATAGCTGATGACCAGCCAGCCCAGCCCGGTCACGATGGCATAGGTGAAAACAATATATTGGGCCAGTACGTGAAGGATGGGGTAGAGCCATTCGGTGCCGTTCCAGGTCCGCATCCGGCACAGGAGAAAGGCCAGATAGGCGAGAAAGACCACCCCAAAAGCCCAGCCCAGCAGGGACAGGACGTATTGGACCCACACCTGCAAAGACAGCCGCTTGCGCTTTGTGCTATTCAATGGTGTACCCCACCCCCCACACGGTCTTAATGAACCTGGGCTTCCGGCTGGGCTCGCGGAGCTTTTCCCGCAGCCGGGCGATGTGGCTCATGACGGTGTTGTTGCTGTCCATGTACCGCTCCCCCCACACCGCCTCGAACAGCTCCTCGCTGGACACCACCCGCCCCCGGCGCCGGCAGAGATGCCACAGGATGGAGAACTCCAGCGGCGTCAGGGACAGCTCCTCCCCGAACAGGACACAGCGGTGGGTGGCCTTGGAAATCTGAAGTCCCCGGATGTCGAACTCCTCCGGCTCCGCCGGGGCGGGGACGCCCTGGTTGTAGCGGGTGTACCGCCGCAGCTGGGTCTTGACCCGGGCCACCAGCTCCAGCGGGTTGAAGGGCTTGGTCACATAGTCGTCCGCCCCCAGGGTCAGCCCGGTGATCTTGTCCATGTCCTCCACCTTGGCGGTGAGCATGAGGATGGGGAACAGGTGGTTTTCCCGGATGCGGCGGCACAGGGCGAAGCCGTCCATGTCGGGGAGCATCACGTCCAGAACGGCCAGATCCAGCTGCGTGGAGTCCACACAGGCCAGGGCGTCCAGCGCGTTGTGAAATTTGTGGACGGCAAAGCCCTCGTTGGAGAGATAGAGCTCCACCAGATCGGCGATGGCGGTCTCGTCGTCCACGACTAAAATATGTTGGGGCATGATGGATCACCTGTTTTCAGCAAGAGTTTTCCTTGGGAGCGCCTCGGCTGAATGCAAGTATACCATAGTTCAGGGGAAATGGGAACGTATTTTTAAAAGACTCCGCTGCGCGGAACCGTCCCGTCCGGCAATCCGCTTTACGCCAGCGTGGGCTCCACCAGATCCCACACCTGCCGGGCGGTCATGCCGTCACAGGAGTAGCTGACCACCACGCTGTTTGGGTGCAGGACGCTGAAGTGGAAGCTCGATCCTCCGGTGTCGTGGGGGACTTCGCGGGCCATCACCGCCTCCAGGGACATGTCCTCCGCCCGGAAGGTGACGCTGTAAAAATCCATCCGGTATTCCTCCGGCACGCTGTCGCACCAGGGAATGTCATACAGGCGGGCGTCATAGCTCTCCGGCACATTGATATCCACCGGTTCATAGTGGGACGTGCTGTTCCCCTCGGGGGAATTGACCTCCACCTCCACATTGTCATAGCCCCGGCTCCAGCGGACGAACAGCATATTCCGCCGTCCCTCCTGATAGCTGAGATGTCCGTGGAAGTCCTTGTTCCCAATATAGGCGCTGTAGCCCTCCGGCTCTGCGGCGGGCAGGTAGGGGGCGAAGTCCGCCTCCTGCCGGGCCTGGTCCAGGGTATCAAAGGACTCCTCGCGCCAGGAGGGGATATAGTCGGCAGCCATCAGGTGGTCCAGGTGCAGGCCGCCGTCCGCCGTCAGCGCCTGACGGACAAAGAGGGCGTTGAAGGTGCAGGCACCGTCCAGGGCCGGATCCACGCCGCCCGTGCCGCCGTCATACTCCGCTTCCATGGCGCTGTTGTGGTTCTCAAACCGGACGCCGATGTCGTCGGGCGTCATAAACTCGCTGCCGCAGATATAGTCGGCGAGACCGTCGCCGTCCCGGTCATACACCCGGCTCCAGGCGGCGATGTCCACGCCGTTGAATTGGCTGATCTGGTCGCCCCGGCTCATATCCACGCAGCAGGTGAAGGGCAGCGCCCCCAGCCGAAGCTCCAGGGTGAAAGAAGCCCGGCCCTTATCCCCCCGGATGGTCAGCTCGGTGAGCTGTCCCTGACCGTCGTACCAGGCATAGCCGTGGACGGTGTAGCCGTCCCAGAACAGCATCCAGGGCAGGTCGCCCTGTTCCGTTTTGGGGTGGCCGGCCTCCGGCTTGCCTTGGGCGCCCCAGAAGATGGCTTGAATGTCCTCACGGGTCAGATCCACTGTGAAGGAACCGGGGGCAAAGGCCCGGGAGGCGGCGGTCTCCGGGACAGCGCTCACGTCCTGATAGTGAATATACGGGATCATGGGGAAGGCCAGCTTATCGCCCTGGGCGGGGCCGGACACCACAAAGCCCTCGGGAGGCTCCACGGGCTGGGCATCGTCCAGTTGGGGGAGGTTCACGGCCTCCGTCGGGGCGGGAACCTGATCCACGGGGGAGGGGCTTCCCGGCTGGTCCGCCGTGGAGCCTGGATTCAGCCCCCACACCCCCACCCCCAGGATCAGGGCGGCGCAGGCGGCCAGCGCGGCGTATCTCACCCAGGGGCGGCAGGGCAATTTGCGCTCCGCGCACAAATTCAACAGTTTCTCGTGGGCCGAGGGAGAAATTTCCTGTCGGTCCATATAAGAATGATAATATCTCATGAAGTTCCTCCTTGCAGTTCTTTTTCCAGCAGCTTCCGCAGCTTTCCTCTCGCCCGGGAGAGCCGGGAGCGCACCGTCCCAGGCCGCTGGCCCAGCATCCGGGCGATCTCGTCGGTGGACCAGCCCTCATAGTAGTGCAGGTGGATCACCGCCCGGTCCTCCGGGGGGAGGGAGAACAGCTCCTCCAGTTCCTCCCGTTCCTCCGGGCCGGGGACGGCCAGCGTTTCCGGCAGCGGGCCCACCCGCCGCCAGGCCAGACGCAAACGGCTTTTGCAGCCGTTCATCAGCACCCGCATCAGCCAGGCGTCGGGGGTTTCAAGCTGTTCGGGCGCGCGCTCCAGAAACCGGATGAAGGCGTCCTGAACGGCGTCCTCCGCCTCCTGGGGGTCGCCTAATATGGCCAACGCCGCCCGGTACAGGCGGTTTTCGTTTTGTGTGACAAGGGTTTCCCAATCCACCGGCCGGTTGGATGTATGGGACATGCGGGCCACCTCCTTTCACCTATATTGACGCATCAGCGGGGCAAATTGCTGCGTCAAGACCGAAATTTGCGCCGAAAACCATTTTTGCGGCCTGCGGCTATGAAATCCCCCACAGTTTCAATGCCCGGCGAACTGAGAATAAAGTATATCCACACGCCTGTTTTTGTGCTATAATTCTTTTGAAGGAGGCGAGGCCATGCTGTCCCGTCAACGACTGTTCTGGCGGCTCCACCCCTACGACCTGTCCGGCTCCGACCGGGCCTTTCTGCGGGCCTGCCGCGACAACTGCGCCTATCACATCCGCCGCTGCCCCGGCTACGCTGCCATCTGCAGGCACCTGGGCTTTTCCCCCGATCAGCTCCAGACCATCGGCGATCTGGCGAAAATCCCCGTGATCCCAACCCTCTTTTTCAAGCGGAGGACCCTGTTCTCCATGCCCCAGCGGCGCATGGCCATGAGGGTCACCTCCTCGGGCACCAGCGGAACGTACAGCCGTATCGGCTTCGACTGGGGCTGCATCCTGGCCGAGGCCCCCATGGTGATCAACCTGGGGTTCCGCCACCATCTGGTGTCCCCCAAGCCCGCCCACTGCGTGGTTCTGGGCTACAAGCCCCACAAGTCCAACCACACCGGGGTCACCCGCACCATGTTCGGGCTCACCCACTTCTCCCCGCCCCTCAGCCGCACCTATGCCCTGCATATGGTGGACGGGGCCTACGCTCCCGACCTGGATCACGTGGCCAGGTCCCTGAAAAAGCTGGAGCGCTCCCACTTCCCCACACGGGTCATCGGCTTCCCCTCCTACCTGTGGTTCGGGCTGAAACGGATGGAGGAGCTGGGACTTCGGGTAAAGCTGCCCAGGGACTCCCGCATCATCCTGGCGGGAGGCTGGAAGCAGCACTCCGCCCAGGAGGTGGACAAGAGCACCCTCTATGCCCTGGTGAAGCGGACCCTGGGCATCCCCGAGGAAAACATCAACGAGCTGTTCGGCGCGGTGGAGCACCCCGTGTTTTACAACACCTGCAAACGCCACCACTTCCACATACCCGCCTACGGCCGGATCATCATCCGGGACCCGGATACCCTGGAGCCCCTGCCCATGGGCCGGGTGGGGCTGGTGAACCTGATCTCTCCCCTGATGTGCGCCACCCCCACCCTCAGCGTCATGACCGACGATCTGGGCTATCTGACGCCGGGGGACAAGTGCGGCTGCGGCATCCGCACCCCTTACCTCACCATCCTGGGCCGGGTGGGGATGAGCGGCATCCAGACCTGCGCCGCCGGGGCGTCCGAGCTTTTGGGAAAGGGGGAAGCTTTTTGATCTTCGTCAATGGAAAGCTGCTGCCCGATTCACAGCGTAAACGCGTTCTGGGCAGCCTGGAGGCTCAATTGGACGCTGTCCGCACAGCCCCGCCTTTGGAGGCGGAGACGGTGATCTCCGCCGTGGACGCGCTGGGCAGGCGGCTGGAGGCCGGGGAGTTCGCCCCGCTTCTGTCCCAGTTTCTCCCCGCCGGAGTGAAGCTGGACGCGCTGCTCCCCCTCCTGCGCCGGGACAGCCTGGAGGTCAGGCTGTCCGCCGAGCTGGGCCCGGCCCCCTTCGCCCCCAGGGAGTCTGCCAGGACCACCGCCCGCGTCCTGCCCCTGGGCGTGCTGTTCCACATCGCCGCGGGCAATATGCCGGGGCTGCCGGTCTACACCGTGCTGGAGGGACTGCTCACCGGCAACATCAACCTGGTCAAGCTGCCCCATGGGGATAAGGGCCTTTCCCTGGCGGCCTTTGGGCTGCTGGCGGAGCAGGAACCCCGGCTGTCCCCTTATATTTACGCCTTCGACCTCCCCTCCGGGCAGCGGGAGGATATGAAAGCCCTGGCCGCAATGGCCGACGGGCTGGTGGTATGGGGCGGAGACGGAGCCATCAAGTCTGCCCGGACCCTGGCCGGACCGGGATGCAAGCTCATGGAATGGGGCCACCGGCTCAGTTTCGCCTACGTCTCCGGCTATGCGGACAAGGAGGCGGAGCTGTCCGCCCTGGCGGCCCATATCGCGGAGACAAACCAGCGCCTGTGCTCCTCCTGTCAGGTGATTTTCCTGGACACGGAGGACCGGGAGGCGGGGATCGCCTTTTGCCGGGAGTTCCTGCCCTATCTGGAACAAGCGGCGTCCACACGCCCCGCCCCAGGGGGCGGAGCCTCTTCCTCTCTCAGCGGCCACACCGCCCTTTTGGAGCGCGTCGTGGATGGAACCGCAGAGGGGGAAGCCCTGTTCCGGGGCAAGGGATGCTCCATCATCCTCCGGCCCGGCCGGGAGCTGGAGCTGTCCCCCATGGAGGGCAACGTGCTGGTAAAGCTCCTCCCCCAAGGGGCGCTGCTCTCCGCCCTCCGCCGCCAGAAGGGACGGCTTCAGACGGCGGGTCTCCTGTGTTCCCCCGAAAAGCGTGGGAAGCTGACCGGACTGCTGGCCCGCGCGGGCCTCACCCGCGTCACCCGGGCGGGCGGGATGTCCGCCTCCTTCCCCGGCGAGGCCCACGACGGAGAATACCCCCTGCGCCGCTATCTCCGGGTGGTGGATGTGGAAAACACATGAGCCAAAGGCCATAGAGGGTCACCCCTCTATGGCCTTTTCGCCTGTACGCGGGAGCGCTCCGCCGGTTTGACCCGGCAGGCTCTGTTCCATCTCCCTGTCGGTAATAAACTCAGTCATCACATGCCGGTACCGCTTGGGCAGGTGGGCGGACTGGCACTTGGGATTCAGCCGCCCCTCAATGGCGATGGTCTGGTAATACTTCCGCCACATGGCCCGGAAGGCCCGCTCCTCCGACCCGGCGGGGCCCATGCGGAAGTCCTCCGCCGGGAGCAGCCTCCACCGGCCTCTATCGGATACAAACGCCTCGCGGTGGGTCCGGTCGTAGAGCACCAGCCGTTCCCCGGAGTACCGCGCGGCGAAGTGGGCGGCCAGCAGAGGCAGCACCCGGTTCTTGGGCTCGATCTCCCCCACCAGAGCCCCGTCCAGGTCGGAGAAGCGGATAAACCCCTTCAAATGGTCCCACTCGGTCCACATTTTCGTCAGCGCCAGGTTCACACGGGCCATCACCGGGTTGCTGAGGTCCAGCCGCACCCGGTCCCCCTCCCGAAGTCCCCGCCGGATCAGCGCCAGCAGGTCCAGCTCCTTCTCGGGCAGGCAGGTCAAAAACCCCCGGGCGACAAGCTTTTGGAAGGCCGGGGACACCCGTTTCGCCAGGGCGGCGTAAAGCCTCCGGGCCTTCTCCGCGTCCGTGGCCGGCCGCCGCGTCTCCCACAGGCTGACCTCATCGCCGGAGCATAGAAACTCCACAGGCTCCGTCCCGCTCTCCAGCGCGTCCCAGACGCAGGTCAGAAACCCGGCAAAGGTGCCGTCATACCGGTATGCCGTCATCACTCCGCGCCTCCCTCAAACAGGGACAGCTGCTGCCAACTCTCCCCGCTGCCCAGCTCCGCCTGTTCCAGCCCGACGAGGCGGCGGTAGACGCTGTCCGAGCCGCACCGCAGGCCGGGCAGCATTCTCCCCGAGCAGGTGATGAAATACTGGGCCCGCTTCATCACGATCCCCAGCCGCTTCAGCCCCTCAAAGGAGAGGGGGCCATACCGCCGGGCGGTGACGATCTTCTGGGCCCCCCGCATTCCGATGCCGGGCACCCGCAGAAGGGCCTCGTAGTCCGCCCGGTTCACCTCCACCGGGAAAAACTCCGGGTGGCGCAGGGCCCAGTCGCTTTTGGGGTCCAGCGCCGCGTCAAAATTGGGATGGCTCTCGTCCAAAATCTCCCGTGCGGTGAAGCCGTAAAACCGCAGAAGCCAATCCGCCTGATAAAGCCGATGCTCCCGCAGAAGGGGCGGCTTGAACCCCGCGGGCACCGGCAGGCTTTTATGGTCGGACACGGGCATATAGGCGGAGAAAAACACCCGTTTCAGCCGGTATTTCCGGTAAAGCCCCTCCGTCAGGGACAAAATGTGCCGGTCGCTCTCGGGAGTGGCCCCCACGATCATCTGGGTGGACTGCCCCGCCGGGGCAAACCGGGGCGCGTGGCGGTAGAGCTTCAGCTCCGCCTTGGACTGGGCCGCCCCGTCCCGGATCTGGGCCATGGGCTTGAAAATGGCGGCCCTGGTCTTGTCGGGGGCCAGCAACTGGAGGGAACTCTCCGAGGGCAGCTCGATGTTGACGCTCAGCCGGTCCGCCAGCAGCCCCAGCTCGTGGGTGAGCCCCGGGTCCGCCCCCGGGATGGCCTTGGCGTGGATATAGCCGTTGAAGCGGTATTCCGTGCGCAGCAGGCGCAGGGTCTCGATCATCCGCTCGGTGGTGTAGTCGGGGCTTTTCAGCACCGCCGAGGACAAAAACAGCCCCTCGATGTAATTTCTCCGGTAAAACTGAATGGTCAGCTCCGCCAGCTCCCGCGAGGTGAAGGCGGTCCGGGGCACGTCGTTGGACCGGCGGTTGACGCAGTAGGCGCAGTCATAGCAGCAGTAGTTTGTGTAGAGCACCTTCAGCAGGGAGACACACCGCCCGTCGGCGGAGAAGGTGTGGCAGCAGCCGGAATTGGTGGCGGTGCCGATCATCCCCGGCCTCCCGCCCCGGACCACCCCGCTGGAGGTGCAGGCGGCGTCATATTTGGCGGCGTCGGCCAGAATCGTCAGCTTGTCCATGACCTCCACGGAGCATCCCCCTTCCCAAAAAATCAACGCCAATATCAAACATTTGTACTTCAATTATAGTACGACCGCTCGATTTGTCAAGCACAAATTTTCAACATTGAGGACAGCCCATCAAAAAACCGGGAGGAAGCTCATTTTTATGAGCTTCCTCCCGGCTGAACTCCCGTTTGTGGCAGATAGGCTGCCCTAGCCGGGCAGCCTGTGGAGCAGGGCCGCCGTCTCCGGGTCCTCCTGGTCCGCCGCCGTGGCGTGGAAGCTGTCGAACCGCCAGCCCCCCGCCGTGCGCACCAGCTTGACGTTGAAATCCAGAGTGTAATCCCAGCCGTCCCTCAGCCGCTGGTCCCGCTGCTCAACGCTCTCCCCCTCGTTGGGCCAGGGGGAGCTGTAGTAGCCGGTGAGGGTGAACACAATTTCGTCGTCCGTTTTGGATTTCAGCTGGAAGGTATCCGGGAAATTGTCGTTGCGGTAATACCCTCCCATGGAGACGTCCAGGAAGTAGAGCGCGCCGTTAATGTTGACGTACCGTTCCCCGCGCTGGATGGCGTTTCGGGCGGTCCAGAACCGGTCGGTGAACAGGGAGTGGATCATGGCGTCAAAATCGGCCCAGGCGGCGTACCGCCCGACGGCCTTGGTGTAGACGATGCCGCTGCGCTCCTCCAGGTTGGGCAGGTCGGGAAACTTGTCCTCCATCCCGACGGCGATCATGACATTCGCGCCGAACAGGCGGCTGTATATGCTGTGCGCCTGACGGTAGAGCATCTGCTGGTCCTCATCCAGAAAATCGGGGACGGGCATCCGCTTGCTCTCATCGTCCAGCGGGATCTCCGGGAAGGAGGGGTTGAGAGGACTGATGGAGGGCTGCGCCGGGGTCTGGGAAACCTCTGCCAGGGCAGGAGCGCTCGGAGCGGCAGAGGGTTGGGCCGGGGGCGGCGCCACCGATTCCGAAGCCGGGACGCCCAGGCTGGGAACCGCGCCCTCCGAAGGCCGCGCGGAAGGGTCCGGGAGGGAGATCGACACCTGCTCAGACGGCTCCATGGGAGAGGCCGGGGGCGGCGGTGAAACCGCCGCGTCTCCCGCGGGGGCGCAGGCAGTGAGGGAACACAGGGTCATGGCCAGCGCCACAAAGGCGCCAAAGGCAAACAGGGTGGTCAAAAGGCTGGTCACCAGCCCAAATCGGTTTTTCATCAACAGGTCCTCCGTTCTTCCTATATTGGGTCACTTTGCACTGTGGGATTGCAGATTTTCATATACTCGGCTGATTTCCTCCACCTGTCCGGACACGATCAGCGACACGGTCAGCCCGTCCCGCCGGACCACTCCGGCCTGGAGCATGGGCTGATATTCTATCAGGTAGAGCCGGCCCGCCTCCCGTTTTTCCTCCAGGCGCTTTTCCAGGCGCTCCTGAATGGCTCCGGCGGCGGCGCTGTCCCGGCCTCGGACGATGATGATCTCGTCCGGGGCCGTGCCCTCCAGCAGCCGGTAACACACCGCGCCGTCGTAAGTATCCGGACCAATTCCGGTCAGGGCCTCCAGATCCGTCTCGGCGGTGTCCACCATTTCCGGCAGCTCCACCTGGGCCTGAACGGCGGCAAACAGCTCCGCCGGGGGCGGAAGCTGCCCCGCCGGGGCTCCGCACCCGAACAGCGGCAGAATCAAAACGATCACCACGGCCAAATACCTTCGCATTTCGCTCACCGCCCTTCCGCAAAGGCTTCCAGCGCCTCCACCACAACTGCCGCGCCCTGATGGTTCAAATGGATGAAGCCGTCCCGGCAGAACTCGTCGGGCAGCGCGCCCCGTTCGTCCTTGAGCGCCTCGTATGCGTCCACATACTCGATGCTCCACTCCGGGCATACCGCCTTGAGCTCGTCCACAAATTCCCCGATCAGCTCATTGCCGAAATTCCGATTGGCGGTGTAATCCGGCAGCCATTGAGAGGCCACCTTGGGCGGATTTGTGATGATGATAAACTCCACCTCGGGGCAGGCCGAGCGAAGTCTTAAAATGAGATTGGTGTAACGGTTGACCACATCCAAAATCACCGGATTCGGGTCGGAGGCCAGGTCGTTCAGCCCCAGCATCAGGAACACCCGCCGGGGCGCAATTTCCGCCACAATGTCCTCCAGGAGCCGTTCCTCCCCCCGATAGCTGAATTTCACGCCCACATCCCGGTCCCCCACCAGACCGGCCAGGGATACGCCCATGGTGGAGGTGAGAAATTGGGCCGTACCCAGCGCCTCGCCCTGCTGCCGGCGGGCGGCCGCGTACTGGCGGACGCCCTCCATAATGGAGTCGCCCACGAACAGAGCGTTGTCAAAATAGCCGCCCTCCTCCGTCGGGAGCGGCCCCGGCGCGGAACTTGGAGCGGGAAGGGGGGCGGACTCATCCGCCGGGGATGTCCGGGGCAGCTCCGGCGGAGCGGACTCATCCGGCGCGCGCGTCCAGATCAATTCCGGCGAGAGCGTGGGCATCGGCGTCCCTGTCCGGGACGGCCCCGCCGCCTCCATCCCGCACCCCGCAAGCCAAAGGGCAAGCATAAGCCCCAAAAGAAACAGGCTGATTTGTCTCATACGGCAGTCCTCCATCAAATATACAAGTCATTTTTGCAAGTCTAATTTTATAGACCTCCTGTAGTCTATCATAGTAGTCCGGCGATGTCAATCCTTGGGGGAAAACTTTTACAGCTTTTCAAGCTCTGCGTTCCGGCCTGCTCCGGCTGGCACATCTCCCATATTCCCGCCCCCATTTTGGCTACATCGCCCAAAATCACGCCGATCAAAAAGCGCAGCGGGATCTCCCGCTCATTCGGAATCCCCTTATTGAGGGCTTGATTCGGCAGCCCGTTCAGCGCCCGTCCGGACCGTGTCAATTCCTTTGCCGGCCTGAAGGTCTATGTCCAGAACCTTCTGCGCGGCGGCGATTGAGACGCAAAACGAAAACCACCCTTATACAGGGTGGTTTTCGTTTTGCCCATCCGCGTGGGTTCATCGATTTTTCGCAAAAAGCGCCTTCAGTTCTGTTACGCTGTCCACCGGCTGGGTGCAGGCCCCATCTAGACACAGATAGTACCGTGCCCCTCGCTCCGGGATGGGGCAGTCCTTTGTAAATGGGGCCAGCGCCGCCAGCACACCAGCGCTCTTTGGAGTTTTAACCAGTGTGGCCAGTTCCGGTCGGGACGTCTCCCGGAGAAGGGTTCGCAGTTCCTCCGGCGGCTCCTGCGCGGTCACTACCAGCTCCTCAGTTGACCACAGCTCCTCCTCAAGGGTCAGCATGGCAAAGCTGTGTCCGGCGGGGTAGTCCCGAGCCGCCCCGGTACATGGCGTCCAGAGTTTGCAGGGCCATCTCCTTCCCGTGCCCATCCCCGGTGAGCCGGGAATTGCGCAGCAGGAAAATCAGATTGTGCGGGGTGGGAAACTTGGGCGCGGGGCCGAACCCGCCCCACCGCGCATCAAAGCTCTGGGCGAACTGACTGACGGCACGCTGGACAAGTTCCCTGCCGGGTGCGCCGGGCCGGTTCTGCGTTGCTTGCCGCAAGTGGGCGGTGAGGGCTTCCCCGGCGCTCAGCACTCCCACCCGGTCCTCCCTCCACAGGCGGGCCGCCTCATCGACCAGTTGAAGCAGCTGGGGCTTTGGCAGGTAGGTTCCCGCCCAAAAGGGCTTCTGGTCCGGGGTAAGCAGAACGGTGAGGGGCCAGCCGCCGGAGCCGTTCATAGCCAGACATGCCGCCATATACACCGCGTCCACATCGGGACGTTCCTCCCGGTCCACCTTCACGGGAAGAAATGCGGCGTTGATGGCCTGCGCCACCGCCTGGTCCTCAAAGGACTCGTGGGCCATGACATGGCACCAATGGCAGGTGGAGTAGCCAACGCTCAAAAAAATGGGCCTGGCGGTGCGCCGTGCCTGCTCAAAGACCTCTGGTCCCTAGATGGTGTCGTCAATAAACGAGGAGCCAAATGGCAATACAACGAATTTGGA
>CAJULJ010000044.1 GCA_910587395.1 uncultured Oscillospiraceae bacterium | reverse complement strand
TTTTTTGCCGTTTTTCAGGAACCTTTCGGCGGCGTAAGATAGGATAAGCCATCCTCTCGTTTTTCCCTTATTTATCCTTTTTATTCTAAAACTATGTAAATTATTCCTTAATTTTCCCTGAAATCCGCCCCATTACGCAGCATTTCCCCACCATTCTCTGTCCGCGCTCCATTCACGGGAGCTTTTTTCCTCTCAACTCAAAATTTGGATAATTTTGGGTATTTCGATAAGAGAGGACTGTTCCTCCTCTCAAAAACGACAAAAAAAAGCGCTCCTTTCGGAGCGCTCTCAATCGTATTCAACCCTCGTCGTCCAGCTTGAGCACAGCCATAAACGCCTCCGTGGGCATCTGCACCGTGCCCAGAGAGCGCATCTTTTTCTTGCCCTCCTTCTGCTTCTCCAGCAGCTTTTTCTTCCGGGTGATATCGCCGCCGTAGCACTTGGCCAGCACGTCCTTGCGCAGGGCCTTCAGCGTCTCCCGGGCGATGACTTTGCCGCCGATGGCCGCCTGGATGGGCACCTCAAACATCTGGCGCGGGATGTTCTCCTTCAGCTTTTCGCAGATGCGCCTGGCCCGCTTGTAGGCCTTCTCCCGGTGGGCGATGAACGACAGCGCATCCACCTGGTCGCCGTTGAGCAGCAGGTCCACCTTCACCAGGTCGGAGGGACGGTACTCGTCCAACTCGTAGTCCAGGGAGGCATAGCCCCGGGTTTTGGCCTTCAGCGTGTCGAAAAAGTCGTAGATAATTTCGTTCAAGGGCATGAGGTACCGGATCTCCACCAAATTCGTATCCAAATACTGCATATCCTTGTACTCTCCCCGGCGCTCCTGGCACAGGGGCATGATATTGCCCACATAGTCCGGCGGCGAGATGATGGACACGTTGGCGTAGGGCTCCATGGCCTCCTTGATGGAGCCGGGGTCCGGGTAGTTGTGGGGATTATCCACCCGCACCAGAGTACCGTTGGTTTTCGTCACCTCATAAATTACCGAGGGTAATGTGGTGATGAGGTCCAGGTCAAACTCCCGCTCCAGCCGTTCCTGGATGATCTCCATATGGAGCATCCCCAAAAAGCCGCAGCGGAACCCAAAGCCCAGGGCGATGGAGGATTCCGGCTCGAAGGACAGGGAGGCATCGTTGAGCTGGAGCTTTTCCAGCGCGTCCCGCAGGTCCGGGTACTTGGAGCCGTCCTCGGTATACACGCCGCAGTACACCATGGCCTGGGCGGGGCGGTAGCCGGGAAGCGGTTCGCCGGTGGGCCGGGCGGCCTCGGTGATGGTGTCGCCCACCCGGGTGTCCTTGACGGTCTTGATGGAGGCGGTGAACCAGCCCACCTCCCCGGCGGACAGCTCCTTGGCGCTTTCCATCCCCAGGGGCCGCAGGTAGCCGCAGTCCAGCACATTGTATTGGGCCCCGGAGGCCATCAGCTTCACCTGCATCCCCGGCCGCAGGGCGCCCTCCATAACGCGAAAGTAGACGATGACGCCCAGATAGGGATCATACTGGCTGTCGAAAATCAGCGCCTTCAAGGGGGCCTCTCGGTCGCCGGAGGGGGCGGGAATGTTGTTCACGATGTCCTCCAGCACCGCCGGGATGTTAATGCCCTGCTTGGCGGAGATCTCCGGCGCGTCCAGGGCGGGCAGGCCGATGATATCCTCAATCTCGCGCTTCACCCGCTGGGGATCGGCGGCGGGCAGATCGATCTTGTTCAGCACCGGGCGGATCTCCAAATCGTGGTCCAGGGCCAGGTAGGTGTTGGCCAGGGTCTGGGCCTCCACCCCCTGGGCGGCGTCCACCACCAGCACCGCCCCCTCGCAGGCGGCCAGGGACCGGCTCACCTCGTAGTTGAAGTCCACATGGCCCGGCGTGTCGATGAGGTTCAGGCAATAGGTCTCCCCGTCGGCCGCCTTGTAGTCCATGCGCACCGCGCGGGCCTTGATGGTGATGCCCCGCTCCCGCTCCAGGTCCATGTTGTCCAGCAGCTGGGACTCCATCTGCCGCTGCTCCACCGCGCCGCAGATCTCAATCATCCGGTCGGACAGCGTGGATTTTCCGTGGTCAATGTGAGCGATGATGGAAAAGTTGCGAATTTTGGATTGGTCTGTCATAAATGCCTCCAAGCTCAGTTGAAGATGGCTTCATAATCATAATCGTGCACGAACCGGCGCAGCTCCTCCACGGCGGACCGGCAATTCTCATCCGTCAGCTGCCAGTAGCCTCCCATCATGGTCCAGGCCACCCAGGAATTCACCGTGCGGGAGCAGTGGATATGATCCGTGTAATTGTCCAGGTCGGTAATGGTGTCGAACAGCCCCAGGAAAATATACGCCTTCCCGTTCTCGCAGCCGATCAGCCGCTGGGCGGCATACTCCACCGCGTTCAGGATGGCGTCCGCCGTGCCCAGGCGGATCATCTTGTCCCAGTACAGTATGCTGTAGGGCGGGAACCAGATGTGGAACTGAACCTGCGGATAGCGCTCCATCCAGCCGCACAGCACATCCAGGTTCTCCTTTGCTGCCGCCAGATAGGCGTCCTCCGGCAGGGCCGTGCCGCTGGGCTCCGGCCGGATGTAGCCCTTCAGCACCGTCTCCCGGGAGAAGTCGAAGTTTCCGTCCCAGACGTAGGCGTCGTCCAGCTCGGTGGCCCAGCCCCACTGCCGCTCCCACAGCGTTTTGGCCGACAGCGTCACCGCGTCGGCGCTGAGGTAAAACTCCACATCGTCAAAGGGGTTGTCATTGTACAGGTATCCCGGCAGCTCCACCCGCCGCTCACTGTCCGAGCGGACCAGAATATTGGGGTCCAGGCAGAAAAATACTGTATTCACATCCGGATGGGTCCGCATGGCCAGGTCCAGCGCCGTGTCGAATTCGGAGATCCAACCGTCGGGGAAGGTGATCTTCAGCGTCTCCTCCCCCAGCCCCGAGGTAAACCAGGAGGCCCGGTAGTTGGCCACCAGAGAGGTACCCATAACCAGGGCGGAGTAATCCTGGTTGCGGATCAGGCCAGCCATCTCATAGCGCTCGTTCATAAACAGCGCGGTCTCTCCCTCTTCCAGCTTGCCAACGGTAAGCATCGGGTCCGTCCAGGCCACGAATCCCGCCGCGCAGGCCAGAAGCAGCAGCGTACAGGCCAGCACCGTGATAAAAAAACCCTTCGCGTTCACCCTCGCACCCCCTCAGAAATTGGCGTAAATGAAGGTGGCCACCCCGGAAAAGAACAGGACCGACCCCACCAGACACAGGGTGGTGAGCACGGCCTTTCCCACCGTGGGACGGAAGCGCTCCGCCTGCGCCAAGGGGTTGGGGCAGGCCAGCAGGGCCAGCCCCGCCGGGATGAACAGCAGCGGCAGCCAGTACACCAGCCCCATCCCCCCGGGAAGCAGGCTGTACTGGATAAACGAAAACGCCACGGACATCGCCTCCAGCGGAAGGGCGGCCGCGAAGTCCTCACTGGGCAGCCCCCAGCCGCCCGCAAACAGTCTGCTCAGCATCGTCAGGGCCTGTTTGACGCTGTCCGCCCGGAAAAACACCCAGGCAGCGCTTACAAACAGGAACGTGAGCGCCCAGGCCAGGGGCTTGGGCAGGGACAGCTTCCCCTTCAAAAGCCGCTGCGCCACCTGAACCAGCCCGTGGAGCGCGCCCCAGATGAGAAATCCCCAGCCCGCCCCGTGCCACAGCCCGGACAGCAGGAACACAATCATGATGTTCCGGCAGGTGACGGCGGTTCCTTTCCGGCTGCCTCCCAGGGGGAAATAGACGCACCGGCAGAAAAACCGGGACAGGGTGATATGCCACCGCTCCCAGAAGCTTTTTATGGACAAAGCCCGATAGGGGCTGTTGAAGTTCACCGGCAGAGTGATCCCCATCATCCGGGCCATGCCGGAGGCCATGTCGCAGTAACCGGAAAAATCGAAATAAATCTGAAGCGTATAGCACAAAATGGTCAGCGCGGCGTCCATGGGAGCCAGGCTGCCCGCGTTCGCGTAGCCGTAGTTGGCCCCATTGGCAAAGATCCCCGCCGCCAGCACCTTTTTCCCCAGCCCCAGGGCAAAGCAATACAGCCCCGCCGCCAGCCCGTCCCAGGAAAAGGACGCGGGGCGGCGCAGCTGCGGGGCCAGCTCTCCCACCCGGGTGATGGGCCCGCAGGTGGCGGTGGCGAAAAAGGTGAGGCAGCAGGCGTAGTCCAAGGGGGAGACATCCTCCCCAACCTCTCCATCATAGCAGTCCCTCAGCCACAAAAGCTGCTGAAAGGTGACAAAGGACAGGCCCAGCGGCATCAGCCGCACCGGAGGCGCGAACAGCCCCTCCAGCGGCGTCAGGGACAGCACAAAACCGGTGTACTTGAAAAAGGCCAGCACCGCCAGCAGCAGCAGCGCCCCCGCCCACATCAGGGGCTTTCTCCGGGACCGTTCCCGCAGGATGCGCCGGCCCAGCCGGTAGCTGACCGCTCCCTCCGCCCCCAGCACCGCCAGGGACAGGGGGGACCCCCAGCCGCAGAACGCCACCCCCGCGCACAGCAGAAATATCCGGGCGGCGCTCTGACCGGCCCGGCCGCCCAGCACTCGCCATAAAACCAGCACCAGGGGCAGGTAAACGAGTACGAACAGATGGCTTTGTACGTTCATGAAAATTCCTCGGTTCCAGACCTGCGGCCTTCAGCGGGTGTTCTCCAGATGGCTTGCCATCTCGCCGTTGAGCCGCTCGCCGCAGGTGTGTACGATTTGAAGCAGAGACTGATAGGTCCCCGGATAGGCCGCCTTCATGGCGTCGTTGTCCAAGGGCGGGAACTGCGCGTCCTTCCCCGTGTTGGCCAGGGCGTCCACAAACTCAGCCTCGCTCATAAGCATGTCCGCCCGGGGCAGGCCCGCCAGAAACCAGGACTCGGGAATGTTAAAAAAGTCGGTATTCTCATTGCCGCTGGCCCGGTGGAGGTGGCGGAAGAGGATGTACACCGTGCTGGACAGGTAGTTCGCCGCCGCCCGGATGGCCTTCTTATCGCCCACCTTGCTGAGGATGTCGAACAGCAGCCCCACGGAGTTCACCACCAGCTTCTTGGAGAGCGTGGCCAGCACCGAGCCCCGCAGCACGTTGTCCCGCTCATCGGACACGTCGTACAGGGTGTCGGCGTCCAGAATGGTGGTGCCGTCCCGGCTGAGGGTGCGCCCCAGCAGAAAATCGGCGGATACATTGTAAAAATCACAGGCCTTGACCACGAACATCAGGCCCGGCTCCCGGGCCCCGTTCTCGTAGTGGGAGAGCAGCGCCTGGGAAATCCCCAGCGTCTTGGCGGCCTGCCGCTGGGAAATACCCTTCTCCTGCCGCAACAGGGAGAGAGTTCGTGCAAAATCGGGATTGGTCATCCAGATTTCCCCTTTCCTAGTGTAGCTTCCAAAGTCGATGTCGTCATTAGGAAAAGGCTGTTGGGACCACGGACATACGAACACACGGACACACGGACGCAAGGGCCAGTGGCGGCGCTCCAAGGGTACGCGGAAATCCCCTCAGCATTTCCTGCGGGCACGGCGCGTCAGCCGTCTCCGCAACACAGTAAGTATAGTATAACGGGGGCAATACGTTTTGTAAAGAGTTGATTGGGCCGGAATATCAAAGAAAATATTTGAGGATTTTTTGTGAGTTTCACCAGATACCCCTTGAAAAAAGTGCCGGGTGGTGTTAAATTAGATAGCAGCATACGCAAAAAAACGGGCGCAACCGGAGCCGGAACCACCTGTGCTCCCGCCGCCGCCCCAAAACGGAGGGAATCAAACCCATGTTCAGACTGATGATCCAGAAGCTGAAGAAAAATCCCAAGAAAATCGTATTCACCGAGGGCGAGGACCCGCGCATCCTGGAGGCCGCCGCCCGGCTGCTGTCCGGTACCTTCCTCACCCCCATCCTCATTGGCGACCCCGAGAAGATCTATAAGGTTGCAGACGACGAGTGCCTCAACGTCAAGGGCGTCACCATTCTCCAGCCCCACACCTACGACAAGATGGACGAGATGGTGGCCAAGATGGTGGAGCTGCGCCGCGGCAAGATGACCGAGGAGCAGTGCCGCAAGGCCCTCCAGCAGGGCAACTATTTCGGCACCATGCTGGTGGCCATGAAGGAGGCGGACTGCCTGCTGGGCGGCGCCACCTACTCCACCGCCGACACCGTGCGCCCCGCCCTCCAGCTCATCAAGACCAAGCCGGGCAACAAAATCGTGTCCTCCTGCTTCATTCTGGTGCGGCCCTTCGCCACCGGCGGCAACCAGGTGCTGGCCATGGGCGACTGCGCCATCAACATCGACCCCAGCGAGGACGATTTGGTGGAGATCACCCAGGAGGTGGCCCAGTGCGCCCGCCGGTTCGGCGCGGAGCCCAGGGTGGCCATGCTGAGTTACTCCACCATGGGCTCCGGCGCGGGCCCCATGGTGGACAAGATGCGCAACGCCTGCAAGAAGCTCCAGGCATTGGACCTGGACTACCCTGTGGACGGCGAATTCCAGTTCGACGCCGCCGTGTCTCCCACCGTCGGCCACCTGAAGGCCCCCAAGTCCCATGTGGCGGGCCGGGCCAACACCTTTATCTTCCCCGACATCTCCTCGGGCAACATCGGTTACAAGATCGCCCAGCGCATGGGCAACTTCGACGCCTACGGCCCCATTCTGCTGGGCCTGAACGCCCCCATCAACGACCTGTCCCGGGGCTGCAACGCCTTGGAGGTCTACTCCATGTCCATCATCACCGCCGCCCTGGCGGACTGATTCGGAGCAAGCTTCATATCCCCAGGAAGCCCGCCCGCTGCGCGGGCCGGGCTTTCGCGGGGCCCCATTCTTTTTTCTCACAAAACACCCCCTGCCGCCGGCAGAGGGTGTTTTTATTTCAGCTTTTCCGCCACCGTCCGCAGAATGCCCATCAAAGTGCCCAAGTCCTTCTTGTACGGGTCCATGGCGGGGTTATACTCCACGCATTCAAAGGAGCATGTCAGCCCCGTATCCAGCACGGCGGACACGATCCGCTCCACCTCCGCCACCGTCAGCCCCTCCGGGATGTTGTAGCCGGTGGCGGTGAATTCCGCCGGGTCCAGCACATCCACGTCGAAGCTGATGTGGACGCGCTTCCCCGCCAGCGCGGGCAGGAGCTCCCCCAAAACCGCCTCCAGTCCCCGCTCCCGGATCTCCCGTGCGGTGTGCAGATGGGCCCCGGCCCGCTCCGCCACGCCGTACTCCGGCGGGTCGATGCTCCGGGCCCCGATGATGTGCAGGTTTTCCCCCAGCAGGTTCACTTTGTTTCTGCCCACGGTCAGCTCATCGCAGCACAGCCCGCAGACCGCCGCCAGGTCCATGCCGTGGATGTACCCGCTCTCAGAGGTCCGGTCGGTGTTGATGTCGGTGTGGGCGTCCACATACACCACCGCAAGGTTTTCCGCGCCGTAAAATTCCCCCAGCGCCGCCAGCGACCCCATGGCGCAGGAATGGTCCCCGCCGATGATTACGGGATACTCTCCCCGCCCCAACGCCGCCAGCGTATTGACGCGCAGGCAGCGGCACACCTCCATCACCGTATCCAGATGGCGCAGACCCTCCGGCCAGCTCTCACAGGGGACCGGCTTCTCCATGGGCGCCAGCTCCGCGCCCCCGAACAGCGCGGGCAGACCGGCCTCCACCAACGCGTGGAAAGCCTCCTCGCTCCCCCTGGTGGGGGAGCCGCAGGAGACCGCCGCCTCCGCCAGCGCGAACCGACGCTCCATTGCGTCCTCCTCCTTCATGAAAAAACCGCCTGCCGGAGGGCAGACGGTTTTTGTCAGCGAATCCTTACGCCAGCTTGTTCAGCTTCAGGGTCATGGCGCTCTTCTTGTTGGCAGCGTTGTTGCTGTGCAGCAGACCCTTGGCAGCGGCCTGATCCACGGCCTTGACGGCCACCTTATATGCGGCATCGGCCTCGCTGCGGTTGCCGCCGGCCACCGCGGCCTCAAACTTCTTCAGGTGGGTCTTGAGGGCGGACTTCTGCGCCTTGTTCTGAGCCGCCTTGGTGGAATTGACCAGGACGCGCTTCTTGGCAGACTTGATATTGGGCAAACCAAACACCTCCTCCGATATTTTTGATTTTCCGGTTGCGGTTTCCCGTCGCAGATATGTATTCTAACATTAAAAAGGAAAAATTGCAACACCTTTTTTCATTTTTTCGAATAGAAACTTTCCTGCGGCAAAAAATAGGAGCAAACGGTTTCATGAGCCACAACATCTGGTATCAAAGGAGGAATCGCCATGGCCCAGCGCCGCACGGACCTTGCCGTGGAGTCCCATCAGCTCTGGCGGGAGGGGGCCGGGGACGCCGCGTCCCTGCCCGGCGTCCGCGCCCAGGAGGAGGACCGGGAGGGCTTCCCTATCACCACCGTCACCATCACCTCGCCGGAAGCCGCTCAGGCATTGGGAAAGCCCCAGGGAACCTATGTCACCCTGGAGCTGGACGGCCTTCTCCGACGGGAGGAAAACGCCTTTCAGCGGGCGGTGGGAGCGGTGGCGGCGTCTCTGCGCCCGCTGCTGCCGGAGACCGGCCCTGCCCTGGTTGTCGGCCTGGGCAACCGGGCGGTCACCCCCGACCTCATCGGCCCTCTGGCGGTGGACCATCTGCTGGTCACCCGCCATCTGGTGGAGCAGGTGCCGGAGCATTTTGGGGATCTGCGCCCCGTGGCCGCCGCCGCGCCGGGGGTACTGGCCTCCACCGGCATGGAGAGCAGCCTGGTGGCTCAGGCCCTGGCCCAGCGGCTAAAGCCCTCCTGCGTCGTCGCGGTGGACGCGCTGGCCTCCCGGTCCCTGGACCGGCTGTGCCGCACGGTGCAGCTGTCCGACGTGGGTGTGATACCCGGCTCCGGGGTGGGCAACCACCGCTCCGCCCTGGACCGGGAGAGCCTGGGCGTGCCCGTATTCACGGTGGGAGTCCCCACGGTGGTGGACGGCGCCACCCTGGCCCTGGACCTGTTGGAGCGCGCGGGCAGGCCGGAGCCGGACCGGACCGACTTATCCGGCGGCGGGGACTTTTTCGTCACCCCCCGGGAGGTGGATCAGCGCGTGGCGGACCTGGGCAAGGTGCTGGGCTACGCCGTCAGCATCGCGCTGAACCCGTCCCTGAGCGTGGACGAGCTGACCATGCTGCTGGAATGACCTCGCCGGCACAGGCCGCGCCTCCTCTCCCCCCAAAGCCAGATGGCGGCTTTGCGGGGCTCTCATTTTCGACCTTCTTTTCCGTTGCCCTTTCCTGCTTTTTCTGATATACTGTCCCAAAACGACCAACATGAGGGGGACAGATTCGTGAAACAAAAGCTGGACAAGCTGCTGCGCGCCCACCCGCCCATCCGCTTTGTGGTGGATGTGGTGGACGTATATTTCTCCAAATGCGTCAGCCGTGCCGCCGCCGAGCTGGCCTACTTCCTGATCCTCACCTTTTTCCCCATCATGATCTGCATCTCCGCCTTCGTCAACGAGCTGCGCCTGGACCTGTCCTCCCTGATGGACCACGCCGACCCCTTCCTGCCGGAGGGGGTGCTGGTCCTCTTCCAGGACTACCTGACCTATATCGACACCAACCAGTCCTCCGCCATGCTGCTCACCGGGGCGCTCCTCACCATCCTGTTCGCCTCCGCCGCCGTGCGGGGGCTGATGAACATCATGCGCGAGCTGTACGGCCGGGCCACCTTCCGGGGGCTGGGGCAGGTGATCGCCAGTGTCCTGTTCTCGGTGCTGCTGCTGGCCACCATTTACCTGTCCCTGGCGGTGGTGGTCACGGGCAACTGGTTTTTCCACCTGCTGGGTCAGCTTCTCAAGCTGGAGGGTCTGGTGGAGCAGTTCGGCACCTGGCAGTGGGTGAAATACCTCCTGCTTTTGGCCATGGTGTTCCTGTTCATCCTCCTGCTCTACCGCTTCGCCGCGCCGTTGGACAAGCCCCGGCCTCCGGTGGTGCCCGGCGCGCTGGCGGCGGCTGCTGCGCTGGCTGTGGCCTCCATGGTGTTCTCCCTGCTCATGGGCAATTCCACCCGGTACAACCTGATTTACGGCTCATTGGCCTCCGTCATCATCATGCTGGTGTGGCTGTACCTGTGCGGCAACATTCTGATTATGGGCAATGTGGTGAACTACGTGCTGTTCACCCACCGCCGGGAGCGCAACCGCGCATAAAATCCGGCAAAGAAGCCACACTATCCCTCGGCGCATTCGCGTACATAGGTCGGGAGGTGCGGTCCATGTGGCAGATCGGCGTGTGGGAGCGGGACGAGGGACTGGCGGAGCAGGTGAGCCGGCTGGCGGAGGGCACATCCGCCCTGGTGCGGGCCTGCCGCCACCCGGCTTTGCTGGCGGGGCTGGGTCTGGACCTGCTGATCGTGTCCCCCGGAGCCACCGGCTGGGCGGGGGCGGGAGCGCTGAACTGCCGCACGGCCCTGCTGCCCGGAGGCCGGTCCGCCCTGACCCGTGCCCTGCCCGCAGGGACAGTGCTCAGCTACGGCGCGTCCAGCCGGAACACCCTCACCCTGTCCAGCCTGGACGAGCAGCGGGCCTCGGTGGCGGTGCAGCGGGAGTTCGTCTCCCTGGACGGCCGGGCGGTGGAGCGGCAGGAGCTGATCCTGCCCTGCGACGGCCTGACGCCCGACCTGCTGCTGGCCCAGGCGGGGGCGGCGCTGCTGCTGGGGCGGCTTCCGGTGGATTGATGAATACAAGAAAGCGGCCCTTGCAGGCCGCTTTCATAATATGTAAAAACCTCTTGCATTTCCCGCTGTGATGGGCAAAATCAAGGTGGAAGCATAAAAGGCGGCAGGCCATGGGGTGCGGGAACGCCCCACGGCCCTGCGCGAGTGACCACACCACTCAACACAGCGATGTTACATCGTACCACGGGCTTATTATATCCGTTTTCCGCTGGAATAGCAAGGAGGGAAACGGTAAGTAGGCTTTGTGTTCGCATTGATTTTTTCAAGGCGGTGTTGAGTATTCAAGCTCGACACCGCTTTTTATGTTTCCAGCGGACTGCCGGGGTGGGGACGCGCCCTGCCCCGGACCGGTCTGTTGGAAAACATAATAGAAGGAGAGAAATCACATGAAAAAAACGAATCCTTGCCCTTTTGCTTGGGGCTGCTGCAGTCCTGTCTCTTGCCGCTTGCGGGACTTCCAGCGGCAGCGGGGCCGGAAAAGAACCGGACAGCTCAAGTGAAGTATCAGAGCAGGCAGCCTCCTCACAGATTCCCTCAGAACAGGTTTCCGAGCCATTCGGCGGCGAGAACGGCAGCGAAGACGTTCAGCCCGCTGGTTCCGGAGATTTGGGCGCCTATCATGTCGAAATCAAAGGAGCGTCACTTGCAAAGGATTATCAAGGAAACCCCGCCATTGTCATAACCTATGCGTGGGCAAATAACAGCGAGGATACGACAAGCGCCATGGTGTCTGCTGGCACGAAGGCATTTCAAGACGGCGTACAGCTTGAATCTGCGGTGATCATAGGCGATGACTCCTATGATTCGGGAGCATCTATGAAAGAGGTCGCCCCGGAACAACGATCAATGTGCAGTGCGCATATGTCCTGACCAGCGAAACTTCAACGGTTGAGTTTGAATTGACAGAGTGGATCAGCTTTTCCGACAATATGGTGACAATGGATTTTGAGCCTGCCGCTCTCACCTAAAAAGCGGAGTGTGTGGCCGCAGATATAACGTTGCCTTTCTCCGCCGCACTTATGTGGTGGAGGCCCGCCTCCCTGTGGCGAAGTGACCGCCAAGAAAAGACCGTCCCCGCCATGGGGGCGGCCTTTTTTTGTATTTTTCCCCTTTACGTCCCCAAAACGATGTGATATAATTTCTCGTATCAGATTTTGACGCCGCCCGTATTGATTGGAGGGACCGCCATGGAGGAGTTGGCCGAACTGAAGCGACAGCTGTCTGAACAGCGTCCGGACGGCTGGGACAAGCTGCCCGACATTCCGCTGTACATGGACCAGGTGGTGTCCTACCTGTCCCGGCAGATGGTCTCCATCGGCGACGGCGACGCCCTCACCTCCGCCATGATCAACAACTATATCAAAGACGGCCTGGTGGAGCGGGCCAACGGCAAGAAATACGGGCAGGAGCACCTGGCCTACCTCACCGCCATCAGCGCGTTAAAGCAGGTCATGTCCGTGCGGGAGATGAAGGTGCTCACCACCGTGGGCCGGGAGATGCGCTCACCGGACCGGCAGTACGAGTATTTCTGTAACTATCTGGACCAGGCCATGGCGGATGCCGCCGAGCACATCGACGAGGACACCGGCGACCAAGGCCTTCCTAAGCTGGTGCTGGACCTGACCATGCGCAGCTATGCCTACGGGCTTGCCGCCCACCGGGTTCTGGCGATTCTGGCCCAGCGCACGGGCCATGAGGACCTGCTGAAAAAGAAGAAGTGATTCCCGGCCCGGCCTGCCGGGCTGGTCTCATGATATCTAAGATTTGGAGGTATTGAACCATGAGTGACTATATCATCATCACCGATTCGTCCTGCGACCTGCCCGACAGCATCGTGAAGGAGCTGGAGCTGGAGGTGCTCCCCCTGTCCTTCATCATGGACGGCAAGACCTATCGGAATTACCCGGATAACCGCGAGATGTCCCCGGACGAATTCTACGCCAAGGAAAAAGAAGGCATCATGGCCACCACCAACGCCGTCAACGTGGGCGAGGCCACCGACGCCATCGAAACCGTCCTCAAGCAGGGGAAGGACGTGCTGGTGCTGGCCTTTTCCTCCGGGCTGTCCACCACTTACAGCTCTTTTCAGATTGCTGCGGACGACCTTGCCGAGCAGTACCCCGGCCGCAAAGTGTATGTGGTGGATACCCTGTGCGCCTCTCTGGGGCAGGGGATGTTTGTCTATCAGGCGGCTAGGCTGCGCCAGCAGGGCAGGTCCATGGAGGAGGTCCGGGACTGGGCGGAGGAAAACAAGCTGCGCCAGTGCCATTGGTTCACGGTCAACGACCTGTTTTTCCTGAAGAAGGGCGGGCGGGTGTCCGCCGCCACCGCCGTGGTGGGGACGATGCTGCAAATCAAGCCCGTCATGCATGTGGATAATGAGGGGCATCTCATTAAAGTGACCACGGCCCGGGGGCGCAAGGCATCGCTCACCGCTTTGGTGGACAAGGTGGGTGAGCTGGCGGAGGACCCCGCCTCCCAGACCATGTTTATCAGCAACAGCGACTGTTTGGAGGACGCCCAGTTTGTGGCGGATGAGATTCAGAAGCGCTATGGGACAAAGGAGATTATTATCAACTCCATCGGCCCCGTCATAGGCGCCCACACCGGCCCGGGCTGCGTAGCGCTGTTCTTTACCGGTACGCACCGGTAAAACGGAGCGCCGCTCCGCGGGGGGATACTTTCTCTCACGCGAGAGAAAGTACCCAAAGAGCGCGCATAGGGGCTGCGGCCCCTATGTACCCCGGCGGGACGCTATATACGGCTGTATCTATGATCCTTCCGGCGCGTGCGGCTTTAGCGGCGCGTGTCACCCTATTTGTGCTGCCGCCGGTGTTCTGTCACCGAACGCTACTGCGGTCCACGATCTGCGCCTGAGTTGGCTGGGGTGGCTTTTGTTGTTTATACCTTGTTTGGCGACGCTTTTCCGCTTCGGAAAGCGTCGCTTTTTTTGCCAGAAAATTTTTTGCGGTTCCCCCTTGACAACCGCATATGGACCATCTATACTGTATATATCGTATATATACAGTATTTTGGAGCTGCTGACGAGCGGTTCCCTGTGAGGTGTACCATGGACATCATCATCAGCAACTCCTCCGGCGTACCGATCTATGAGCAGATCGTCCGCCAGCTGAAAGGGCTCATCCTTTCAGGCGCGCTGCCCCAAGGCGAGGCCCTGCCCTCCATGCGGCTGCTGGCCCGGGACCTGCGCATTTCCGTCATCACCACCAAACGGGCCTATGAAGAATTGGAGCGGGATGGCTTTCTCACCACCGTCCCCGGCAAGGGCTGCTTTGTGGCGGCTCAAAACCGGGAAACACGGCGTGAGGCCATGCTGTGCCAGATCGAGGAGCACCTCTCCCATGCGGTGGACGCCGCCCGGGCGGGGGCCGTGGGCCTGGACGAACTCACCGAAATGCTAAACACGTTGTATAATGAGGACTGACTTATGACTAATTGTATTGAGATCAAGGGTCTTGTCAAAGAATACAAGACCTTCACCCTGGGGCCCATCGACCTCAAGGTCCCCGGCGGCTCCATCATGGGCCTGATTGGGGAGAACGGGGCGGGCAAGACCACCCTGATCAAGTCCATGCTGGGCATCGTCAAGCCCACCGCCGGAACGGCCGTCCTGCTGGGCGCCGATCCGGACCGCGCCAAAGAGGATATCGGAATGGTGCTGGACGACTGCTTCTTCTCCGAGTACCTGCGGGTGCGGGACGTGGAGACGGTGCTGTGCCGGGTGTTCAAGACCTGGGACAAGGGGCTGTACCGGGACTATCTGGACAAGTTCGGCCTGTCCGGGGCGAAAAACATCAAGGAGCTGTCCCGGGGGATGCGGATGAAGCTGTCCCTGGCGGCGGCCCTGGCCCACCGGCCCCGGCTGCTGCTGCTGGACGAGGCCACGGCGGGGCTGGACCCGGTGGTCCGGGACGAGATCCTGGACGAATTTTTGGCCTTCGTGTCCGACGAGGACCACGCCATCCTGATCTCCAGCCACATCACCTCCGATCTGGAAAAGGTGGCGGACTACATCGCCTACCTCCACCAGGGAAAGCTGCTGCTGTGCGACGAGAAGGACCGCCTGCTGGAGAGCTATGGGCGGCTGGTGTGCGCCCGGGAGGAGCTGGAACAGGTGGACCGGGGCTATGTGGTGGCCACCCGGAAGAGCCAGTATTCCACCGAGGCCCTGATCCGGCGCAGGAGCGACTTCAAACGGCTCCATCCCCGCCTGACGGTGGAGCCGGTGACGCTGGACGAATTGATGGTATTCGTAGTAAAGGGGGAGAAAGCATGACCGGGCTGATTTTGAAGGATCTTCTCATCCTGCGCAAGACTCTGCGCTCCTACCTGTTTATGCTGATAGTATACGTGGGCATCGCTTTTACCGGGGTGTGGTCGGCGGACATCGTCGGCGTGCTGTTGGTCGTCATGGTCGTGATGCTTCCCATGAATGTGTTTGCCTACGACAAGCAGGCCAAGTGGGACACCTACGGTCTGGCCCTGCCGGTGGGCCGCACGAAAACGGTAGCCGCCCGGTATCTCTGCGTCCTGCTCCTGTGCCTGCTCAGCGTGGGCCTGACGTCCATTCTCGGCGTGATGCTGTATGCCGCCGGACGGGTGGAGGAGCCTGTGGAATTTCTGGTGAGCTGTTCGGTGATGGGCCTGATGTCCGTGCTGGTAAACGCCATCATGCTGCCCTTCCTGTACAAGTTCGGCCCGGAGCGGGCCCGGATGATGTTCTTCGGCATCATGGGCGGAATCCTTCTGCTGGTCGTCGCGGCCCTGTTTCCCCTGGGCGGGCTGGAATGGCTCAAATCCCTGGAGCTTGCCGAGCCCACCCCGGCGCAGGCCGCCGCCATTCCCGCGATCGCGGCGGTGGCGGGGCTGGCCCTGCTGGCGGTATCCTTCCTGCTGTCCCGGCACTTTTACGGCGCAAAGGACGTATGAGGTGGCTTATAAGGGGTATTGCGGCAGCCGCGAACAAGCATCCGAACCCGGAACGTCCGGTATCCCATCTGCGGCAGAAAAACAAAGAAGGCAAACGGCACCGGCGAGGTCACCGTCCTCACGCTCCTGCCCGGCCTGCCGTAACGCGAAAGCGCCCCCGCCGTCGGCGGGGGCGCTTGTTTTACGCTGCTTGCCTGCTAAAATTACTTCTCCACAGTCAGCCGGGCCTCTTCCACATAGGCGCGGTGCAGGAAGGTAACGATCTGGCCCCGGGTGCAGATCACATCGGGGCTGAACTCGCCGGCCTCCATGTCGGTGCCGTTGGTGATGCCGTTGGCCACCGCCCAGTCCACGGCGGCGGCGTAGGCGGCCTCAGCGTCCACATCCTTGAACTCGCTCTTGTCAGCCTCGGGCTTGTCGAAGGCCTGCCAGATGAAGCTCACGGCGTCGGCGCGGGTGCAGTCCGCCGCCACGTCGAAGGTCTCGTCGATCATGCCCTTCTCGGCAGCCCAGCACAGAGCGCCCTTGGCGTAATCCACGTTCTTGCCCTCGATGTCCACAGGCAGCTCAGCCTCGGTCTCGGGCTCATCAGCGGCGCGGTACAGGAAGGTCAGGATCTGCACCTGGGTGCAGGTGGTCTCCGGCTCGAAGGTGGTCTCGGTGGCGCCGTTGGTGACCTTATTCTCTACGGCCCAGGCCACGGGAGCGGCGTAGTACGCATCCTCATCCACATCGGTGAAGGCGGGAGCGGGGTCATCTCCGCCAACAAGGGCGGCAGCCTTGCTCTCAAACATGACAAAGACCCAGTCGCCCTCGCCCACACGGCAGACCAGCAGGTCATACTCCGGAATGAACTCCTGAAGCTCGCCGTCAAGCTGGCTCTTGGTCAAGGTGATGCTCTCCTCCGGGTTCTCGGGCAATATGCCGCCGGTATAGGCCGCATCATAGCAGTTGCCCGACGCCGATGAATCCTCGGTCTCCTTGAGGGTATAGCCGTTCACAACCGCGTCGCTGTCCTTCGTCAGGTCAAAGGTGATAACGGCGTCATCAGGGACAATGTAGGTGCCGAAGGTTTCGTATCCATACTCTTCCGTTTCCTCGCGGAGGAAGCCGATCATTCCCATATTGTAGAAGCCCTCAGGGAAATCGAAGGTTTCGGCGGGGAAGGTCTCGTACTTGTCGGTGATGACCACATCGCTGAGGGTAATGCCGTCCACCGTCACGGGCTTTGCCTCCGGCTCATCCGCCGCGAAAGCCGGAATGGCCAGCCCCATGCACAGGGCCAGCGCCAGGGTGATTGCCAGGAAACGTTTTTTCATGCTCTTTCTCTCCTTTTGTTATGTGTGCGGCAGGATCGTCCGGCCGTTTTCACGCACCAGGACGGATAGGGGCTCCTGCCTTCATAAGCTTACTCGCTTTACCCCAAAAAAGCAAGCATTTCCTGGGCATTTGCGAAAAATCTTCTTGTGAAAAGCCCCGCGGTCTCAAAGGAGCCGCTTTCAGGAAACTCTGTAGGGGCGCATGATATGCGCCCCTACAGAGCGATTCTCATCTCAGCGCCCCTCCGCAGGGTTTTTACATGGTTCAGGTCATGGCCGCGCCGTCCACCTTCAGCACGGCGCCGGTGACGTAGGACGCCTGGTCGCTGGCCAGATACAGAAACGCGTTTGCCACGTCCTCCGGCGTGCCCACCCGGCCCAGGGGAATCCCGGCGGAGATGCGCTCCACCATCTCCTTGGGCAGCGCGGCCACCATGTCGGTGGCGGTGACGCCGGGGGCCACGGCGTTGACGCGGATCTGGTCCTTGGCCAGCTCTCGGGCCCAGGACCTGGTCAGGCCGTTGACGGCGAACTTGGAGGCGGGATAGCCGCTGCCCGAGGGCTGGCCGAACTCGGACACCATGGAGCTGGTGTTGATGATCACGCCGCCGCCCTGCTCCTTCATGATCCGGGCCGCCGCCTGGGCGCACACAAAGACCGCCTTTACGTTCAGGTCGAAAATCTTGCCGAACTCCTCCACAGTGTAGTCATACAGGCTGGCGCGGGAGGAAACGCCCGCGTTGTTCACCAGGATGTCCAGGCTGCCGAACTTCTCCTTGGCGGCGGCAAAGGCGGCGCCCACCGCCTCCGGGTCGCACAGGTCGGGGCAGATGCCCATCACCCGGCCGCCGTACTCGGTGAGCCTGGCCAGGGCCTTGTCCACCGTCTCCTGGCGGGAACCGGCCACCACTACGTTGGCTCCGTTGTCCAGATAGGTTTTGACGATGGCAAAGCCGATGCCGCGGGTACCGCCGGTAACGACGGCGGTTTTGTTTTTCAGCATGATGAAAACCCCTTTTTCTTGTTGAATTTTGAGCATAAACGCGTGCTTCAATGATACGAACTATGGTAAAGTTTACCCGACGGCAGGGCTTTTGTCAACACTTCAGCGCCCTTTGCCCGCCATAATTTGGGCTATCTTTTTTTGCTCCGGCCTGCTATAATACCAGTAGCATTCCATTGCGGTAAGGAGTGGCCGTCATGTTAGATCAGAATCAGTTCAAATCCCTGTTTGAAACACCCCAGAAAGCCCGCCTCACCATTCTCTGCTCCCTGGTGGCGGCGGCAACCCTGGTGGCCATCATCATATACGCCGTTTACTCTCTGCGGAATCCCGGCGCGGACGCCCCTCCGTCCCAGAGTGAGGCCGTTTCGGAATCCGTTCCCCCAAGCGAGTCCCTGCTCCCCGACGAGACCGGCGCCCCCACCCAGGAGCTGGTGGGAATCGTCCCCTATCTGACCATCGACGCAGCCCGGGAACTGGCCCTGGCGGACGCGGGCGTGGCCGAGGACGAGGCCAACGTCAGCCGGGAGGCCCTGGCGGAGGACAACGGCATCTGGGTGTACGAGTTCCGCTTCCGCACCGAAACGGCCCGGTATGAGTACAAGCTCAACGCCAACACCGGGGAAGTGCGCAGCATGGTCAAGGAGTCCATCATTCCCCCCAGCGCCGGAGCGTCCGATTCCCCAGCGCCGGAAAGCGCCCCCGCCGGGCAGGCCACGCCCCAGCCCTCCAATCCGTCTATGCCCGCCCAGAGCAGCACCCCCGCCGCCAGCCGGCCCCCGGCGGGCACTCCGGCCCCTGTTCCCAGCCAGTCCGCATCCATGTACATCGGCGTGGACCGCGCCAAGGCCATCGCCCTGGAGCATGCGGGCCTGTCCGCCTCTGAGGCCACCTTCACCAAGGCCGGCATGGACCGGGAGCATGGAAAAATGGTATATGAGATCGAGTTCCGGCAGGGCCGGACCAAGTACGAATACGAAATCGACGCCTCCACCGGCAGCATCCTGAGCTATGAGCGTGAGGGGGCTTCCGAGGGCAGGCGGCCCGCGCCCAGTGCTCCGGCCGCCGCCGAGCCCTCCGCGCCTGTGTACATCAGCACGGAGCAGGCCAAGGCCATTGCCCTGGAGCACGCGGGCCTGTCCGCCTCTGAGACCACCTTCACCAAGGCCGGCATGGACCGGGAGCATGGAAAAATGGTATATGAGATCGAGTTCCGGCAGAGCCGGACCGAGTACGAATACGAAATTGATGCCTCCACCGGGACCATTTTGAGCTTCGAGCAGGACACGGATTAAGCGGCAAACCCAATGCTGCGGCGCGGGACTACCACTCCCGCGCCGCATTTTTCCCAAAGGGCACAGCCTCTCCGCCCCCGCCTCCATCCGAGCCGCAGCAAAAACACCCCGCCGGAGGCTCCGGCGGGGTGTTTTTCTTCTTTTCTATTTCTTTTTTCCAAAATCAGGCGCAAAGATCTTGTTGTCCACGGCGAAGATGATGACCATAGCCACGCCGCCGGTCACGACTGCGGTGACAATGCTCTGGAGGGTGTTGCGCAGCGCCGCGTTGCTGATCAGCGCGTTGGTAACGGGGTTCCACACGCAGGTGAACAGGTTCATCACCAGGAACACCCCGATGGTGGCGATGCCGTGGGCGGCAATCTGAATGCCCAGCGGGCCGTGGCTCTTGAAGGTCACGTTGCGCTGAAGCGGGAAATTGACGCACTCGCCAAAGCAGATGGTCACCAGATTCGCTATGGTAAAGGCCAGGCCGCCGGTGACCACGCCGTCCACCTCCTCCAGCGCGTTGCCGATCACAGCCAGATTGAAGTCAACGCCCAGGAAGTTCACGGGAATGTTAGGCCACAGCCACTCGGCGTTGCCCACCATGCCCCGGAACAGGTCGGGCAGGAACATCAGCAGCAGCGCCTTGAGAAAGGTGACAAAATAGCTGAACAGGAGGAACAGGCCGCCTTTTCGGACCCATTCCATCAATTTTGGGTGCTTTTCCGCGAAACTCATCGTATCTCCTCCTTAATGAATGGCGATGGCCGCCTTGCGTTTTTTCCCGGAGCGGAAGAAGCCGCCGATCACCCGGCCCAGACCCTTGAAGAAATGGCCGTTGCAGATGGTGAGAATGCCCTCGGCCATCTCCATGGTGCACATGCCCCCCGCCATCTTGGCAATGCCTCGGAAGGGCATGTTGTAGATGAAGGTGATGTTCAAATCCGGCTCACCCTTTTCGATGCTCTTGTTGAGCATGTTGGTCATGATCCTGTACACAAACCGGGCCAGACCGCTCTTGGCGTAGTAGAGCTGGCAGATGGCGTCGTTCATGTCCAGCGTGCCGCTCCAGTGGCCGTCGGGGATAGGACGGCCCAGCAGAGCCTCAAACTCCGCGTCAGAGATGCTCTTGATGTCGCCGGAAAAATACTTGGCAAACCTGACCTTATCATAGGGGCTGGCGGCCTCGGTACCCTTTACCGTCACGGCGCCGGACAGCTTGATGTCCGCCGCGGACGCGCCGATGAGGATGCTCCACTCGCCGCCCTCAATCTCAAATTGGTTGGTGTCCACGTTGAAGTAGCGGAACGCCTTGTCGTCCAGCCTGATGGTCACCTTTTTGGACTCGCCCGCCTTGAGGAACACCTTCCGGAAGCCCTTGAGCTCCTTGGCGGGGCGGAACACCTCGCCGTCCGTTTTGGACACGTACAGCTGGGCCACCTCCGCGCCGTCCATTTTACCGGTATTCTTGAGGGTGAAGGCGGCCTCTTTGTCGGTGACGGTCAGATCAGAATACTCGAAGGTGGTATAGCTCAGGCCGAATCCGAAGGGGAATAGAACGGGGACCTTGGCGGTCTCGAAGTACCGATAACCCACATAGAGGCTCTCGCGGTATTCGGCGGTGCGCTCTTTGGCGGGGAAGTAGGGCGCGGAGGACACGTCCTCGTATTTGACGGGGTAGGTCTCCGCCAGCTTGCCGGAGGGATTCACCTCACCCATAACGGCCTTCAGCACGGAGGAAGCCCCCGCCTGACCGCACAGGTAGCCGTGAATCAGGGCCTTGACCCTGGGAAGCCAGGGCATCTCCACGGCGGAACCGGCGGACATGACAGCCACCACATTGGGATTGACCGCCGCCACGGCCTCGATCAGATCCACCTGGCTCTGAGGGAGCCGCATGTGGGCCCGGTCCAGGCCCTCGGACTCGCTGATCTCGTCCAATCCGATGTAGAGCAGGACGATATCCGCCTGTTTCGCCAGCTCCACGGCCTTGGCCTGCATGGCCGGGTCTCCCTTGCCGGAGCGGGGATAGCCCGCCTCAAAGCCCGCCACATCCAGGTCAAAGTTTTTGATGACATCCATGGCATTGTCCAGCTTGGTGGGGTTGACCACGGAGGAGCCGGCGCCCTGATAGCGCGCCCTCTGGGCGAACTCGCCGATGACGGCAACCTTGGCGCCCTTTTTCAAGGGGAGAATACCGTTCTCGTTCTTCAGCAGCACGATGGACTGCTCGGAGGCCTTCGCCGCCATGGCGTGGTGCTTCTCGATGTCGAAGGGCTTGCCCTTCAAGGGGGCCACCGCCTTTGTGGTGGACAGAATCACATCCAGCAGCTCATCCACCCGCTGATCCAGCAGCTCCTCGCTGAGCTTGCCGGACTTGACCGCTTCCACCAGCTCCAGATCGGAGTCGCCGCCGGTGGTGGGCATCTCCAGGTGGGCGCCCGCCCGGACGCCCTCCACATGGTCGTTGGAAGCGCCCCAATCGGACACCACAAAGCCGTCAAAGCCCCACTCGTCCCGGAGGATTTCCTGGAGCAGGTGCGGATTCTCGTTGGCGTACACGCCGTTGATGCGGTTGTAGGAGGACATGATGGACCTGGCCCCGCCCTCCTTCACCGCGATCTCAA